>NZ_CAHJXS010000001.1:0-426936 GCF_903645345.1 Corynebacterium sp. Marseille-Q2823 | reverse complement strand
CGGTGTTTCGCCCCCCGCCGCCCCCCGCCCGGGGACCTTCCTGGGCTGGCAGAAAGCACCCCGCCATTCCGCGCTCCAGTAACCACCTGGGGATATGGCGGGAAAGCTCGCCGTGCCCAACAGCGCAGTGGGCTTTTTCTCCTTCCCTTCTTCCGCACCTGGTCCATTGACTTCCTCACCACCGTCTCCCCCGCCGGTTTTGTCTTCAACACGATTCCGGCAGTCAAAGGTGACTCGGGCGGTCCAGCTTTAGTCGATGACGCTGTTATCGGTACGCAAGCCCTCATCCTTAACCCGTTGGGGCGCAACCTCAAGCTCGCCACCGTGGCGCTCGTTTCGCCCCACCGCCAAGTACTCGCGGCGGCAGCCACGGCGCTGCTTCGCGGTGGCTCCGAAGACTAGGCGCTAAGCCTAGGCGCCGATGGCGACGACGCCGCGCTGGATCGCGTCGATGGCGCGCCGGGCATTGCGACGAATTTCGTCCTCGTAGCCCGTCTTTGCCACCTGCTGAAGCAGGTCAATGACCTGGCGGCACCAGCGGACAAAGTCACCGGGGGTTAGCTCTGCACCAGACTCGTTAGCCGCGCCCATGCAATAGGCCAGCGGCGCGCCCGCCGTCCACTGGTGGATAGCTAGCGCGAACGACGGCTCCGGCTCCCTCGTTTGCGGCAGGTTATGGCGTTTCTCATCGGCGACGAGCTCGCTATAAATGCGCCATGTAGCGTCCATGGCGTTAGCCATTGCGTCGGTAGCCGCACCGGGTTCCCCGCGAGTGGTCTTGCGGTTTTCAAAGACACAGAGGGAGGCCACACCGGCCAGCTCCGCCGGGTCGAGGTCGTTCCAGATACCGCGCTTGAGGCATTGCGCCACCAGTAGGTCCGATTCGGAGTGGATTTTAGCCAGACGCTCGCCCTCATCCGTGATGACCGGCTCGCGGTTTTCGCCGTAACCATCAAACTCCACGTAGTCCATCTCCGCCAGAAGATCCACGATGCGCTCGAAGGTGCGGCCAAGAGTATCCGTGGCGCGCTCGACCTTATCCTCAAGCCTGGCTAGCTCGCGTTCGCGGCGCGCCAGCTTCTGCGCCACCCCGGCCAGCTGCTCGCGGTCGGTCGCGGGCCAATGGTGCACCGGATGTTCGCGGAGGGCATCGCGCAACTGCGCGATCTTCTTGTTGGGGCGATTCCGCGGCTCAGTGCGCATCTTCTTCGGACGCTTGTAGTAGTCGCGCTTGAAGGACTCCTGGACAAATCGGGTATGGCGGCGCGGGTTCTTCTGCGCTGCGCGCGGGAGCTTCATGTGCCCAACGACGATCGGCGGATTATCGATACCGGCGGAATCGATGCGTCCAGACCATCCCGTTTCAGTGGTTACCCAGGGGCGTGGATCAGCAGTCTGGTTGGCCGGAGTAATAACGACAGCCAACGTTGGCCGCTTCTTTGTTGCGATGGCGATGACCTCACCCACCTGCAAGCGAGCCAGTACTGCGGCAACTTCCTTGTTCCTCTCCTCCTTCTTGGATGCCCGCGCTGACTTCTCCTCGTCGGTCAGCGCTCGGCGCAGCCGCATATAGTCCATGAGAATCTCAGCGGGGTCTGCGCCATCGGCGGCAGGCGGAGCCAAGTTATCTACGGCCTGCTCCAACTGTGCGCGTAGTTCGCGGACGCGGTGCTCAGCGCGCTCAATCTCTCGGGTTTCCTCCACAACGGATCCATCCGCCTGGAACTGGGCGAAAGACTTCTCCAGCAATCGGAGCGAGTCATCAAAGCCAAGCATGCCTAGCAGGTTGATAGCCATGTTGTAGCCGGGCTCGAAAGTGGAAATGAGCGGATAGGTACGAGTTGACGCAAGCCCCGCCACCGCGGTGGGATCCATAGCGGGTGCCCACTGAACGACGGCATTGCCCAAGGTATCGATGCCTCGCCTACCGGCGCGGCCGGTGAGCTGTGTGTACTGGCCCGGTGTCAGGTCCACGTGTGCCTCGCCGTTAAATTTCACCAGCTTTTCCAGCACCACGGTGCGCGCCGGCATGTTGATTCCTAGGGCCAACGTTTCGGTGGCGAAGACTGCCCGCACGAGGCCCTTGACGAACAGTTCCTCTACGATGTGCCTAAAGGCCGGCAGCATTCCTGCGTGGTGAGCGGCGAAGCCACGCGAGAGTGCTTCGCGCCAACGTTTGAAATCAAGGACCTTGAGGTCTTCTTCCGGAATGCCTTCCACGCCCTTATCGACGATGGCCTTGATCGCAACAGCCTCCTCCTGGGAGGTCAGCACCATGCGGGAACGCAAGCACTGATACAGAGCACCGTCGCAGCCCGCGCGGGAGAAGATGAAGGTAATTGCCGGCAGCATCTCCATTGATTGCAGCTCTTTGAGAACCTCCGGGCGGCCAAGCGGACGGTAACGGTCCTGCGCACGAGGCGCGCCGCTGCGCCGATCACTGTGCCGGTCGCCGCGCCCGCCGCCTTTGTGACGGGCGCGGGCGCGGAAGCTCGCACGGTTCTGGGCATAGTCTGCGCGGCCATTATCGGTATCGCCGGCCTCCAGACGTTGGATACGCCGTGCGAGCTCAGTGTTTACCTGGCCGCCTGAGTCGGGTTCAAAAAGCGGATAGATTTTGCGGCCGACCATCATCCACTGGTCCAGCGGTACTGGGCGCTTGTCGGTGACAATGACCTTGGTGTCACCACGCACGGTGGTCAGCCACCGGCCGAACTCCTCGGAGTTGGATACCGTTGCGGACAAACCAATGATGGAGACGTGCTCCTCCAGGTTGAGGATGACCTCTTCCCACACTGCGCCGCGCGAAGCATCCGCAAGAAAGTGGATCTCATCCATGACCACATGGGTCAAGCGATCCAATGCACCTGAGCCCGCGTAAATCATGTTGCGCAAAACCTCAGTGGTCATCACGAGGATGTCCGCGGAGGAGTTAATGGAGACATCACCGGTCAGCAGCCCGACCGCATCCTCACCATGCGCGTCAACTAGGTCGTGGTACTTCTGGTTACTCAGCGCCTTGATGGGTGTGGTGTAGAAACAGCGGGTCCCTTGGCGCAGCGCCAAGGACACGGCGAACTCACCCACCACGGTTTTACCCGCGCCGGTGGGCGCACAGACCAGAACACCGTGGCCAGCTTCGACGGCTTGGCATCCTTGGATCTGGAATTCATCCAGTGAGTACGGAAGCGCTTGGGTGAACTCGTCCAGATGCGTCAGTGTCATAAGTCTCCAGGGTACCTGTCAAGGGCGGCCTGCTAGCGCGCCGGTCCCCGGCGCCAAGCGGGATAGTTTGAACAAGTCCCCTAAGAAGGCTGACCAGCTTACAGAACGTCGTCGAAAAAGCCGCTCTGCGGGGGCTGAGTATTCGTCTGCTGAGGCTGCGGTACCCGAGCGTCAGCAGACGAAGCCGAGGCCACCGGCCTGGAAGATACTGGCCGTGAAGACGCAGAAACGCTCGTGGATGCAGACACCGGAGTTGGTGCGCCAATGGCACCCGGACCTTCATCCAGCGACGAGGCAGTTTCATCGTCCACGTCCATCCAGTCTGGACGTTGGCGCTTTTGGCGCTTGTCGTTGATGCGGCAGAACTGGAAAGCTATCTCCACAAGAATCACGAGAGCACCGGCCAAAACCAACATTGAGAAGGGTTCTTGGCCCGGTGTAACAACCGCGGCGAAAATCATGATGACGACAATGATGATGCGGCGCTTATCTTTGACGTGGTCATATTCCAAGACACCGATCAGGTTGAGGCAAACCACGAGTAGTGGGATCTCAAAGCTGACGCCAAAGATGAGGAGCAACGCCAGCAGGAAGTAGAAGTAACGTTCACCTGTCAGTGCTGCGGTCTGGTACTCCGAGCCCATTCCCATGAGGAACTCCAAACCCACAGAAAGGATGACGTAGGCGAGAACCGCGCCGAGCACGAAGAGCAGGACCGCAGTCGAGACAAACAAAAAGGTAAAGCGGCGTTCGTTCTTGTGCAGGCCGGGCACGATGAAGGCCCATATCTGGTAGAGCCAGACCGGTGAGGACAATACGGTGCCGGCTAACGCGCCAACCTTGAGTCGGAGCATCAGCATTTCGAAGGGGCTGGTTGCGAGCAGACGGCATTCGCCGTCCGCGGAGAAGGAAACACGGCTCTCTTCAGGGAGTGAGCAATAGGGACCGCGCAAAATCTCACCTAGCGGTGACATGCCAAACGGGGCGTGTTGGTACCAGATGAATCCGATGATGGCACCCACAACGAGGGCGAGAAGGGAAATGACGATGCGTCGGCGCAGCTCCTGGAGGTGCTGAACTAAGGTCATCTCCCCCGTTGGGTTCTTGGGCTTGCGGCGTAGCTTTGAGCTCCATTTTTGCTTCGGCGCGTTAGAAGCAGGATTCGACGGTGTACTCGCGGTACTCAAAGCAAGACCTCCACAGAAAAGCCCACGACGGCAGGCGAGGCCTCAGCACGCCGAGGGACGCGGAGTGTGGTCTGCCTGCCGGGAAAGATTATTAGTTCTGGTTTCCGTCAGCCGGCTTGGAAGTGCGCGGCTGCATCTCCGGGCTGTTCCAAAAGTCCTCGTCGGACTGCTTGGAGCCCGCGATCTGGCCCTGCTGCTCAGAGGTGTTGTTCTCCTCTTTCATCTCCTTGACTTCGGACTTGAAGATGCGCATAGACCGGCCCATGGAGCGAGCCAGCTCCGGCAGCTTCTTAGCGCCGAATAGCAGCACGATCACGAGAACAACAAGGCCGATTTCCAAAGGTCCCACGGTCATTGAGGGTGCCCCTTCTTTCTTGGTCGATGAAGCGTGCTTGTTCACACAGCGCGACGCTGAGCGACGTGCACGCGGGAGAGCTCTTAGTCTGGCAGTTGAGTATAACGCTCCAGTGCTCGTTTTCTATGCTCCGAAATGGCGTCAACGAGCTTCTGCGGCCCCACAACCCGCATGCGATCAGCTTGGCCGAGCGCGAAACGGCTAAACCACGCCTCCGAGCCGACCGGCATCGTTGCAGCTATGAGGCCATTTTCTAGGGTCTCGCCAAGGGTGATGTCGTAGTGTTCCGCTAGCCAGGTGAATTCTTGGTGAATCTCCAGCTCCGCAACAAGAGTGTGATCTAGACCAAAGGGTGAATCTGGGTTGAAATCCAGTTCGCGCACATGTGGGGTGGCGGTTGCGTCAAGCACCTCAACATCACTCATGCGGTCGAGGCGGAACGTTCGGTGCTCCCCCACCGACTCGTCCCAGGCCACCAAATAGGGTTCGCCGTCCACGATAAAGATGCGGGCCGGGTGCACGGTGCGCTCGCTGGTGCGGTTGGAGGACATACTCCAGTAGGTTAAACGCACTTGCCGGCGCTTGTCGACGGCCCCCGCCAACGCCGCTTGCACCTCGGACTCCTCGGGATCGGTCGTGGCCAGGGAATCATAGATGGCGGCTGTCTTTTCATCCATGATCTCGCGCAGCTTCGCGGCGGCAGAGTGGACCGCGGAGACGTCGACAAGCCCCGGCATTGCCTCAAGAGACTCGAGCGTTAGCAGCAACGCGCCGGCCTCAGTTGGGGTCAGTCGCAATGCCTGGGTCAGGCCCTGGTCGTTGTAGATCTCGATGCCATCGCGGTAGCTAAAGCTTAAGTCGATAAGGTCCTCGGTATTGCGGCCCACACCGGAGCAGAAGAGACGGTCGATAGCATCCTTAAGCTCAGCAGGGGTCATCCCTAAATCCTCGGCAGCCTCCATCGGGGTCAGCCCCGGGTGGTTACGCAGGTAAGGGATGAGGTTGAGGGAGCGAACAAGGGACTGCAGCTTGCGGGGTTGATCAACCATGGCGGGCCTCCTCGCCAGACGCTGATGATGGGGCATCACCGACACTTAAGAGTGTGATGATGTCGGCACGAACCTCTGCTGGTTCAATCACCACGACATCTGGTGCATAACCAGCAGCGGTACGCACCAACCAATCGCGGTGTACGTTGGTGAGCTCTAGGAGCCCATCTTCGCGCCTGCGTCCGGCGTCGACAAGCTCGGCGGCCTGACCCTCGGGAACCTCGAGGACAGTATTTACCGTTTCGCCCCGCTCCAGCGCCTCTACAACGAGATCCTGCAGTGGTGCAGTGGGCTCGAGATGCGTTGCTGTGGCACGCGAGCGCCTGACGTTGTCCACGCGGGTAGCGCGAAAAGTTCGGGGAGCCTCGCGGTCCACATCCCAACCGACGAGATAAACACGATCCCGGTGGTTGACCAGCCCCCAGGGATCCATATGGCGGCGAACCGCCTCGGCAGAGGGCGTGGCGTAGTAATCGAAGGAAATGCGCAGCCCAGCACGCACTGCGGTGATGACTCCAGTGACGAGCTCTGGGCTCAACCTGGTCATGTCGTTGACTGCGGTGTACACCGGCGCTCCGCTCAAGTCGCGGGAGGCGCCTGAGGCTGCGATCTTGGTCCACGCGGAGAGACTGAAATCGCTTAAGCCTCCCGGAGTGCCGATGCCGCCGGCTACGCCGAGAACCATGGCCTCCTCCGGCGTGAAATCGACGGGAGGTAGCTGGTAGTTTTCGGGATCGAGCCGGTACAGCGAACCTTCTGCCCCACTGCTGTGCACTACCGGAACACCAGCGCGCTGCAGGGTCACAATGTCGCGGGAAAGTTGTTTCTGAAAAGCCTCGTCGCTGCGAGACTGGTAGCCCTCGACGTGGCTGCGGATCCACGCTGCGCTGCGGTCAGGAACCCCGCCTTGGTGCGCGGCGCCATGCAGCGCAAAGGTGAGGTTGGTGAGCCTTTCGATAGCGCGGTCTCTGACCGGCGTCCGGGCTGCAGTGCGATCTGCTGAAGGCATAGTGGCAGGTTCCTTGATCAGCTCTACGGCTCTATGAGCCTGGGTGCGAACGCATGTAGTCTAACAACCCATCTAGGCGCGGGTCCTCGGACACAAACGGGTCGGAGAACTCCTCGGTCATCGGTTCAGGCCGGTTGACCTTCATCCGCGTCCAATCCACCGTTACCGCGGCATCGAGCTCGCGGGCAACAGCGAGAAACTCCCCGCGCAGCTTGGCACGGGTGGTCTGCGGGGCGGTGTCGACGGCAGCATCGATTGCAGCGTCGTCGATCCAGCGTTTCACCATGCCGCGCTGCTCCAATACGCTGTAGAGGCCGCGACCTGGACGGATGTCATGGAAGGTCAGGTCAATCTGTGCCAGCTTGGGGTGCGACCAATCCCCGCCCAGGCGCTCGCGGTAGCGGTTCAGCAGGCTGCGCTTGATGACCCAATCGATCTCGCGGTCAACGCCGGAGAAATCCTGAGTATCGATGGCCTGGAGGGTGCGCTTCCACAAGTCCACGACACGGGCTAACTCAACCGTCGGAGTGCCTGCGTCCTCGCGGTGATCCAGCCAGCGCTCGGCAGCGGTACAGAGCTCCTGCTGTACGGCGAGCGCGGTGGTGCTGCCGCCTCCCTCAAGCGGAAGCTCGGTGCGGCCGGTGGGGTCGAGCGCGATGGCCCTAATGTGTTTAATTGGCTCGAGTACCGAGAATGCCGGCACCTCAAAACCGGCTTCCAGCATCTCCAGCATGAGCAGCGTGGAGCCAACTTTGAGGGCCATCGTGGGTTCGGCCATGTTGGAGTCGCCAACGATAACGTGCATGCGGCGGAAACGCTTGGAATCACCGGCGTTCGCGATAAGAGTGGGAGGCGAGTGTCGAGACACACCTCAGACCTGGTCGGCGCGCTGCGAGAGAACAAACCGAGCAGGTTCCTCCCCCTTGGCAGGTTTAATCATCCCCGCACCGCAAATGAGCTGGCGGGTAATCATAAACGGCAACAGGGCTTTGCCGAGGTCCTTGAGTACCACGTGGCGGCCGATGAGGTAGTTCTCGTGGCAGCCGTAGGAATTGCCCGCGGAATCTACGTTGTTCTTGAACAAGTAGACGGCGCGTTTCGCCCCCTCCGCCACCAAGGCTTCCTCCGCCTGTACGGCCATGCGGTTGATCATGGCATCGCCGGCGCGCTCGTACGCGATGAGCTGGCTCAGGCTATCGCATTCAGCGGTAGCGATCTCCGGGTGGGAGCCGACGTCGAGGTAGAGGCGGGAGGCGTTAGGGCTAAAGATATTTGAGGAGGAGTACTTCGACACGATGGGCCGGAAAAGCACGCGGGCGATCTCATCCGGGGACATCACCCGCTGTCCATCGCTTGTGCTCGCAGTAATGCCGTACTCGGTTTCGATGCCCATAATCCGCCGTGCATAAACGGGGGCGTTATCGGAGGGCTGCTCCACCTTTATTCGCCGCCCTTTTGGACGTAGGAGCGCACGAACTCCTCGGCATTGGACTCCAAAAGGCCGTCAATCTCATCGAGGAGGTCATCGGTACCCGCGCTGTTGATGCTGACTTGTCCGGCGTCGAACTCCGGAGTGTCGCCTCCTTGACCGTTGCCGCCACCGGCGTTGATCTGAGATTGCTGTCCGCTCATTCTTAAGAGCTCCTTTCGCGAGTGGAAAATGCTGCGCTAATACAGTGTAGGGTACTCGATTCGCACCCCGAGCTGGCGCAAACTATCAACGAAGTCGGCGGCACTGCCCGCAGATTCCAGTAGAGCGCCCACCTCGTCTTGCCCGAGTCTTGTGGTGTCGTCGAGCGCCACGCAGGCAGTACCAGAGTTGGCTCCCTCGGCCTCACCGATGCGGAAGGTTAGCGACTGCCAGGAGGCCGCCACGACATCCTCCCCGAACTTCCGGGTGGCATGTCCGCGCAGGTAGGCGCGGGTATCTGCGGGCGGCGTCTCTGCTGCTGCTGCGATCTCTTCCTCACTGACCAGGGTGCGCATCTGCCCCTTGCGCACGAGCGCATGGTAAAGGGACTTGGCCGGATCGATATCGGTGTACTGCAGATCGATGAGCGCCAGTTTCGGGTCATCGGCAGCCACGCCGCGGTCGAGGTAGCCCTTAAACAAGCGATACTTGGCTACCCAATCCAGCAGGTGGGCGGCCTTGAGCGGATTGTCCGCCAGGAGCTCGACAACCTCGTCCCAGGCGGCGAGCACCTTTTCATCCGCCACAGTGGTGGCGGTGACCCTTTCCCGGTATGCGGCGAGAATGTCGAGGGCGGTGAGGCGGCGACCGTCGCGAAGCGCCAGCTGGTGCGTCAAGGTGAGATCCCGGCTCACCCGCTGCACCTCCTCCACCGGCTCTGCTAGGCGCAGATCACTAAAGTCCACGCCGCTCTCGATGGCATCGAGTACCAGCGAGGTCATGCCCAGCTTGAGCAGCGTCGAGGTATGGGACATCGTGGCATCACCGATGATGACGTGCAGGCGACCGAAGTCCTCGGCGACCGCATGTGGTTCATCACGGGTGTTGATGATGCCGCGGTTGAGGGTGGTTTCCAGGGAGATCTCCTGCTCGATATAGTCCGCGCGTTGCGAGATCTGGAAGCCTGGCTCCTCACCGTCAGCACCCAATCCCACGCGTCCGGCACCAGTGACCACCTGGCGAGCGACGAAAAAGGGAATCAGCCCCTGGGCAATGTCATCGAAGTCAGTATCCCTGGAGTACTGGTAGTTCTCGTGGCTTCCATAGGAAGCACCTTTGCCGTCCACGTTGTTCTTGTAGAACTTCAGCGGCGGGCAGGGATCGTGTGTGGCCAACACCGACGTGCCCTGCGCGGTCAACGGTGCTACGGACTCCCCTGCACGGCGCAGGATGAGGTCGCCGGCGGCGTCGTAAAGCATCGCATCCCAGGCATTCGTGCACTCCGGTGAGGAGTACTCGGGGTGGGCGTGATCGACGTAGAAACGCGCGCCATTGGCGGTCACCACGTTGGCCACACCCAAGGCATTCGGGTCCACCACGGGCACGGTGTGATAGCGCTTGAGATCGAAGCCGCGGCTATCGCGCAGTGGGTGCTCCTCCCGAAAATCCCAGCGGGAGCGCGCACCGGTATGCAGGGCGGCATAAGCCACAACAGCATGGGTGGAGGTCACAATCGGTGATAACGCCGGGTTGGACGGCGTGGAGATTCCATATTCAGTTTCGGTTCCTAGAACACGGCTCATGGCTACACTCCCATCAATTCGACCTGTGTGACATATGCGCCAGCAGAGGTACCGGCGACGATCTTCGCCCACTCTTCCGGGTTGGCGGAGGTGGGGACGTATTCCGATTCAGCCTGCTCAGCGGCGATGGCCTGGTGCAGGTGCGCGGCGGTGATACCTGCGGGCTGTGCCCCTTCGCGGTTTGTGGTTGGGTCCAACGCTTCCTTAATCGCTAGCTTCTTGGCACGGGAAACGATGTTGGCAATCATCGCGCCGGACACGAAGTCCCGGTAATGCAGCACGCGCGGATCCGCGTTAGCGAAGTGGAGTTTGACGAACGGCCGCTCGGCGTAGAGATCGTCGACCGCGGTATCGATGAGCTGGGAAAGGTCACCCTCGTGCGGGACTGATTCCGGAAAGTGGCGCGCAAAGATTTCCCGCGCGCCCTGCTTGGTCGGGCGGTTGACGCGAATCTTGATATCGAGGCGCCCCGGGCGCATGATGGCGGGGTCGATGAGTTCCTCGCGGTTGGTGGCGCCGATGACGATGACGTTGCTGAGCTTCTCCACACCGTCCAGCTCCGTCAGCAGCTGCGGGACGACGGTGGTCTCCATATCGGAGGACACACCGGAGCCACGCGTGCGGAAGATGGATTCCATCTCATCGAAAAAGATGATGACCGGGCGCTGGCTGCCATCCTCGGTGGGCTCGGAAGCAAGCTCGCGGGCGCGTTCGAAGATGAGGCGGATGCGGCGCTCAGTCTCGCCTACGAATTTATTGAGCAGTTCTGGGCCCTTCACATTGAGGAAGTAGCTGGGGGCACTAGCTCCCAGCGACGCGGACAGCGAATGCGCTACCGCCTTGGCGATGAGCGTCTTTCCGCAGCCTGGCGGGCCGTAGAGCAGCACGCCCTTGGGCGGCTGGAGATCGTACTGGCGGTAGAGTTCCGGGTGCAGGAAAGGCAGCTCGACGGAGTCACGGATGAGGGAGATCTGCTCGTCCAAACCGCCGATGTCTTCGTAGGAGACGTCAGGAACCTCCTCCAGCGTGAGCTGCGCTACCTCAGTCTTGTGCACGCGCTCGGTGGCAACACCAGATTTGGGCTCGACCAAGAGGGTATCGCCGGCGCGCACGGTATCCCGCAACGCTGCAGCAAGGAGAACAACCTGCTCTTCACCAGAGGAATTGATGACCACGGCGCGGTCGGTGCCGAGACGTTCTTGGAGCGTCGCCAGCGCGCCCGTATTTACCGGGGCGCAGGCCTCCACGACGACGAAGCCCTCGCCCAAGCGCACCTGCTGCCCTACTTTCAGGGAGCCGGGCTCCAGGTTTGGCGAAATCTTGACCCGCATGGCTCGGCCATTGGTATAAACCTCGGCGTCACGGCGTGAATCATGCGCGCGCCCGGAATAGCCCAGAAAGACACCGTATGTGGAGGCAGGCTCCGCAAGGGCGTCAACCTCCGCGAGCATCTGCTGAAGCTTCGTGCGCGCATCCTTCAACAGGGCAGCAAGCTTGGCATTGCGTTCAGCGAGCTGCTCTATCTGGCGACGCTGCTGGCCAAGTTCCTGGGAATGAGTGGCATCGTTCATAGAGTCCACCCTAGCGCGCAGTGCGCCACGTTTAATCTCGGGGCTTATTTTCGGGCGCGGCGCTGCGGGCGGGGTGGAGTGACACCGTCGGCAAGCCGGCGCGTCCAGATCAGAAACGCCGTGTGCGCGTTCATGCGATGCTCAGGGCGGGTGGCCAAGCCGTCCACCTTCCATTCGCGCACCAGGGACTCCCAGGCACGCGGCTCCGTAAAGCACTTGAGCTCGCGGATGCCCTCCATCACCTTCATCAGCTGCGGAACGGTAGCCACGTAGGTCATGAAAACGCCGCCTGGAATGAGGATATCGCGCACCTTCTCGAGGTGCTCCCAGGGCTCGAGCATGTCCAGGATGACGCGGTCCACCGGGCCACCCAGATCCTCGACGGTGACATCGGCCAAGTCCCCCAGACGCGGGCTCCACCATTCGGGCTGCTTACCGAAGTATTCGGTGACGTTGTCCACGGCGTATTCCAAATGATCATCGCGGACCTCATAGGAGAAAACGTGGCCCTCCGGCCCCACGGCGCGCAACAACGTCATCGAGAGAGCACCGGAACCGGCGCCAGCCTCGAGCACTCGTGCGCCCATGAAAATATCGCCTTCGACCAGAATCTGCGCGGAGTCTTTGGGATAGATCACCGCGGCACCCCGTGGCATCGACAGGACATGGTCCACCATGAGGTGGCGGAACAAGAGGAAGGAGCTGCCCAGAGTCGAATCGATGACGGAGCCTTCATCCATGCCGACGACATCATCGTGGTTGATGATGCCCTTGTGCGAATGGAACTGGCCTCCCTCCTCGAGGACGATGGTGTAGTGACGCCGCTTGGCATCGGTGAGCTGCACGCGGTCGCCGTAGCGGAAGGGGCCAGAATAAGCCATGGCGTGGGAACCTTTCACATAGTTCGGGGTGGCAAGGATTAACCCACCAAGTATGCCTCAAGGGCGTTACCAAGCCATAGTTGGTCGCGCTCGCCCACCAGCTCGCGGGCCGAGTGCATCGAGAGCATCGGCACTCCCACGTCGACGGTGGGAATGCCCAAGCGGGTGGCGGAAATCGGGCCGATGGTGGAGCCACAGGGCACGTCGTTATTGCCTACGAAGCGCTGGTAGGGCACCTCAGCGCGGCGGCAGGCAGATTCCCACAGGGCCACAGTGTTGGCGTCGGAAGCGTAGCGCTGGTTGCCGTTGATCTTGGTGACTGGGCCTTGGCCGATGATCGGGTGGTGCGTGGGATCGTGCTTCTCCGCGTAGTTGGGGTGCACGGAGTGAGCGGCATCCGCAGACACACAGCTGGAGCGCGCGAACATCTGGAAGCGCTGCTCCTCATCGGCCCCGAGCGCCCGTGCCGTACGGGTAAGGATATCCCCCAGAATCGGGCCGCCCGCGCCATAGCGCGAGGAAGAACCGACCTCTTCGTGGTCGAAGGCCGCCATGACGAGGATGTCCTTGTGCTCAATTGAGTCGGCATTGCGGGCGGCGGCGAGGAGGGCACGCAGGGAGGCGTGAACGGAAGAGAGATTGTCCATGCGTCCAGCAGCGATGAGCTTTTCGCCGGCGCCAAAGACCTCACCGTGCTGGGCATCGGCGGTAATGAGGTTGAAGGAAGCGATATCTTCCGGGGCGACGCCTAGCTGCTTGCCGACGACCCCCATCACCGACGTTTCCGGAGTGCCCACGGAGAGCACCGGCTGCATGTGGCGCTGGCGATCCGGCTTGAACTTATCCTTGCGGTAGAGGTGGATAGCCAGCGAAGGCAAGCGCAGCAAAGGCCCGGTGTTGACCAAGTGGCGGCTACCATCCTTCGTTATGACCTGGCCGCCCACGGTGAGCTCACGGTCGAACCAGCTGTGGAGAAGCACACCGCCATAGACTTCCACGGCCACCTGCTGCCAACCGGCGGAGTCGAAATCTGGGGTGGGTTTGAGAGCAAGACCGGGCGAATCAGTATGGGAGCCGATAATCCGGAAACCCGAATCCGGACTGGCACCTTCGGGGACAAACCATGCCATGACCGCACCACCCCGGACCATGACGTGGCCGCCCGGTTCGGCTGACCACTCGGCGGACTCATCCTGACGGCTAAAACCCGCCTCAACGAGTCTGCGCGCTACCTCCTCAGCCGCGTGGTAGGAGGACGGGCTGGCGGCGATGAAATCGAGAAAATCTTGCGTAGTGCTCATGCTTCCAGCTTGCCACGGACTGCCGGGTGATGCCGGAAGGACTGTGTGTGCCTATGCGCTAGGCTGAGAAACATTATGCCGAAACGACTAGCCCTCTCCCCTTCCCGCGCCTCCGATTACAAGCAGTGCCCGCTGCTCTATCGCTTCCGGGCCATCGACAAGCTCCCCGAGCCCAAGACGAAGGCACAGGTCAAGGGAACGCTGGTCCACGCCGTCCTGGAAAAGATGCACCAGCTACCCCGCGAGGAGCGGGAGTACCCGGTGGCGGTGAAGATGATTAAGCCCGAATGGGCAGTGATGATTGAATCCGATCCCGAGCTACGCGAATTAGTCCCAGAACAGGAAGAACTCGACTTCTTCGTCGAAGCACGTGAGCTCATCAAGGGCTACTTCCAGATGGAAAACCCGCAAGGTTTCGACGCCCACGAGTGCGAAATGTACGTCGACACCGTGCTGCCCAACGGCGTGCCGGTGCGCGGGTTTATCGACCGCGTCGACGTCGCCCCCACCGGCGAGGTGCGTGTGGTCGACTATAAGACCGGAAAGAAGCCGCTCCCCCGTTATTCCCAGGACGCGCAGTTCCAAATGAATTTCTACGCGCTGGTGTACTGGCGGCTACTCGGCACCATCCCTACGCAGCTGCGGCTGATGTACCTCAAGGTTCTGGACTCTATGTTCCTCACGCCGGGACCGGAGGAACTGGAGTATTTCGAGCGCGACCTAGGCGAGCTCTGGGCCAGAATCGAAGGCGATGGCAAGGCCGGAGACTTTAGGCCGAAGACTTCAAAGCTGTGCGGTTGGTGCTCGTTCCAAGACCTCTGCCCGGCTTTTGGTGGAACGCCACCCGAGTATCCCGGGTGGCCCGACCAGACCGCGTAGACCGCACGGCGGCTTAGAACAAGCCGGAGATCGATCCGTCAGCGGCAACGTCGATGTTGTTCGCCGCGGGCTTCTTTGGCAGGCCCGGCATGGTCATGACGTCACCGGTTAGGGCAACGATGAAACCAGCGCCGGTGCGCGGCTGAAGTTCGCGGACGTGGAGGACGTGGCCTTCCGGAGCGCCGAGCTGGCTGGGATCATCGGAGAAGGAGTACTGGGTCTTAGAGATAACGACGGGGAACTTCTCCCAGCCGTTGTCCTTGATGTACTTGAGATCCTTGAGGGCCTTGGAAGAATACTCGACGCGTTCTGCGCGGTAAATTTCCGTGGCGATGGTCTCGATGGATGCCTCGATACCATCGGCGGGATCGTAAAGCTGGTGAGAGGAGCCTTCGGAGAGGCTGTCCAAAAGGCGCTCAGCTAGCGCGGTGGCGCCGGAGCCTCCCTTGGCCCACACCTCTGCTTCCTCGAGCGCGACGTTAAAGTCTGCCGCCCACTGGCGCATGAACTCGCGCTCGGCATCGGTATCGCTGCCAAAGAGGTTGAGGGCCACCACTGGGGTCAGACCAAACTTGCGGAGGTTCTCCACGTGGCGCTCCAGGTTGACCACACCCTTCTTCAACGCTTCCAGGTTTTCCGTAGTCAGTTCCTCACGTGGCTGGCCACCGTTGTACTTCTGGGAACGGATTGTCGCCACGACGACGGCGCCGGCGACATCGAGGTCACCGAAGCGGGACTTGACGTCGAGGAACTTTTCACCGCCGAGATCCGCGCCGAACCCTGCCTCCGTAAGAACTATATCGCCGAAGCGCATCGCGGTCTGGGTAGCGAGGAGCGTGTTGCAGCCGTGAGCGATGTTGGCAAATGGTCCGCCGTGGACGAAGGCCGGGGTTCCGCCGAGAGTTTGCACCAAGTTGGGGTTGAGTGCATCGCGCATCAGTGCCGTCAGCGCGCCTTCTGCCCCCAACTCGCGGGCAGTGACCGGCTTCTGGTCATAGGTGTAGCCCACGGTAATGTCGCCAAGGCGCCTCTTCAGGTCTGCCAAGTCAGTGGCGAGTCCCAGGATGGCCATGATTTCGGATGCCGCGGTAATGGTGAAACCGGTCTCCCCCGGTACACCGTGGGCCGGGCCGCCAAGACCGGTGACGACATTGCGCAGCGCGCGGTCGTTGACGTCGATACAGCGCTGCCAGGTGATGCGACGCGGATCGATGTTGAGAGCGTTGCCTTGGTGGATGTGGTTATCGATGATGGCGGCCAAGGTATTGGTCGCCGCAGAGATGGCGTGGAAGTCACCCGTGAAGTGGAGGTTGATGTCCTCCATGGGAACAACCTGGGAGTAGCCGCCTCCCGCGGCACCTCCCTTAATGCCCATGACGGGGCCCTGGGAGGGCTCGCGCAGTGCCACGATAGCCTTCTTCCCCAGCTGGGTGAGGGCATCGGTCAAACCGATAAGGACAGTGGATTTGCCCTCACCTGCTGGAGTCGGTGAGACACCAGTAACGAGGACGAGCTTGCCGTTGGCGGGGGTATCCCCAACTTGGGTGATATCTACCTTGGCTTTATTCTGCCCATAAGGGATAAGAGCGGGCGCCGGGATACCGGCGCGGGCAGCAATATCAGTGATGGGTTCGAGCTGGTGGGCTTGAGCGATCTCAACATCAGAAGGTTGCGTAGTCATGCCCACCAGCTTAGCGCGCTAAAGAAGTGTCTTGAGCAAAATCAAATAATTTTTTGATAATGCTAGAGAACGACTGCGCCGATGGCGTAGCACAGGAGGACCGACAAGGCGATGCTCACAGTGCCAGGAATGATGAACGGGTGGTTGAAGACAGCCTTTCCGATGCGGGTCGAGCCAGTGTCATCCATTTCAACGGCCGCCAACAGGGTCGGGTACGTCGGCAGAATGAACAGAGCGGATACCGCGGGGAAGGCAGCGACAGCGGTCAGCGGGTTGACGCCAAGGGCCAGGGCCGCAGGCATGAGAGCCTTGGTGGTGGCTGCCTGGGAGTACAACAGCGCCGCAGCAAAGAAGAGCACGATGGCCAGCAACCATGGGGCGGACTCGATGATGGACCCGGAGATAGCCTGGATGTCCTCCATGTAGTGGTTAATCAGCGTGGTGCCCAACCAGGCCACACCAAGCACACAGATACAGGCAGACATGCCAGACTTGAACACTGGGGTGTTGAGAACATCGCCAGCGGAGATCTTGGTGATCATGACGATGAGGGTTGCAGCGGTAAGCATCACCGTCATGATGGCTTCGTTACGGGGCAGAGTCGGCTCTTCGATGAGTCCTACCTGGGAGGAGGTCAGGGTGGCCCACAGCATAACGATGACGATGGCAACCAGGAAGATGATCACGGAGGTCTTGGCGCCCTGCATCGGGCTGTAGCTGTGGGAACCCTGTGGCATCTTCACCAAGCCTTGGGCCTTACGTTCTTGGTAAACGGGATCATCTTCGAGCTCAGCGCCTGCTCGGTTGGCAATCCAGGCGGCAGGGAAAATGGAGAGGAACGTCGCAGGAATGAGCACGGCGAGGATCTGCAAATAGCCCACGCCCATGGGCTCCAACAGGGAGGCCAGCAAGACTACGGCCGCAGAGATGGGTGAGGCGCAGATGGCCATCTGCGAGGCAACAACCGCGATGGACAACGGGCGTGAGGGGCGGACCTTGCCTTCCTTGGCTACCTCGACGATAACCGGGAGCGTGGAAAAAGCGGTGTGTCCAGTGCCTGCCAGAACGGTCATCAGCCACGTGACCACCGGGGCGTAGAACGTGATCTTCTTCGGGTTTTTACGAAGGAACTTCTCTGCCAGGTAGACGAGATAGTCCATGCCACCGGCGCGCTGCATGGCAGCGATGGCCGCGATAACGGTCATGATGATGCCGATGACATCGAAGGGGATATCTTCGCGGGTGACGGGGACGCCGGTGAGGCCCAAAAGTAGAACGCCCAAGCCGCCGGCCATACCAATGCCGATTGAACCGATTCGGGCACCGAGATAAATCGCCGCAAGGACGATGAGGATGTGCACTACAACCATTGTGTAACTCCAATATGTGCAGTTGAACTGCAGTATGGGTGGTAATTCGCGCGGCGGTCAGAACACGACCATGGCGCGAGAACTGACAGTTTTATTCTTCCCTATTGGTGTGGCTTTAGCGAGTATTCAGGCCCGATTGTGTCCGTTTCCACAAAAGTGCGCACCGACGGCTCGGTCTCGAGAGAGGGCGTGATACCTGGTGTGGTTGAAAACGGGCACACGCCCGCGCCGCCATCATTGAGGCAGCGCGGGCGTGTGTTGTACAGCATGAGCGATTCGCTCTCGCTAGTGCTGGGCGACGATTTATTCGTCGATGTACAGCTGGCCGCGGAACTCCGGGTGCATGAGGTTTTCCACGGACAGAACCTTGTTGAGAGTTTCCTCGTCGAGCAGGCCCTTCTCCAGAACCAGTTCCTTGACTCCCTTGCCGGTCTTCAGGGACTCCTTGGCAATGAGGTCACCGTTGTGGTGGCCGATGAACGGGTTCAGGTAGGTGACGATACCGATGGAGTTCTCCACATAAGCACGGCAGACGTCAGCGTTGGCAGTGATGCCCACGACGCACTTCTCACGCAGGGTGTCGACGGCGTTGCCCATGATGCGGATGGACTGGAACAGTGCCTCACCGATGACCGGCTCCATAACGTTGAGCTGCAGCTGGCCTGCCTCAGCGGCCATGGTAACGACGTGGTCATTACCAAAGATCTTGAAGCAGACCTGGTTAACAACCTCCGGGATAACCGGGTTGACCTTACCCGGCATGATGGAGGAACCAGCCTGACGCGGCGGCAGATTAATTTCTGCCAGGCCAGCACGCGGACCAGAGGACAGCAGGCGCAGGTCGTTACAGATCTTGGCCAGCTTCATTGCTGCACGCTTGATGGTGGAGTGCAGCAGTACGTAAGCGCCACAGTCAGAGGTTGCCTCAATGAGATCGCGGGCGGTCTTAATCTCCAGACCAGTGACCTCGGACAGCGCGGCGGTGACCTGGTGGCGGTAGCCGGCCGGGGTATTCACGCCGGTACCGATAGCGGTTGCGCCGAGGTTGATCTCCAGCAGACGCTTCTGGGCGTCACGCAGGATGGCCTGCTCTTCCGCAAGGTTGTGCGCGAAGGCCTTGAATTCATCGCCAAGGGTCATCGGAACGGCATCCTGCAGCTGGGTGCGGCCCATCTTTAGGATGTCAACGAACTCATTGCCCTTGGCGTGGAATGCTGCCTGCAGGGTATCGATGCGCTCGATGAGGTCTTCCATGGCGTAGTAGATGCCCAAGCGGAAGCCGGTGGGGTATGCGTCGTTGGTCGACTGGGACATGTTGACATCATCGTTCGGGTTGATGATGTCGTAGGCACCCTTTTCCTCACCGAGGTGCTCGAGCGCCAAGTTGGCCACAACCTCGTTGGTGTTCATGTTGAGCGAGGTGCCAGCGCCACCCTGGAAGACATCCAGCGGGAACTGGTCCATGCAGCGGCCCTCTTCGAGGATCTGGTCACAAGCCCAGATGATTGCCTCTGCCTTCTTCTTAGGAAGGACGTGCAGACGGCGGTTAGCCATCGCGGTTGCCTTCTTGACCTGCACCATACCGCGGATGAAATCCGGGATGGTGTTGATGGTCACGTAGGAAATCTGGAAGTTCTCGATAGCGCGCAGCGTATGAACGCCGTAGTACGCATCGCTCGGAACCTCCATGGAGCCGAGAAGATCAGTCTCAGTACGCGTCTTTTTGCTGGACGGGGACTTCGGAGCCTTGTTGGTGGCTTTTTCCTCGACCTGGGACTTCACGTCCTTGGTCTCCTTGGCCTCCGGCTGAGCATCCTTCTTAGTTGTCTTTGCCATCGGGGCTGACTCCTTGCATAAAAATCGAAGAACGATGATGGTCAGCCCCCATCGTAGCTAGGAGCGCGAATAAAATGCTTGGATTCTCCCCCTAAAAGCGGGCAATTCGCAGATCCGAGGCCAAGATTGCCTCGGCGCCGAGCCCTTCCAGCGCGTCCATCACCTGATTAGCCTGCTTGCGGGGCACCATGACGCGCACAGCCACCCACCCTTCGCGTGCCAGTGGTGAGATGGTGGGACCAGTCAAGCCGGGGGTCACAGCTTCGACGTCCGGGAGCTTCTCTTCCGCCACGTTGTAATCGAGCATGACATAGTGGCGGGCGTTGAGGATTCCGCGAATGCGGCTGAGCACAACGTTCTCTTCGGCCGTGACGTCTTCGCCCTCGCGCTTGATCACGACGGCCTCGGAAGAAACGATAGGCTCGCCAAAGGGCTTAAGCCCTTGCTGACGCAGGGTAGTTCCCGTTGAGACAACATCTGCGATCACGTCTGCGACACCGAGGTGAATCGAAATCTCTACCGCTCCGTCGAGGCGAATGACGTCAGCCTCAATTCCATTCGCGCTGAGGTGATTGCGCACAACGTTAGGGTACGAAGTGGCGATGCGCTTGCCCTGCAGCTTCGGAACATCCCACTGCTCCCCCGCTGGTGCTGCATAGCGGAACGTCGAGGCGCCAAAACCGAGATCCAAGACTTCGTTGAATTTCGCGCGCGAATCGAGAGCCAAGTCGCGGCCAGTAATCCCGAGATCTAGGACACCCTGCGCGACATAAATGGCGATATCTTTCGGACGCAGGAAAAAGAATTCAACGCCGTTGTCCTCATCCACTACGTTCAACGATTTATTGTGACCACGGCCCTTATATCCTGCTTCCTTGAAGATCTCCAGAGCGGCCTCAGACAGAGAGCCTTTGTTAGGGACGGCGATTTTGATCATGAGTGTGCGGTGCTTTCTACGGTGATTGCGCTGGTTATTGAAACTGCTGGAAGCCCTCGTACTGGGCGGCCGATTAGAGGTAGGTGTAAATATCCTCGAGCTTCAGGCCACGCTTGTGGGCCATGACTTGGAGCCAGTACAGCAGCTGCGACATCTCCTCGGCGAGCTCGTCATCGGACTGATATTCTGCGGCAATCCACACTTCGCCAGCCTCTTCGATGATTTTCTTGCCCAGGTGGTGGATCCCTTTGTCAAAAGCTTCCACGGTGCCGGAGCCTTCAGGGCGCTCGGCGATTTTCTGGGACAATTCCTCAAACAGGCTCTCAAAATTCTTCACAATGGCTTATTCTTCCACACTGCTGCATAAAATGCTTCCTCCCTAGCCGAAATCCCGACGGAAGGAGTCAACCGCTCCACCGCCCCGCAGCGAATCCGCGGCGGCTAGAGTGCGCGTAGGTGGTTGTACCAGTCGTGCACGTCGGAAGCTGAAGCGCCGTCGAGATGGCGGTGCTGGGTTCCGCGCAACTCGGTGATGACGGTCGCCTCCTCCGGTACCGCAACGTGGTCGCCCTCGGGCAAAGCGATAACGGTGCAGCCGGCGTCGACAGCCGCGCGCATGCCGGCTGCAGAATCTTCAAAGACCAGGCAATCCTGCGGTAAGGCGCCTACCCGGCGGGCAGCTTCGGCATACATGTCCGGAGCGGGTTTGCCCCGCGGGACTTCGTCACCGCAAATCGTGTCCACGAAGTAGTGTCGGCCTAAAGCCGCAATCGCGGAGTCCGCCACGTAACGTTCGGTATTCGTGGTCACCATCATGGGCACACCCAACTCCTTGAGCTCACCAAGCAGCTCCGGAATACCCGGGAAAATCTCGAGGTGTTCGGCGAAAAGGGACTTGACATAGTCGAACATGAGCCGGCGGTACTTTTCGGTATCTCCCGGCTGAAGCACGACGCCCGCCTTATCGGCGCAGATGGCCAAGGTGTCCTCGAACGTGGCGCCTACCGTGGCTAACCGCTCCGTCGGCGTTAGCCGGCGTCCCAGCGTTTCGGAGAGGTGGAAGGTGGCTTGCTCCCAAAGGGGCTCGGAATTAGTAAGGGTGCCATCCATATCCCAGAAGATCGCTGCGGGACGGGTAGCACCTGCAGCCTGCTCACTATCAGTCAATTAAAAATCCAGTTCCGGTAGCTGTGCCAAGGCATCGTCATCCGCGCCAGTGGCCGCCGAGGCAGAGTGGATAAGCTCCGTGAGCTCCTCCTTTTCCTCCGGCTCCAGCACTGCGTCAGCATTCTTTCGGTTGAAGGCGGCGAGTTTCTCCACGGAGGGGCGCACCGCTGCACTCAACAGCCCACCTTCCGGATCATCAGGCAGCTTATCCAGATCATCGAGGAAGGACTCGAGGATGTTGCGAAGATCCGGGAGCACCGTTGCATCGAACGGTGCCTCCCAGAACTCCTTTTCCTCTTCCTTGAGGTAATCCCCGGTGGCAAAGGACTCGAGGTTGGACATGAACTCATCTACGGTGGGCTGGAATTCGGCGCGAATCGTCATGAGCTAAATCATGCCTGAAGTTGTCTAGAGGCGCACGCCCAGCAGAGAATTAAGTGCAGTGCGCAGCAAGCCGGACGCCTCCTCATCCGAAGCACCAGCCTGCAGTGCCTTATCTGCCCATTGATCGATGACCTCAAGGGCACGTGGCGTATCGAGGTCGTCGGCCAAGGCACGACGTACGTGGTGCACGACCTCCTTGACTTCCTCCACGTTGCCTGCCGTGCGGGAAGCCGCGCGCCAGCGCTCCAGCCGCTCCTGCGCGGTGTTCAAGACCGCATCGGACCAGTCACGGTCGGCTCGATAGTGGCCGGCGAAGACACCGAGACGGATGGCCGAAGGGTCGACGCCCGCCTCGACGAGCTTGTGGACGAACACCAGGTTGCCCAATGACTTCGACATCTTGGTGCCGTCCAAGCCGATCATGCCGGTATGCACATAGGACTGGGCCATGCGCTCTACACCCAACGCCGCTTCCGCATGGGCCGCGGAGAATTCGTGGTGCGGGAACTTCAGATCCGATCCGCCGCCCTGGATATCAAAGCTGGACCCGAGCCGGTTGGTCGCGATGGCGGAACACTCGATGTGCCAGCCCGGACGCCCCGGGCCAAACGGAGATTCCCAGGCGGGCTCGCCCTCGCGGTGGGCGCGCCAAATGAGCGCATCCAAAGGATCCCGCTTGCCGGGACGGTCCGGGTCACCGCCGCGCTCGGCAAAGAAGGTCTCCATCTGCTCGCGAGAATAATTCGACTCGTAGCCGAAGTTCTTCGTGGCCTCGATGGAAGCGTAGATATCCGGGAACTCAGGATCGTCGACAACGTAGGCTGCATCGGCGTCGAGAAGCGCCTGCACCATGACCGTAATCTCGTCGATGGCCTCCATCGCTCCGACGAAGTGCTGAGGCGGAAACACGGAGAGCAGCTCCATGTCCGAGCGGAAAAGATTGATCTGCGAGGTGCCCAGTTCGCGCCAATCCACACCGTCGCGCTCAGCGCGCTCGAAGAGCGGATCATCCACGTCGGTGATGTTCTGGGCGTAATTCACGGTGTAGCCGTTATCCAGCAATTGGCGGTAAATCAGATCAAACGTCAGATAGGTCGCTGCATGGCCCAGGTGAGTGGAATCATAAGGGGTAATGCCACAGACATACATCGTGGCGGTCTCCCCCTTGATGTTGAGCTTCTTTACCTCTTCATCAGCGGAATCATAGAGGTGAAGCGGCGACGGGGCGCCAGGGACGGAATCGATGTGCGGGACAGGCCAAGATTGCATGGGCACCATCCTAACGTGTGACCCCACCGCCGCGGGCGCATGGCCGGTTAGGGGGCAAGAACCCCGAGGCCCAGCAACAGCATGACGAGAAGCCCGACAGGAATGCGGTAGGCCGCAAACCATTCGAAGGAGTGGCTGCCCACGAACTTCAGCAGCCACGCAATAGACGCATAGCCGACGACGAACGCGATGAGCGTGCCGACGAGCAGCTGGGCGCCGGTGGCAGACTGCCCCACGGTGGGGCCGAAGGCGTCGCCAAGCGAAAACAGCCCCGAAGCCATGACTGCAGGAATGGCCAAGAGGAAGCTAAAGCGCGTCGCCACCTCGCGATCCAAGCCCAAAAAGAGGCCGCCCGAAATCGTTCCTCCCGAGCGCGAGACACCTGGGATAAGCGCCAAGCACTGGCACAGGCCCATGACGATGGCATCGCGCATCGTCAGTTCCTCGAAGCTGCGTTCCTTCTTCCCTACCCTCTCGGCGATGATGAAAACGAAAGAGAAGAGCACGAGCATGGAGGCGGTAATCCACAGGTTGCGCAGGTTATCCCTAATCAGGTCCTTGCCCAGCACGCCCAGGATGCCGATGGGAATAGAGCCAACGATGACCATCCACCCCATTTGATAATCCTGGCCGCGCTGCTCCTTGTGCACCAGGCCCACGAACCAGCCTTTCAGGATCTGCCAAATCATTCCTGCGAAGTACACGATCACCGCCAGTTCAGTACCGAGCTGGATAACCGCAGTGAAGGAGGCGCCTGCGTCTTGGCCCCAAAACAGGGTGGACACGATGCGCAGGTGTCCGGAAGAGCTCACGGGCAGGAATTCGGTGAGGCCTTGGACGAGGGAGAGGATGATGACCTGCATCCATGTCATGGCTTCAGTTGTCGCTGTTGTAGTCACCCGCGACAGCCTACTAGCGCGGTCCATGGCTTCCGGTTTCCACCACGCTGACTGCTAGGATGAGGGATCGTGAAAATGCGTCGTGTTCTGCTTTCTTCTGCCCTTCTCACCAGTGCCTGCGCTCTTGCCGCCTGCAATCCCACGGTTGGTGTTGGCGCAGATCCCAATTCCGCGGTCTATGGCAAGGCCGAACCCGCCTCCTCCCCAGCGGCCACCGAGCCGGTGGGCAACGTCGTCCCCTTCGCTGCCGTGTCGGATCTCGCCGCAGTCGGTGACGTCCTTGCAGTTCGCACCGAGGGGTCACTCGCCGTAGGTACTGCCGATGACTTCACCGAGGAGAAGGCCACCACGGTATCCGTCGATGCGAAATGTGGCGACCTGACTGCCTCCGACCAGCACTTCCTTCTCGCCTGTGGGGATAAGGTACTGCTTTTTGATCCCCAGAAGCCTGATTCCCCCCAGGAGTTGGCAGTGAATGAGGAGACGCCGGTGACGGTGGCCGCAGAGGCCTCCAGCGGCGAGGTTTTTGTGGGCTCTCGGGAGTCCACGACTATCGGGGTCTACGTGGACGGTGAACGGAGCAGCGATATCACGGTGGAAGCAGGCTCGGATCAGCTCATCTCCGTGCCTAATCCGGATGGCGCCGACGGCATCGTCCGCATCTTCAGGGAGGACTCCACAATTCAGTCGTTGGACTGGGAGAAGGATCGCGCGGGTGGACGCCTTCGCTCTGGCCAGGGCGTGGGACAGATCGCGGGCGGTGAGGGCGCCGTGGTCGTAGCTTCAGACACCGTGGGCAAACGCGTGGCCATTTACACCGCCAGCGACGTCATCCGCCTGCATCAGTACGGAAACACCGACGGCACGCCGTGGGGCGTGGCCTGGGACGCAGAGCGTTCCTTGGCTTGGGTGACTACCACTGACAACAACCTGTTGCACGCCTTCACCGTCGCTGCGGGTGTTCCGGAGTCCGTCGGCAGCATGGCCACGGTGGCGGACGCTCAGAACGTTGCCGTGCTTGGCGACGGCACCCTCGTCACCGCCTCAGCTAGCGGTGACGGCCTCCAGTTCATCAGCGATCCGCAACTCGACGAGACACCCCGCTAAATTTCACCATCCCGCCCCTTTTCATTTTCACTTCTTTTTAAGGACACCGCATGCAGTACTCAGCTCTCGACCGTGCCCGCCACGCGGCCTACCAGGCCGCGTTAAAGGGAATGTTCAAACTCAGCCCGGAACGCATCCATGGCATCATCAATAGCGGTCTCGCCGCGCTCCAGGTCGCCTCGCCGCTTAACCGTGCGCTGGGCAAGGTCGTACCGGTCACTGATCCGGTCCTGGCACAAGAGGTCTTTGGCGTGCGCTTCCCGCGCCCGCTGGGGCTGGCCGCAGGTTTTGATAAGAATGCGGCGGCTGCCGACGTCTGGTCCCCCATCGGCTTCGGATACGCCGAGCTCGGCACCATCACCCCAAAGGCGCAGCCGGGCAATCCAGCTCCCCGACTTTTCCGGCTCAAGGCTGACAAGGCCATCTTGAACCGCATGGGCTTTAACAACGAGGGCGCGCTGGCAGCTGCCCGAAATCTACGCAAGCGCCGCTATAACGATGTCGTGGGCATCAACATCGGCAAGAACAAAGTCACTGAAGCTGAGCATGCGGTGGATGACTACCGCCAATGCGCATCAGTGTTAGGGGATCTGGCCGATTATGTCGTGGTCAACGTCTCCTCCCCTAATACCCCGGGCCTGCGCGACCTGCAGGCGGTGGAATCCCTGCGCCCCATCATGGAGGCCGTGGTGGAATCGACGTACTCGCCGGTCTTGGTGAAGATTGCACCGGACCTCAGCGATGAAGATATTGATGCCGTAGCTGATATGGCCGTAGAGGTTGGACTAGCAGGCATTGTGGCCACAAATACCACCATCTCACGCGAGGGGTTGGTAACCCCGGCTGAGGAGGTCGCGGCGATGGGAGCCGGCGGCGTGTCCGGCCCTCCGGTAGCTGCGCGCTCGCTGGAGGTCCTGCAGCGCCTCCACTCCCGCGTGGGCGATAAGCTGGTTCTGATCTCGGCTGGTGGTATCTCCACCCCGGAGCAGGCGTGGGAGCGTATCACTGCAGGAGCCTCGCTGCTGCAGGGCTACACCGGCCTGATCTACGGCGGCCCGGATTGGATCCGCGACATCCACCGTGGCATTGCCCAGCAGATTCACGCTCACGGCTTGAGCAACATCTCGGAGGCTGTAGGTTCCGGCCTGGGATGGGCGGACTAGCCCGCCACCGCGGTTCTAGCGCAAGGTGCGACGGATAATGACCGCACACAACCCTGCTGCGACGGCGTACAGGAAGACCACGTACTGGCCCATCGTCGTGAGAACCGTGTTGGGAAGCGCCCGGCTGGCGATGATGAGGACGAGCGCCAGGACCAGGGCGATGATTTGCTCGCGGCTGCCCCGCTGATCGCGGCGTTGGGTGCTGAATGCGCCGACGAGAAGCGCCGCACCCACGATGGCTAGGCGGCGCCATGTCCATTCGAAGGTGGCTCCCCAGCCGTCGGTAAATATGGATACGAGCCCGAATAGCGCGAGCACAGCGGCCAGCAGCATGAAGGCGCCGCCCACGCGCAGGGCGGCGGGGATATCTACTCCGTCAGTGGTGGGGTTGGTCTCCGGATTCTTACTCATTGTGATGAGTGTAATTGGCCCCTTTAGCGGGCTTCGTACCAACCCCAGGTAACCGCACGGCCAAGCGTGTGGAAGAAGAGGTTGAAACCGAGGACCGTCGGGGTGGCGTCCGGATCAATGTCCAACGTCTCTACGTCAACGGCGTGTACGGCGAACAAGTAGCGGTGCGGGGCATGCCCGGCTGGCGGCTGGGGTCCGTAGTAGACGCGTTGGCCGCTATCGCCTCGCAGGCTGATGACACCCTCGTGGCCGAGGTCCTCAGCAGAGCCGGCTCCAGTGGGGAGCTCGCGTACATCGGCAGGAATGTTGAAGGCCGCCCAGTGCCAGAAACCAGAGCCCGTTGGGGCGTCAGGATCAAAGCAGGTGACGGCGAAGGACTTAGTTCCCTCCGGTACGTCGGACCACGACAGCTGCGGCGATACATTCTCAGGCGCGCGGAAACGCTCCGCGATCTCTGAGCCTTCCTCGATGTCAGAGGACGTCACGGTGAAGCTGGGGACTTCCCCCAACGGTGCGTAAGGGTCCGGGCCCGGGAAACGAGAGTCAGTGGCGTAGTTCACGGTGGTATCTGAAGTGTTGCTAGTCATAGATCCCTTTGTACCGGAAAGCTATATTCAGCGCGCCGATTTAGGGTGCAGGCGCCACATACGGGGTTTGTGGGTGCACCGTCCGGCACGCGCAAGCGCTAACGAACAACGTACTTCCACCGGTGTGTTTTCAACCCTTAAAAGTAGCGTGAAAACATGGCGTGTAGTGCTGATTTGTGAAGTGACACCGGTTCGGGATACAGTATTCGAGTGCCCAGCCGAGAGGCTGAACAAACACCCTAGCCCGGGTGGCGGAATGGCAGACGCGCTAGCTTGAGGTGCTAGTGTCCTATTAACGGACGTGGGGGTTCAAGTCCCCCCTCGGGCACAACCGAAACCCCGTGTTTCGCACCATCGGACAAGATGATGTGAGACACGGGGTTCCTGCTTTCGTATGTCCGGCCCGGGGGTAACCCATCGGCGGGCGGCCGCCCCGACTTGGCGGCTCCCTAAAGCCCCTATCCCGCTGTAGTAATAGTGGGTTCCCGCTCTTCGACCACCGTGGCTTTCTTCTTCGACGTGACGTAGCTGTGTACTGCCTTGATCGCAATGGGAGCTACTGACAGCGCAATAATGAGCAGCATGATCTTCTCAATCGAGTTGGCGATGCCCGGAATATTGCCCAGAAAGACGCCGACGAGGTTCATAGAAAGCACCCAAGCCACTGCCCCGCTGACATTCCAGCCAATGAACTTCTTATAGCGCATCCCGGCCGTCCCGGCAGCCACCGGGATGAAGGTGCGCACGATCGGAACGAACCGTCCCAGCACCAAAGCAAGAGGGCCGTGCTTGCGGAAAAAATTCTCCGCAGTGATGAGGTACTCCAACTTGAGGAGCCGTGCGTCCTGCTGAAACAAGCCGCGCCCGAAGCGGTGGCCAATCCAATAGCCCACTTGATCACCTGCAATAGCAGCCACGATACCCACGGTGATAAGCAGCCACAGTGAGACATGGAGATCGTGGCGCAGAATCGCGGCGGTCACCAAAAGGGAGTCTCCCGGAAGAAACGGAAAGAGCACGCCTGATTCGATGAATACAACGAGCGCAATTCCACCAATCACCCACGGCCCGAACGCTTCGAGTAAGGTGGCCGCGTCCATATAGGACGTGAGGTTATGAAGAAAGTCCAAGATCCACTCCACAAAGAACATCGGTGTCAGGACAGACACGAAAAGAAAGCAGTGCGGATGCGCACCGCTCTTCAGTATCCTCCGCGAAGTCCATATCGTATGCACTGGATCGGGGCTTGCCAGCAAGTTGGGGCGAAACTGCCAGCACCTGCCTAGACGGCGTCGATATCTGCTTTTCTTTCCTCCCCGCTGGGGATGGTGCGAGTTTTCTTCATGCAGCCTGAATGAGGGATCAGCAGCCTTGTAGCGCTAGGCTTGAAGCCCTATGAAAACTGGTTGGGTGCGCAGCGTCGGTGACTTCTTCGTGTCACTGGGACGATCGGCATGGCAGAGCTTTCGTCGCTGGAGCTGGAAGCAGTGGGCAGCAGTAATCGTTGCCGGCGCGGCGTTGATTGTAGGTGCCGTGCTTGTCGACGTCCCCTCGCTCGCCGTGCTGCGCTCGTGGTCGGAGCACCTTGGGCCTTGGTTCGTTGTGGCCTTTACAGGGGCCTATGTTTTCTTCACGCAGTTTCCTATCCCCCGAACCGTATGGACGCTCGCCGCTGGCCTGCTTTTCGGTCCGTGGCTGGGGTTGGCCATCTCCCTCGTGGCGCTGACCATCTCCGCTACCGTTTCCTTGCTCATTGTGCGCAGCTTGCTCGGTGAGTGGATTCGTCCGCACCTCACGCACCCAGCGGTGTACGCAATCAACGCTCGACTCGACCGGCGCGGCTGGCTGGCTGTAGCGTCACTGCGGATGGTGGCGGGAGTTCCTTTTTCCTTACTCAACTATGTCGCCGCGCTGACTCCCATTTCCGTCACGCACTTCTCCGTAGCCACGCTCATCGGCTCTATCCCCACGACCGCCATCGGCGTCTTCTTTGGGGATGCGCTCACAGGCTCCACGAGCCCCTACACCATCGTCGCCTTCCTGTTGGCGGCCGCGCTCGGGGCCGTTGGGCTCATCCTTGACACGCGTTTGCCGCTCGCCCCCGGAACGCGCGGTTCGGTCAAGCGCAAGGGGTAGACTGGGCCTTGTTTCTCTCTGGAAGGAGTCCCGCACTGTGCTAGCAGTCCACGCCCGTTACCGCGGCCGCTCGGTACGCCGAGCTGATTTGGTTCAACGCTCCGCCGCTGCCTTGTCCACCCTGGAAGGCATTGGTGAATTCGAGGTTCTCGGTGTCGAGGATATCTGCGCCGTGGCCTATTCCTCTTCCGCAGTCTGCGATGTTGTGATGGCGCTGCTTGCGGACGGTGATTGGGCCATCGGCATCGGAGTTATCCCCGGCCAAGGGGCCGGTGACGCCGAAACTCGGGCGGTGGCTACCGCCGCGGTCAAAGGCTCCGCGCGAGCGGGGCACGTCTACGCCAAGGTGGATCGTCGCGGAAGGGCACAGCAAGCACAGGATATTGCGGCGGCCTTCGCCCTTTTAGGCTTTGTCTTGAACAAGCGCACGATGGAGGGCCGCGAGGCCACCTCGCTGGTACGCGGCGGGCTGAACCAAAATGAGGCCGCTGAAGAACTGGGCATCTCCAAACAGGCGATGTCCCAACGCCTCCAAGCTGCGGGCTGGGCGGCAGAGACCGCCGGCTGCCAGCTGGCGGTCAACCTCATCGACCGAGCAAATGCGGGTTAGAGTAAATCCTCCTTGCTCAGCTCCGGTGTGGTGACGAAATCCACGAGCCGCTCTACCGCGCCGATCAGCGTGGAATCCAGATCCCGGAATGACGTCACGGCGTTGTAGACACGGCTCCAGCCTTCCTTAGGGTCGGACCACCCAACACGGCGGCAGATGCCAGACTTCCAGTCCTCTCCAAAGGGCACGTCCGGCCAGGCTCGCAGCCCAAGGCGCTCGGGTTTGACTGCTGCCCAGATATCAATGAAGGGATGCCCGGTAACGAGCACGTGCTCGCCGACCGTCTGCGTCAACCGCGTCTCCTTCGATCCTTCGACAAGGTGATCCGCCAAAACCCCTACGCGGCGTCCAGGGCCGGGCTGAAATTCGGCGAGACGTTCCTCGAGGTTGTCCAGACCTTCGAGGTATTCGACGACCACACCTTCCACGCGCAGGTCGTGGCCCCACACCTTTTCCACGATGGCGGCATCGTGGATGCCCTCGACCCAAATGCGTGATGGCGCGGCTACCTTCGCTTCCACATTTTCCACGCGGCGTGATCCTGAATTGGACTTGCGGGGTGCTTGCTTTTCGACGTAGCGGGTCAGCGTAACCGGCTGTCCCTCCAATAAAAATCCACCTTTGACGAGTTTGAAGACACGTGCGTTTCCGTGCCGATCCTCGAGCCGCACTACTGGGCCCCACACGGTCTTGTCAACGCCTAAGACCGCTCCCACAAAATCATCACCGCGAACCTCGACCACCATGCCTGGTTCTGCGGGTACCTCGGGGTACTCCGTCTTTTTGTTGCGTGCATGTCCGGCAAAAATATCGCCGCCATAGGGGTCCCGGGAATTCAAGCTCATAGCGGTCTACCCTATCGTCTACACTGTCCAGCCATGGATATGCGCGCCGAAGTTTGGTCCCCTCTACAAAACGTTGCCGTGTGGCTTGGAGCGTGGTTGTGGGGCCAGGAATCTACCGATGACTTCCTCGACGCTCTCACTGAGCTTGGCGGCGAGCAAGCAGCCGCTGACGGTCAGCCTTTCGTTAATGTTATGTCACTTCTTAGAAGCGAGACGGCCGCCATCATCGAGCGCGGTGAACGCGAGCCATTGCTGCGGCTGGTCCTTTCTGGGCCCGGCGAAGCGCCGGCTCTTCCAGCGGGATCCGAATCTGCTAAAGCTGCGGCCGAAAACCCGGCCGGCGCCATCGTTGTGCGCACCAACGATCCTGATAGGAATTTAGTGCTTATCCCCACCTTCACCGCAGGTGTGACGCGGTGGACGGTGATTGAGGAAACAGCCCCGTTGCCCTCGCCCGCGTGGCTGAGCCCAGGAGAGGCGGATGCGCTGCTGAGCACTGCAACGAATGAATCGGCCACTCTCATCGAAGCAACGGGATACCGCAGCGATGCTCTCCCTAACCCGCGGCTGACCGTAGGTATGCTGAGCGACTTCTACGACACCCCGGGCTTGCCCTCAGCGGTGCCGGGACGGGCGGCAAAGCTCTTTGCTCGGGCTGACCGGGTTGCTGCCATTATCGAGACGGTGACTGATCGAGTCCAAGACCACAGCCTCGATCCGCAGCTTCTGCGCCTGTGGCGCCACATCCGCCAAGCGCGCATGGCGGGAGTGGCCTACGCGCTAAGCGAATTCGCACGCTAGTGAGGCTTGCGCAGCGACCAAATATCGCAGCAACCATCGGCGCAGGGCTCGCCGTTGACCGTGCACCCCTGCACTGTGACGTCGCCGAGAGACGCGGGCTCACTGCCCTGCTCTAGTTCCTCGATCAGATCCACGATCAGCGATGCAAAGCGCTCAGACGGCCCGGCGGTGCGGGTGCGGTAGACACTGACGCCCATCGCATCGGCGGCCTGCTTGAGCTCGGAATCGAGATCCCAGATCACCTCCATGTGATCAGAGATGAATCCGATGGGACAGACGACGACGCCGTCGACGCCTTCCTCTTCGTGGATCCGTGTGGTGTGGTCTACGATGTCTGGTTCCAGCCACGGTGTGGCCGGGTTACCAGAGCGCGATTGCCACACGAGGTCATAGTCCTTAACGCCGGCGGCCTCGGCGACGAGGCGAGAGGCCTCCGCCACCTGGCGGGAGTAAATATGTTTATCCCCTTCGTCACCTCCAACCGCATCGTGTGCCGTGGGCACTGAGTGCGCGGTGAAGAGCATGCGAGTGCTAGCCAGCTTGTCGTCCGGAACCTGCGCGTAGGCCTCCCGGACAGCGGCAGCCATTTCCTCTACAAACTTCGGGTGATCGAAGAACTGGCGCAGCTTGGTGAAGGTTATGTCTGGAAGGTTCTTATCCTCAACGTGCTGACGCAGGGCAACGATGTCTTCGTTGTATTGCCGGCAGGCGCTGTAGCCGCCCCAGGCCGAGGTGGCAAACACGGCGACGCTGCGCACTCCGTCCGCTGCCATCTGGTCAACGGCCTCTGTCCCAAAGGGATGCCAGTTACGGTTGCCAAAATAGACCGGCAGATTATGTCCGCGATCCGAAAGCTCTGCCGAGATATTGTCGATGATCTCTCGATTCAGTGCATTGAGCGGGCTTACGCCGCCGAAATGAAAGTAGTGCTCCCCTACCTCTTCGAGGCGCTCACGGGGAATGCCACGGCCGCGGGTTACATTCTCCAAAAATGGAACAACCTCCTCGTTTCCTTCCGGGCCACCGAAAGAAAGAACGAGGAGGGCGTCAAATGAGGAGGGCACCGAATCGGTGCTGTGGGCGTTGCCCTGGGCAGTACGCAGTGTGTCAGTCATACAGCCCAGTCTAGCAACGCGCCTTGTTAGATCAGGCGCACGGCATAGGGGGCCATGCCGCCTTGGCGTACTGGGGTGATACTGACGTTTTGGCCAGACTGGGGAGCTTCAACCATGGTGCCATCACCAAGGTAGATCGCCACGTGCTGGTTGCCGTTCGGGCCATAGAAGATAAGGTCGCCGCGCTCCATTTCGCTCGGGGAAATCTTCGTTCCCTTCTGGTACTGGTAACCGGTGTAGTGCGGCAAGGAAATACCCACGCCGGCGAAGGCATACAGAACCAGACCCGAGCAGTCGAAACCAACCTTGTTGTAGTCACCGTGGGAGTCTGCAACGCCTCCGTCACGGATGCCCTTGGTAGGGCCATGTGCGTCACCGCCGCCCCACGCATACGGAACACCGACCTGGGAGGTGGCGCGCTCAATCACGGTCTCGATCTTTGCTTCGCGGGAGGCGTCGCCCAGCGTTGCCGATGCCTCCTTGGTCACGCTGTCGGTGGTATCAAGCTCTTCTAGGACGCCGGACACATCGGAGGCAAGAGAATCCTCGTCCTCAGTGGCCGTGGTTGTGGATGCCGATTCGCTCGTCGACGTCTCGGTGGATCCCGCTGCCGTGGACCCCGTGCTCTCGCCTTCGCCCTGAAGGGCAAACAGCTTCGAAGAGCCCTGCACAAGCGCGTCGATCTCGTCCTGGGTCAAGCTGTTGTTGTGGTTAGGCTGGGACGCCGCCACCATCGAGGCGACGGTTCCAACTACGCCGATGCCGAGGGCAACAGTCTCAGGATCGATGTCACCCGGATCAAAAGAGCTGCCGCCTCGGGGCTGCCCTGTCTCCTTCTTCTCAGAGCCCGTTGCGCGAGTAGAAGACAGCTCCTGCACGTTTGGATCCGAAGCAACCGCGTTTGCAGCGCTTGAAAGTTCCTTCATCTCCTCCGCAGAGGCCGCAGGGGTCGAGCGCTGTGCTTGGAGCGTAGGAGTCTTGGCTTCAGAGGCCGAAGGGCCAGCCGGTGCGTTGGTCGTGGACTCGGCGGCAGTCGTTGTGTTGGCGGGCTCGGACGGGACTACCGTGGGCTCATCGGCGTCGTCGGTGGCCTCGGTGGCGTTCTGCGTATCGCTCTGCACCTCCGAGGTCAAGGCTCCATCGTTGACGTCGGTTCCAGTCTCAGGGGTTGACACTTCATTTTCGTCAACCCCCTTAGCTTGATTGAGGGCCTTATGGAGAGCGGAGAGTTGTGAGAGAAGATCATCGCGTTCGGATGCCGAATCCTTGATGGAGGCTTCGGAGGCGGTGAGCTGATCGCGTGCCGCGGTCTCGGCATCGGCGGCCCGGTCTGCGCGCTCCTCAGCAAGCTGCTGGGTCTTACGCAGCTGAGATTCCTTATTGGCCTTTTCCGTCCGCTGCTTTTCCAAGTCACGCAACACGGCCTGTTGCTTATCGGATTGTGAACGTAGATAGGACTGACGCTCAAGCATATCCGAGCGGGCATCCTTACCTGCTGCATGCGCAACGGTGTCGGAGGTATTGGCGCGGCGGTAGGCCGAACGTGAGACCTCGTCCAACTTTGCTTGCGCATCCGCGACATCCGCCTGCGCGGCGTCGAGTTGCTCGCGCGCCGTCGTGGTCCCCTGGCGTGCCTGGGCCGCCTTGGTCCGAGCGTCGTTGAGATCGACGAGCGCCCGGTTCACAGATTCGCGTTGGATACCGATGGCCGCTTCAGCTTGAGCGATACGTTCCTCGATCTGCGCGATAGCGCCGGCGAGGTCAGCGATGGACGGATTATCGGAGGATAGCAGGGAGTCGATGTTGAGCTGCTCAGGTTCCGCCGCCACTGCAGGAGTGAGCGAGGAGGCAGTAGATAAGGCTGCAGTGGTCGCAATAGCAGCGAAGGCTGCTTTGAAGCGCCGGAAGCCGAAGGATGATGTGGTGGCCACGAGAGTTATCTCCTAGACACCTACCCATGTAGTTGTGCATCCCTACAGTATTTCCTCATGGCTGGGCGAAGCCGGATGCGGCAGCAGAAAACGTCGCTGGGACTTGAGGTTGCTTCTTCGCCAATAGCGAGTAGGTACTGCGGGGTGCGTCGCCTCCCCCACCACTTCGAAGCTGAAAGGTTGCATGCGTGCCTAAGGAAAGCCGTGCGCTTCCTAGAGTTACGCCTTCGAGGCTGATGAAGCGGTGATGGATACGCGAACAAGAGTGGTCGAACGAGGCATGTACGTCCTGGCGCAGGCAGGAGTATTCCTGCGTTCGTGCCCCTAAAGGGCACTGTGTCCTGCCAACAACGGAGACACTAAAGGTACTGCGCGGGCGCTGTGTATGCACCAACGTCTCATCAGACCGCCGCCCCAATCTTCCAGTTGCAGAGCGTCCCTCGCTCGATAGCGAGTACGCCTAGGACTAGCCGCGATCCGACGACGAAGGGGCACACATCTGGCTGAGGGCCACGTCTCTCACGGTTCCTCCTCGCTGGACGCCGCGCTCGTGAAAGCAGCAACTCGCGCCCACATGGCACAAGTGCCCGCCTCCATGGCTGGCACCCAACCGGAAACCGGAAGAGCATACGGCCGCTTCTTGCCCGCTCCAAAGAAGCGCACAATGAAGTGTGTGAAGCCTCTTCCACTCGGAAGGTAGGTGTTTCGATTTTTAAAAGTTGAACACTGGTACCGACTGCCTCGAGCAAACTGTTCTGCTACTCGCGTCAGCAGCGACACGACGTTCATCCACCAGGCGGTGAACCCCAACTGTTCCCTTCGCTCGTGGCGTGCTTCCCCACATACCCGTGCGACAAATCAATTGAGAGTCAAGGCTTGGTCCATGAACGTATGGAGCAATAGTCAACCCGTGAGTCGATACGTGAACCATACGTCACCGACACGCCATCTCGCACACTTTCCTCAACTTTCACATCAGCCACGTGCAGCCACAGGGCATGACAGGAGCACCTAACCTGCAATGACTTTGTTACCAAGGTGTGATTGTGATGTTTGTCACTTTTAGGTAACACCCGCTCCCAAGGTCCGTTTCCAAGTCGGCCTGTCAGCGCATGTGTGGCGTCACGCCTTGAGGCTTGTCTCACCGACCGCTCTCGTGATTGCCCCAGATTGCTACATCCGTCCTTCATGGCGGACTGGGGCACGATGTTCTCGCGGGCCACTTGACCCTTGGTGAAATTTCACGGCCTGGCAAGCCTCGCAATAACGGATACCTTGCCGTTCGGCGCGCGACGCCAACCACTCCCCCGCTTCGAAAGTAAAGGGATAGTGGTTGACTTTTGCCACTTCCCCACTCCCCCTGCCGTCAAGCCCCAACGAGTAGCGAAGTGCGCGCCGTAGTTATTCCGCCTATTTTTCGGCGATCAAATTGTGCCGAGCAGACGCGCGGAAGGCTATCCATCCGACGGCCGAAGCGAGGCAGAAAAGGAGCCCCAGAATGATTCCCCATGGTGCCGAAAAATGGTCAGCGGTGGCATAGAAATCATTGAGCAGCGTGACCTGATCGAGACCGGTTGGCAACGCATCTTCGGCCGCCTCCAAGGTCGCGCGGTCATAAGATTTGCTCACCGCGGAGACCTTCATGGGCGCCTGCAAGATGACAGTGTCTAGCCCTGTCTGTTGCTGGAGGGTTGTCGCTAAGTCGCGGAGATCCGGAATCTTCTCCGGGAAGACGTCAACCACTGCGATACCGTGTCCGGGTTGTAATGAGGCTGAGATGTGGACCTGGAGGTCGTCGTCAAGCGCCAGCTCCGGATTAGAGAAGGCAACGCCGTCGGCTGACAGCTGTGCGGCAATATCGTCTACATTTACGTCCGCCGGGATCATCTGCCACTCCTCGTTATCTTGTAGCGCTTCGGTTCCCCAGATTCGTGGTCGAGCCTAAACCGCCGGACCCGGGCAAGCTTCGCGACGCGCCGCTACCCCCGAAATGGATGAAACAGAACGCGCGTACTGTTATAGTGGTGTCGACCGAGGGTTCTTACATCTACAATGTATTAGAGAACATGCGCGTTCAAAGATCGTCGACACGCTTGGCCCCCTGAAAGGTCAGTGCTAGTCGGATAGTTCGACGAACCCTCGACAAGTGTTCGATAACCCACAAGCGAAAAGCAAGGAATGGAGCTCCTTATGACTGAAAGCCTGAACTCCTTCGGCGCCAAGAAGACTCTTGAGGTCAACGGTAAGTCTTATGACTACTTTGACATCAACGCAGTCGAGGGCCTGGAGAAGCTTCCGTACTCCCTCAAGGTTCTGGCTGAGAACCAGCTGCGCTACGAGGACGGTAAGAACGTAACCAAGGATCACATCAACGCTTTGGCCAATTGGGATCCGTCCGCTGAGCCGGATACTGAGATTCAGTTCACCCCGGCCCGCGTTCTCATGCAGGACTTCACCGGCGTCCCTTGCGTGGTGGACCTCGCAACCATGCGTGAGGCTATCACCGCACTCGGTGGCAAGCCGGACCAGGTGAACCCGCTCAACCCGGCCGAGATGGTTATTGACCACTCCGTCATCGTCGAAGCCTTCGGCTCTACTGAAGCCCTCGAGAAGAACGTGGAGATCGAGTACGAGCGCAACCAGGAGCGCTACCAGTTCCTGCGCTGGGGTGCTGAGAACTTCTCCAACTTCCGCGTTGTCCCCCCGGGAACCGGTATTGTCCACCAGGTCAACATTGAGTACCTCTCCCGCGTGGTCTTCGACAACGACGGTCTCGCATACCCGGATACCTGTATTGGTACCGACTCCCACACCACCATGGAGAACGGCCTGGGCATCCTGGGCTGGGGCGTTGGCGGCATCGAGGCAGAGGCAGCGATGCTGGGCCAGCCGGTGTCCATGCTGATCCCGCGCGTTGTGGGCTTCAAGCTCACCGGCGAGATTCCGACCGGCGTGACCGCTACCGACGTGGTTCTGACCATCACCGAGATGCTGCGTCAGCACGGCGTGGTTCAGAAGTTCGTTGAGTTCTACGGCAACGGCGTGAAGGCTGTGCCGCTGGCCAACCGCGCCACCATCGGTAACATGTCCCCCGAGTTCGGCTCCACCGCTGCGATCTTCCCGATCGACGAGGAGACCATCAAGTACCTCGAGCTCACCGGCCGCCCACAGGAGCAGATCGACCGCGTCGAGGCATACGCCAAGGCACAGGGTATGTGGCTAGAGCAGGATGCTCCGGAGGCAGAGTACTCCGAGTACCTCGAGCTGGACCTGTCCACCGTGAAGCCGTCCATCGCCGGCCCGAAGCGCCCGCAGGACCGCATCCTCCTCTCTGAGGCCAAGGAGCAGTTCCGTAAGGACCTGCCGACCTACGCTTCTGGCGAGGTTGTTGCCGACGAGTCCACCGTGGAGGCCAAGCGCATGACCGCCGAGGGTGGCGACGAGAACTCCCTCGTTGACGTGACCGGTGGCCTGAACAAATCCCGCGCAGGCGAGGGTGAGTCCGCTGCCAAGGGCAGCTCCGGCCGCCAGTCCAACCCGGTGACCGTCACCTCCCCGAACGGCGGCGAGTACACGCTGGACCACGGTATGGTTGCCATCGCTTCCATCACCTCCTGCACCAACACCTCCAACCCGTCCGTTATGGTCGGCGCTGGTCTTATCGCACGTAAGGCTGCTGAAAAGGGCCTGAAGTCCAAGCCGTGGGTTAAGACCATTTGTGCTCCGGGTTCCCAGGTTGTGGATGGTTACTTCCAGCGCGCAGACCTCTGGAAGGACCTGGAGGCCCTGGGCTTCTACCTCTCCGGCTTCGGCTGCACCACCTGTATCGGTAACTCCGGCCCGCTGCCGGAGGAGATCTCCAACGCCATCAACGAGCACGACCTCGCTGCTACCGCCGTGCTGTCCGGTAACCGCAACTTCGAGGGCCGTATTTCCCCGGACGTCAAGATGAACTACTTGGCTTCCCCCATCATGGTCATTGCCTACGCTATTGCGGGCACCATGGACTTCGATTTCGAGACCCAGCCGCTGGGCCAGGATCAGGATGGCAACGATGTCTTCCTCAAGGACATCTGGCCTTCCCCGCAGGAGATCGAGGACACCATCCAGCAGGCCATCTCCCGCGAGCTGTACGAGGCTGACTACGCCGACGTGTTCAAGGGCGATGAGGCATGGCGCAACCTCGAAGTCCCGGAGGGCGAGACCTTCAAGTGGAACGAGGACTCCACCTACATCCGCAAGGCTCCGTACTTCGACGGCATGCCGGTTGAGCCGGAGCCGGTTCAGGACATCAAGGGCGCACGCGTTCTGGCCAAGCTCGGTGACTCCGTGACCACCGACCACATCTCCCCGGCCTCCTCCATTAAGCCGGGTACCCCGGCCGCTCAGTACCTGGATGCCAACGGTGTGGAGCGCCAGGACTACAACTCCCTGGGTTCCCGTCGTGGCAACCACGAGGTCATGATGCGCGGTACCTTCGCCAACATCCGCCTCCAGAACCAGCTGGTCGACGTCGCCGGTGGCTACACCCGCGACTTCACCCAGGAAGGCGCACCGCAGGCCTTCATCTTCGATGCCTGCGAGAACTACAAGGCAGCCGACATCCCGCTGGTTGTCCTTGCTGGCAAGGAGTACGGCACCGGTTCCTCCCGTGACTGGGCTGCTAAGGGCACCAACTTGCTCGGCGTGAAGGCTGTCATCACTGAGTCCTTCGAGCGCATCCACCGCTCGAACCTCATTGGTATGGGCGTTATTCCGCTGCAGTTCCCGGAGGGCGAGTCCCACGAGTCCCTCGGCCTGGACGGCACCGAAACCTTCGACATTGAAGGTATCGAGGCTCTCAACGAAGGCGGCATTCCGAAGTCGGTTCACGTCACCGCCACCAAGGAATCCGGCGAGACCGTTGAGTTTGATGCGAAGGTTCGCATCGACACGCCTGGTGAGGCCGACTACTACCGCCACGGCGGCATCCTGCAGTTCGTTCTGCGCCAGATGGTCAAGGCCTAAACCAACCTTGCCCACCATGCAGGTTCTCCGGATACGGTGCGGCCTGCATAGTTAGGCGGATAGGCCAGCTAGCAACATCGAGTGCTGGCTGGCCTTTCTGCTTCTCTCCCCCTCATCCCCTCATACTTCTGTTACCTGTCTATCCCCCAGCCGCGCTTTAAGGAGCTTTCCCCACCATGCCGATTATGAGCGACTCTGAACTGAACCGCCGCCGCCATGACATTCTGGTCGGTGCACGCAGATGCTTCGCTGAGCACGGCTATGAAGGTGCCACGGTTCGACGCCTCGAAGAAGCCACGGGTAAATCGCGCGGGGCTATCTTTCACCACTTCGGTGATAAGGAATCTCTCTTTCTTGCCTTGGCCCGGGAAGATGCCGCCCGTGAGGCCGAAGTTGTTGCGAACAACGGTCTCGTTGAGGTAATGAGCGAGATGTTGCGTCACCCAGAGCGCCACGATTGGCTCGCCACCAGACTCGCGGTGACCTCGATGTTGCGCACCGATCCCTCCTTCGCTGCTCGGTGGCATGAAGAGCAGCAGGTTTTGGATAAGGCGGTTCGTGCGCGCTTGGAATCAAACGCCGAGAAAGGCCGGCTGCGCGACGACGTCTCTATTGATACCCTCGTGACTTATCTGGAGACCTTCATGGACGGCTTTATCAACCGCCTGGCCCTCGGGGACACAAAGAATCTAGAACAGGTGTTGTCCTTAGTAGAGCAATCGATTCGTGGCCCACACGCCGGTCACTAAGCGCTTAACACTCAGTGCCGGAGTGTGGTTGACGCTACACTGTGGCGCATGGACCATACTCCCCTACAGCTTCCGCGGACGCAGTGTGGAATTAGTCTGAACGCCACACCCCTGCTTGCCCCGAAAGAACAGCGTGCCCACGATGCTCAGCCGAGCCCGCGAATGGACAATTCAGGGATCCGCGAGGTCATCGAGGAGGCTGGGCCCCAGCCTGGGCGCCTTAAGCTCAGCGACCTGGCAGTCTGGGTCATCATAGGTCTAGTTGGACTATTTATGTGCAACATGACGTTCTCTTTCTTCGCTGGTGATTTTGGTCCTCCGCGATTCAGCTTCTCTGACATCGGCATATTTTCGCTAATCCCTATCATTTTGTGTTTCCTCAGCGCGACCTTTGTCGCTGTGAGCCTGTGGAACATCCTCAAGGAAATCGGTAAAGCTCGGCGTTTGCGCACCGCGTGGCGCAATGGCTGGGTAGAATACCGTCCCGCTCTCATCGGTGAGTTGGTTTACCTGCGCAGCAAAACCGAAGGTCCCGATGATCGTGAACGGACCTATTTCTATTACTCCGCGCCGCTCATGATCCTTCAATCAGACGGCGCACTGGCGAAGGCCATGTCCGGTGAGTTCCGCGCAAACAACCCGAACTGGTTGAGATCACGTGGCGCTGCACTGGCAGAGGGCTCCCGGATCGCTACCGTGGATACTGCGAACAATAATGGCTGGACCGTCGCTGCTTACCGCACCGACGGAACGAGCTCAGAGGCGGAACTCTCCAATGGACTCACCGGCCGCCAAGTTGATGCCGTTCTCCAATTCGCCGAACAGCATTGGGTGCGCTAAGCCGCTGTTCGATTGGTTGGTCCGCCGCCCAACACGGGTCCTACTCCCCATTGGGTGTTGAACCGACGAGAAAGGCAGCTCTAACCCCTTTACACTGTGATCCATGACGCAATCTTCTATTCAATTGCCTCGGTCACCGCTGAAATTTGATGCAGCCAGCGCCGGCTCCCTCGCGCCTAAGGAATTAAAGGAGCACGATCAGCAGCCGAACCCTAACGTGGACCGCAGCGGTATACGCGAAGCTATCAATAGTGTCGGGCGACCGATCGGCCATACGAATCTCGGCGCGATCATCTTTGGATTCATCTTCATCTCCATGGGTGTCATGTCCCTATTCTTCACAGTGTTCCATGTGCTATTCCTCTTTGTCCTATTTCCGGGCGCAGACGGAACGAACGGCGGGATACCAATAGCCAGCATTATCAACGGGCTTGCCGCACTGGTATTCATCTTTGTCGGAGTCATGCTCGTGCGGGGTCGCTGGGGAAGGAGAACTAGGTTGCGGACCGCCTGGGCGAATGGGTGGGTTGAGTACCGTCCTGCGTTAATCGGGGAGCTCGTCTACAAGCGCCGCGTCGACTACAACGACAACACCGACTACTATTACACCGCCCCGATACTCATCTTGCAGCCAGACGGCTCGTTGACAAAGGGCATGACAGCGGAGTTCATCGCTCCGAACCCGAATTGGCTGAAGCTTCGCGGCCGGCTGCTCGCCGATGGCCCCCTTGTCGCCACCGTTGACTTCAACCACAATAACGGCTGGAGTGTGGTGGGATACCGCGCCGACTCGGACAAACCGCAACTAGAACTCCAGCATGGTCTGCGCAAGAAGAACATCGAGGCGGCGCTGTCTTTTGCTGAGCAGAACTGGGTAAAAGGTTAACGCTCAACAGCGTGCCATCGTGACGCCCACCTTCTTCAGGAGCCCACCACAATGTCTCAGCAAGCGATAGCCCCCTTCGACTTTCCGGATCATGAATACTCCGAAAGGCTCATTCCTCGTAGCTTAAGGGAAGTATCTTCGCCAAACCCTTCTCCTACAACAGCTGCCGTCGGTCGCGCCATTGCCGCAGCTGGGCCACTGCCGGGTGGATCCACATCTGGATGGAAGAACCTGCGAACCAACCTCATCGTGGCGGTAGTGCTACTCGCTATCGCGATATCAGCCATTATCGGCGAAGATACGTCCATCAGCTCGGGGTGGAAGGGATTGGCCGTCGCAGTCTTTGTCCTCGTGCTCGTGGTCGCGGCAGGGAGACAGATTCGGTCCATTCGCAGTTCAACGTGGGGCGCACGCCGACTGGGCACCGCCTCAGAAAAAGGCTGGATTGAGTACTATCCCGCTCTGCTCAGCGAGATCTGGCAGACCGGTCGGCACGTGCCGCATGCCGATCCCACCGAGTACTACTACAAAGCCAAGGTGCGCCTCTTCCTCCCCGACGGCACAGTTCAAGAAATCATCAGCGACGAGTTTGAATCCCACACGTCTCCCCGGGCCTTCCGCGAGCAAGGTATTGCCGTGGTGCGCTTCCAAAGCCAAGCTACCTTCGAGCGCACCACGGGGTGGTACATCGCCGCCCACCTCACTACTAAACCTTTTCGCCAGGCAAGCTTGCACAACGGTCTGACCCGCGAGCAAGTAAGTGCCGGCCTTAACGCCGCGGCGTCTCCTGCATCCTAGATGTCCTTAACGCTGCCTTCACCATCGATGAACTCCAGAGGCGAGGCCGGGAAGCTATCGCGGCGAGCAACCTCAGCGACAACCTCGGCGACAAGCTCCCGGGAAGTCGTCATATCGCTGGTGCGCTCGGCATCGCTATCGAGCACAGTGATGCCCTGGGAAGGCTCTTCCGTGAGCGCTGCAGGACCCAGAATGAGGTAGTTGAGATCCGTCGAATTGAGCTTATTGTCTACGGCCTTCTTGGACTCCACGTAGGCGTACCACGACTCATCGGAAGGATCGGTCGTGTTCTCCGTAGCGCCGATATAGGAAATCATCACGTAGGCCGGGGTGTGCTTGCCCTCCTCCGCTAGCTTCTCCAAGCCAGCGATGGAGGCAAGTGCGGCATCGCGGTCGACTGCCCACGTCACTTCCGCGCCCGCGCGGCCGCCGTTGCCGGCGCCCCAGACGACGACGTCATAGTCAGCCAAAAGCTCTGCCCAGTCCTCAACAGAAAGCTCGGTGAGATCGCGCACCACTGCGGTGGCGCCCAGGGCCTCAATATCGGCGACCTGGTCGGGGTTACGGATAAGGGAATGGACGGTGAGGTTGGCGTCGACAAGCTTGGGCGCCGCCAAAAGCCCAACCTTTCCATGCCCGCCGATGTACAGAACCTTCTTGCGTGCAGTTGTTGTCGTATCAGTCATGTGCGCCACCGTACGCGCTATCTGATCTCTCTGCAGGACCCCAGAGCAGCTGGAAAAACGTACAGGCTACAATCTAGTCATGATCGCCATCATGACTGTTACCGGTGTCGATAACACCGGCATTATCTCCGCCGTGTCCACCGCCCTCGCAGAACTTAACGTCAATATCGTTGACGTCTCCCAGACTCTCATGTCTGAGTACTTCACCATGATCTTGCGCGTCGAATTCGATGAGAACGAGGTCAGCATCCAGCAGCTCCAGGAGCGGATGAACACCGTCGGTGAGTCCATCAAGCAATCCATTCGCGTGCAGTCGGAAGCGCTGTTCACCGCAATGAACGAGATCTAGGGACGATAACCAGTCATGCTTAACCGATTCAATACCGCCAGCATTCTCGACACCATCGAGATGATCGAGAAGTACCGTCTCGATATCCGCACCGTCACTATGGGCATTTCGCTGCTCGGCTGCACACGCCCCACCATGGAAGCCACCGCCGAGGCCGTGTACGACCTCGTGACATCCCGCGCCGCACACCTGGTTGAGGTGTGCGAGGGAATCGAGGCCGAGCTCGGCATCCCGATTGTCAACAAGCGCATCTCTGTCACCCCCATCGCGCTCATCGTGGCCGGTATCGAAGGAAACCCCGTGGACGTTGCCCGCGCGCTGGATCGCGCTGCCGCAGCGACCGGTGTTGACTTCGTCGGTGGCTACTCCGCGCTCGTCGAAAAGGGCGCAACGACCGCCGAAAAGGCGCTTATCCGTTCCATCCCGGAAGCCCTGGCAGAGACAAACCTGGTCTGCTCCTCGGTGAATATCGCTTCCTCCCGCGCCGGCATCAACATGAATGCCGCGGCACAGATGGGACGCATCATCAAGGAAGCTGCCGAGCTCACCAAGGATCGCAGCGCCATCGGCTGCGCCAAGCTCGTGATCTTCTCCAACTCCGTGGGCGATAACCCCTTCATGGCCGGTGCCTTCCACGGCATTGAGGAACCGGACTGCGTCGTTTCCGTCGGTGTATCGGGCCCGGGCGTGGTCGATCGCGCGCTCGGCTCCCTTGAGGGCGCCACCCTCAACGAGGTCGCCGAAGAGGTCAAGAAGGCAGCCTTCAAGGTCCCCCGCGCCGGCCAGCTCGTGGGTGAGATGGCTTCGAAGCGCCTCGGTGTCCCGTTCGGCATCATTGACCTCTCCCTCGCCCCCACCGCAGAGCTAGGTGACTCCGTCGCGCACATCCTTGAGCACATGGGCCTCGACCAAGTGGGCACGCACGGCACCACGGCGGCGCTGGCGCTGCTTAACGACGCCGTCAAGAAGGGCGGCATGATGGCCTGCTCCCGCGTGGGTGGGCTGTCCGGTTCCTTCATCCCGGTTTCCGAGGACAAGGGCATGATCGATGCGGTGCGCACCGGTGCCATCTCCATCGACAAGCTGGAGGCCATGACCTCGATCTGCTCTGTGGGCCTAGACATGATCGCCATCCCGGGCGATACCTCTGCTGAGACTATCGCCGGCATGATCGCGGACGAAGCCGCCATTGGCGTGATGAACCATAAGACGACCGCCGTGCGCGTTATCCCTGCTCCTGGCACCAAGGCTGGCGACGAGGTCAACTTCGGCGGCCTTCTAGGCTACGCTCCGGTCATCCCGGTTAACCAGGTAGGCAACTCCACCTTCATCAACCGCGGTGGCTTCATTCCGGCGCCGGTGCACGGTTTCCGCAACTAGTCAACGCACGAAAGTCTGCATCGCCGCCCAAAGCAATGGGGTGTCCTTAACGTGGCCGTCGCGAAACCACGCTTCCGCACGGTCACGTTGCCACAAGCTCATTGCACGCGCCGGATTAGATGAATCTAATGCTTCATCGGCTGCAAGAATCAGTCGCCGCAACGGTGTAGAGGGAAGGTATGAATCCGTGGGTATCGTCCACGAAGCAGCGATGACGTACTGAGCGCCCCGCAAATGCGCGGCCAAAGACAAACCCATGGGTTCGAGAAAAGTATGGTCGGTACCAGAACCACACCCAATGAATGCCACGTGTTCAGGGAACACGAACTCTTCATCGCTTAGAATCTCACCGGCGGTCAACGGATCGTGCTGCCCCGTGTCATCAACACAACACAAGTGGAGTGCTGATGATGCCCCTGAGGAGGTGAGGTCCTGTCCCACGCTAACGTGTCCCACGTACAGAAAAGCGGAAGCTTTAGGCAGTACGGACTTGAGCCACCGGCGATCTAGATCACTACGTCTAGCTAGTTCAGAGAAAACGGTCGCTGTGGGAATAAGGTTTCCAGTTCGCCGCCCTAAAAGTGCTGCTAGTTCATCGTTGTCTTGGGGTGGTCCCAGGACCGAGCCCAACGCCGAAGTCGGTTGGTATCCAGGAACTTTAGGATCGATGACAGCTACAACCCCGCGCCGTGTTCCGTTAACACGCAAACGCGAAGCTCCTTTATCGCGGCGTTTCGCAAGGCGGGAAGCATTGCGGGGAATAGCTATAGCGACGTCCGCAAAGTCCAAAAGTAGCGTACGATGATTTCCTGCAGTTTCTGTTTGAATACGCAGAAGTGCCCATGGAATCCGAGCTGCAGTTGGAGATACATGGATCTTCATGCAAACGCGCTCGGCGCCATGCCCAGAACGTCGAATTAACGCTTGGGTCAGTTCAGTGGGAAGAAGACCATCAGCTAGTCTTGCCCCAAAATCCGCCGATTCTTGTGGAGAGGCCAATGGACCACTCAAGGCGCGGTCGAGCGCTTCCTCCGCAGATTCAGCAGGGCGAGCATTGGGCAATGCCTCCTCATAAAAGTTGAGAAGAGTCTGGCGTAGCGCTGGGTCAAGACGAGACGCGTGCGCGTCTTCCTCTCCTTCCCAGCGCCACGTGATCCAGCAAGTGCTTGCCTCAGCAAACCACAAGGTCAGGACTTGTTGCCCACTCACCACGTCTTACCTTGATTAACCGCAGGTAATCTTCAATTCGAACGGCTTCGTTTCCATGCTGGTCGGGTTTTGTGGATCGGTCACAATGCCTTCACCCGACACGGTGTAGCTGTCGCCTTCCTTCGTCGCCGTAGCGGAGCCCATCGGGCTACCCTCAGCGTAGGCCAGGGTATTTCCATCTGCATCCATCATTCCGACACCCTTCACCGTGGGGTTATCATCGGTGGAAAGCATTGCGGAGATACCAGCTGTACCGGAACCTACTGCGAGATTCATCGTGCCAGCTGCCTCCTGGCATACGATGGTTTCGTCTTCTACCACGATGGCCTGGCCATCAACTGTGGCTTCATAGCTTCCACCGATTGAAGCGGTCTTCGCATCTGCATTTGCAGACTCATCTTCGCTGTCGTTTGATTCTGCATTCGCATCAGAATCTGTACTAGAGTCTTCAGTCTTTTCAGCCTCGTTGGCAGCAACTTTGGTGGTAGCGTCCGCAGACTTTTCGCCGTTGTCGCCTTCAGATTGAGAACAGGCAGCGAGCGTTGTCAACGAGACGGCGGCAAGAAGAGATACGAGAGACTTAGTGATCTTCACTGGAGTTCCTTTCTTTGCATTTAGCTGTGCATTCGAGTGCCAGCTAGCCTCAGTATTGGAGAATGCTAGCTCTACCACTCACAAAACTGGTCCCCCAAAGGGGGGATTCGATGCCTTCAATCAGTAAAGAGCAACGCACTCTTCGGCAAAGCTCAACCTGTCGCGAGCTCGCAGTCGCTCCTGAGCAAAGGCCCTAATACGGTTGCGCACTTCCTGGCTCTCGTTGACATCAACCCCAACTTGTACGACCACGTCAGTCCAATCTTGAAGCCATACCTCAGCTACCGTGAGACCTAACGGCACAGACGCGAACCCCCGCTTGTCGAGATATCCGTGGGCTAATTCCTCAGGTCCGCGAAGCACCCGCACCTCAAGGCCTTCACCGTTTGACTGCTTATCTGCGAGTAATACTTGGATGTCTAGCACCGGATTCGGAGCCGCTTCGACATGCCATTGAACGGGATTCTCTGTCGCATCAACTACATGTGCTGGCAGCCCTTGCCACGCCGGGGAGGATGTACCACTAAAAATGGGGCCCGTGATCGCACACTCTTGAACTGTGCCCGCGACCAAAGCATAGTCAGATTGTGCCTGGTTGTCCCTTGTTCTGTTTAAGGACACTGAGGTGTCCTCAGTACGAGAAAACTGATACCCGTCGACGATTGTTTCTACCTGCATAGCCACGTCGTTCATCTCACGAACCAGCCCCTCATCACTCAGCTTGGGTACCCCATCAACGGCACTGGTCGGCCACCAATCTCGTAGCCACTGGCCATGAGCGAGCTTTCGAAGCGCCAGTAACGTCTCCAGATTCCATTGAGCAGCGACATTGAATGCTTTTCGCATGTTGGGGTTCTGCGCCGACTGTACAAATTCAACATGGGCAGGCTCTCCGATGAGTTCCCACAGCCACTCGCATTCGTCTTCGTCAGTGATCGTGATGCGTGGCCGGCTCCTTTCGGGCTCGTCGATATTCCACTCCAATAGCGCTCCCCTAGCTTCAACAGCTTGGATAAGTGGAAACTCTGAGAAACTAATAACGCCCGATGACCAGGCTCCATCTTTCAATGTCCACTTCATCAGGAGCTCCTCTCAAGAGACTTACGGATTCTTGCGCGGTGGTCAAGAATGACAGAACGGGTAATGCCGGTCAGCAATTCTTTAGGGCTTTCAGCCGGGGGACGTGGCCTAATTTCGCGACCGTGTAGTCGAGACCATAAGCGGTTCAACCAAGGCTTCCAGAAATCTTGCAAATCAGCAACGATCTTGGTTTGGTCAGCATGGATGGCTCCCCCAGCACATAATTGGCGTCGCAAGTGCATTACATATGCCTCCCTCCGTATTCTTTGCTGGAGCTCGCCTACAAACCCCTCTGCCGCTCCGACGTCGTCAGAATCAACGTGAAGCAGCGGAGTTAGCTGAGGTGCTATCACCGTGCCAACAAGGAATAGCGCTTGGCTTCGGGCATCGTGGAGGCCAAATGCATCCACTGCCCTTTCAATCTCTTCGATCACGATTTCCTCAGCTCCGACCTCAGAGTCTGCGTCCCGATGCCGAATTAACGCTGCCCGCACGCGCTGCTCAATGGTGCGGTCAAGCGGAAGAAATGCCGAACCTAACAACTCCGGTGGAACAAGGGGATCCTTCTCAGAAAGAGAAACTGTTTGCGTTTTAGGGACAATAGCTTCCAGAAACTTCTCAATAATTCCTTCTTGATCTCGCATTTCAAAAGCGATAGCCCGAACGTCTTCTGCAGCCACAAAGGCTTCAAGACGCCCCCTGACTGATCAAGAAGAGCAAGCGCTAGTCGTTCACTAAGTCCATGAGTTTGAGGGGGTACTCTTCTGTTGTACCAAGAGGAAGTCCATGTCTTCTCCGCATAGTCATGCGTTTCCTTTGACCTCAGCACCTCCATCACTTCTCTCGTGCTGGGGCCAATCGTGTGTATGGAATCTAGTAGTGCACTAACGAGCTCGCTTACATCGCCCTCGGGGGCTCCCCTAGTAATGGCGAGCTCATAAGCTCGGGGATAATAAAGCTCCTGGGGATTCCCTTCCGAGATTCCCAGTGCTTGTCTCATTTCCTTGAACTCGAGATACCACAAGGACGTCCATGACAACGCCTCTCGGGAATCAACCAGAAGCTGGTACATCTCGGCAGCGTCCGCGGGGTTCAACAGTGCCTTGGCGAGATGCTTTCGTTCCCGCGGCCTAAAAACTAGTGGATCAAGTAGACATTTCTGTGTTCGTGCCAGAGGCAGACCCTTCTTATTTACTAGCGCAGGTGCGTCAATCTCTGCGGCGGTCCACGCATCCGCAATTACTGCAGTGCGTGGTCTCAAGGTAGCCATGGGCTTCGTTACCTCTCAACATAAGTGTCCAAATCAACGACAACAAATTCCAATCTGTGCTGAGATTATAGTGTGTTCGATTCCATAAAAGTGCGTACTTCGGCACGAGCTTTCAGAGCTCGATGTGAGGAAGCAAGCTCGAAAATGCGGGCTGGCGACGATTCGTGGCGAGAAACCCCTGCCCATTGGAATTCCACGAAATTAACTAATTCGGAACAGTGTTCTAATGGTGTCTCTGAGCTCAGCGACCTACTCTTAGAATTTCCTCAAGTCACTCGTGAAGCCAACCTTGCTTTGTCCATCGACGTTCTCCACGGAGCCCTTTCCACTATTGAGAGGAAAAAGCTAAAGGTCGACGACCCGTCTCAGTTGATGCGCCTCGAAGACCAACAATGGGCAATCACATTCAGCGTCGCTCAATCGCTTCGTTTCGCCAATAAGCTAGAGGAAGCCGAAAAGAGAGTCGCTGCACTCGAAGAACTAGCTCCGCGAACACTTGAACCTGTACAACGCACTTTCCTAACAAAAATTGAACGTGCTGCGTTGTTTATGTGCCAAGGACAACACAATCAGGCCGCTATAGCCTATCGAAACATACAAGCCTTAGCTCGAAGTCTCGGCACTTCTTATCTTGGAATCGTTCTTTTAGGAGTGGCACAAACCGAAATGATGCTTGGTGATTATGCCGCTGCTGAGCTAAACCTCAACCGTGCAGAGCCTTTGATAGGCGAAGATCCGAACCACGCGCCAACCCTGCAACTTACACGCGCTTATTTGCGTCTCTTGAGCGCACATCCAGAGTGGGTTAGCAGTGTTTCTCTTGCTATCGCACAAATTGGAACAACCATAGTCACGGTTGAACCGCAAGTTAGCAAACAAATAATGCTTATACAGGCACATCGATTACATCTCGAAGGCCGCCACGATGAAGCTTTACATACACTCGAAGAGTGTGCAGCCCTAGCGTACGACCAACATGACGTTTGTTTCTTCTCTGATGTCTTGCAACAGCAGGCTTTCGTACACCAACGCCTTGCACATGCCACTAGCGATGTTGATGAGGCCGCACAACATCACCGGATCGCGATGCGAAAGCTCTCGCAGGCCCGCGCCATTCGTCAGGAGCACGGGCACAAATTGTCTACGGCATCGATCGATGTGACGGCAGCCGAGTATATCGTTCAATGGCACGATCGCTATCACGGTGCGTCTCACAATGAACTTAGAGAAGCCTTCCAGCGCATCATCGCGGCTATGCGGACTATTTATAGCGTCAGCCAAAGCATTGCGGAGAGCAGAACCCGCTATAGGTTTGTACGTTCAAGGTTGCGACATGCCTTTGAAGCCGCTTGTTCATTGGCACTTTTCCTTGGGGATACTCCAGCGCTTTCGGCCCTCATCGTAGAAGCCACCGCACAGTATGACTGGAGCGTAGTTCACAAGGCTGACACCGATAACTGAGAACAACCTATCCGGTGGATGAGGAGTTGGCCTACTAGTTTTTCGAATGTCGGCGCTGTTGCCCCGGGCCCCCTCATTGAGGCACCCAATACTCTCCTGTTCCTCAGTAAGCCGGCCCAAGCATCACCAGACGGCTCCCCATGGCAGCACGCTCTCTCGACGAAGGTAACGAAGGTCCGTTTTATGGTGCTGCTTCTCGGTAGTCGCTAGCGTTGCGTAGTTGCTGCTCAAGCTCCGAAATCATTGGCAAGGCCAGCTCCGCGCGTTCGGCATCAATTCCCCACTTCTCCGGTGCACTGCGGACCATGTGGGCTGTGGCCTTGAGAAAGCGGGCGAAGTTTTCCACGACGGCGCGGTTGTTGTTGCGCACGCCTTCGGTAAGCACGGTATTGCTTAGCCTTTCGATCCAGATTTCGAGGATGTGAGTCGAGGTGCTTTTGCCAATTGTGGTGCAGGCAGCACGCGCAAGCCGCAAGCCCTCATCGTCATGCCACACTCCTCCGGGGGCGCGAAGGCGGCACGAGATGATCGCTGCGCCTTCGACGGCTGGGATCATCCCCTTGCGAACACAGGTTTCTACATAGTCAGCGCCGTAACCAACGGCCATGATAGGGCCGATGTCTTTAACAATGCCGCGTGTGTCATCCTCCGTGACATACCACGCGCGGAAGGTGAGGTAGTCCTCGTAGTGGAAGTGGCCTGCCTCCGCCAGCACGTTGAGCAACCGAGCGGACAAAGCCTTCGTCCACACCTTGTCTGTACGCAAGTAGCCGCTGAGGCGTTCACGAATCTGATCAAGATGGTCATCCCACTGACCAGACTCAATGCCCTCTTTCAATTCGGTATAGGCCCAGTCCACGCGGACCTCAGGTCGTTTGCTCACTAATCCGGTGAGCAACGGTTCAATAACGGAATCGAGGTTATTGGCGGTGTTCATGACTTCTTCCTCTCCTGCGGCAGCACGCCGGGGTCCGACCACTTCTAGACCCTGTGCGTGGGAAGCGGAAGGACCCAAGAGAAGAGTCTTGAGCGGTGTGTGGTTGTGGCCCCGATTCTAGCGCACTATAGGTTTTCTGGAAGATCAAGAAGAGTTGCTACGCGCAGAAACTCTCGATGGGCGCTGTCAACATCGACGGCGGTGACCAACGCAGCATTAGCGGGCCGACCCCAGTGACCGCGCAGGTCCGCCACGCTCGTTCCGCGCAACCACTCCGGTTCACTGACTATCCGTACGGTGGTCGAGGTGGAAAAGAACGGGACCTTCTGCAACGCCACCATGCAGGTGAGCAGATCATGTATCTGAGCCTGATAACCCGCGCCATGCGCCTCGTGGAACTCGAAGTAGAAGCGCATAATCTCTGGTAGAACGTCCGCCACTGGGTGCTGCGCGAGCGCTTCACGCAGCCGTTCCAGCTGCGTCGGGCCGAGGAGCATCGTCTCAGTGACGTTGAGTGGGCACAGCGTGATGGGCCTCGTAGCGGATTCAAAGAAGTCGCGCGCAGCATGCGGGTCAACCCAGAAGTTCCACTCCGCCGTTGGCGTGGTGTTGCCGGGATAGTTCACAGCACCACCCATGATGGTGACACCGGAGAAGCAGGCGTAGTCGGCAGCGTGCTCCGCAGCAAAGTGCGCGGCATTGGTCAATGGTCCGGTTACGATGAGGCGCGCGTTGCGGCCTGCGGCTTCGGTCCAGATGCTGGTCCACTCGTCAGGCTCAGCAGGAGTATGCTCCTCCGGCACGCTCAGGTACCCAAGACCGCTTGGGCCGTGAGTTTCCGGAGTGGTTACCAGCTCCACCTGGCTGGGCTCCGGAAGCCCCGCCGCGACGGGCACCTCATCCAGGCCACACAATTGCAGGATGTAGGCAGCATTGCGGGTGGTCTGATCAATCCCAACGTTTCCAGCGGTGGTAGTAACACCGGCCAGTTCGATCTCTCCGGCGCGGTGAAGCGCGGCGAGGTAGATCAACGCTAGGGCATCGTCGATACCGGGGTCGCAATCAAGGAGAACAGGCTGGGCAGTCATGCCCGAAAGTCTATTAGGCCAATTCCACGATTTCCATGTACTCGTCGTTCCACAAATCCTCATCGCCATCAGGCATGATGATGACGCGCTCCGGCTTGAGTGCCTTAACCGCACCTGGGTCGTGAGTAACCAAGACCACGGCACCGGTGTAGGTGCCTAGGGCATCGAGCACCTGCTCGCGGGACTGTGGGTCGAGGTTGTTCGTGGGCTCGTCGAGAAGCAGCACGTTGGCGCGTGAGGACACCAGCGTTGCCAGCGACAGTCGGGTTTTCTCACCACCGGAGAGCGTTCCGGCAGGCTGTTCCAACTTGTCACCGGAGAACATGAAGGCGCCCAGCAGTCCGCGCAAATCCTGCTGGCCAGCGTCAGGGCAGGCCTCGATCGTGTTTTCCCACACGGTCTTGTCGGGGTCGATGTTGTCGTGCTCCTGGGCAAAGTAACCGATGCGCAGGCCGTGGCCGGAGACGATGCCGCCTTCGCCGTCGGTGCGCTCCACGCCGGCCAGAAGCTTCAGCAGAGTCGTCTTTCCGGCGCCGTTATAGCCCAGCACAACCACGCGGGAGCCCTTGTCAATGGCCAAATCAACGCCAGCGAAGACCTCAAGCGAACCGTACATCTTGGTCAGGCCCTTGGCGTTCATCGGGGTCTTGCCGCAGGGAGCAGGTTCGGGGAACTTAATGTGGGCGACCTTATCGGCCACGCGGACATCATCAAGTTCGTTCATCATGCGCTCTGCACGGTGCAGCATCTGCTTGGCGGCGGCGGCCTTCGTGGCCTTCGCTCCCAACTTGGCGGCTTGCTGTGCAGGCTGGGCTTTCCGCGTTGGCGCGCTCGCGGCGGCGACGAGCTTCATCGGTGGCGCGGGCATCAAGGTACTTCTTAAAGCCCATGTTGTAGACGTCTGCCTCCGCCCGCACGGCATCGAGGAACCAAACCTTGTTGCACACGGCCTCCAGCAGGTCGACGTCGTGCGAAATCATCACAAGGCCACCCTCGTGCTTGGACAGGAAGCCGCGCAGCCAGGCAATCGAGTCCGCGTCGAGGTGGTTGGTGGGCTCGTCGAGAAGCAGCGTGGTCTGGGACTTGCCGGAGCCAGCCGAAGCTGCACAAAGAGTCTGCGCCAGCTCCACGCGGCGGCGCTGACCGCCGGACAGCGTCTTGAGCTGCTGGTCGAGCACACGCTGCGGCAGGCCCAAGTTGTCGCAGATCTGCGCGCATTCGGAGTCCGCCTCATAGCCACCTAAGGTGTGGTACTCCTCCTCCAGGCGGGAGAACTTACGAATGGCCTTGTCGCGGAATTTATCGTCCGTGGCGGTTTCCATCAACTCTTGTTGCTTGGCCATGCGGCGCTTGATCTCATCCAAACCGCGCGCAGAGAGCACGCGCTCACGCGCAGTCTGCTCAATATTGCCTTCTCGAGAATCCTGCGGCAGGTAACCAATCGGACCTGAGCGCGTTACCGAGCCGCCATAGGGCTCGGTCTCCCCCGCCAGGATGCGCATCGTCGTCGTCTTGCCCGCGCCGTTGCGCCCGACCAGGCCGATGCGATCCCCCGGCTGCACGCGAAGGTGCTGGCCGGGGGCGTCGAGAAGCGTGCGTGCGCCCACGCGCACCTCGAAATCATTGGTCACAATCACGTCGAAACAGTCTAGCAACCAGGGTAATTAAACCCGAACCGACAGTGCGTAGACCGAAGACCGCGCTCAAGCCACCGTCAACACGTATATCCCCAGACCTGGATCCCGAAATCTCAAAGTGGTCGGTGGGGCGTCGGCAAGCGCTGGGCGACGCCGACCTGCGAGTTTCGGGTTCCAGGTCTGGGGCTTTGCAATTGGTTGAAGCGACTGCGGTGCCACAAACCGGGGCTGTTCCCAGAAATGCACCACACCGCCGGCTCGATTACGCGCAATGATGATGCACATTGGCGAACCGGCGGTGGGATTAGCCGTAACGCCTCGCGGACGCTAGACGGCGAAGCCGAGGGCCTGGAGCATCTCGCGCCCCTCCTCGGTAATCATGTTCGGGCCCCACGGCGGCATCCAGACCCAGTTGAGCTGGACTGCCTCGGCGAGCTTGTTGCCTACGATGACATCCTCGATCTGTTCGCCGATGACATCGGTGAGAGGACAGGCCGGGGAGGTCAGCGTCATGTTAATGACGCAGGTGTTCTTGCCGTCAATATCGTCGAGCCAGACGTCATAGACCAAGCCCAGATCAACGATGTTGATTCCAAGCTCTGGGTCGATGACATCACGAAGGTACTCGGTGATATCGAAGGTCTTCGCAATCTGCTCTTCGGTCTGTTCAGGCTTGACAGCAGCGCCATCGAAGGAGGCATTCTGGTCCTGGTAAGGATCCGTGCTGCCACCGGTGGTTTCAGTGTTATCAGCCATCTACTTCTCCAATTCATTCAACGCTTCCACGGTGGCGGCTTGGAAAGCCTTCCATCCGAGGAGAGCGCATTTAACACGGGCGGGGAACTTGGCGACGCCGGCGAAGGCGATGCCGTCCCCGATGATCTCGTCGTCACCTTCCACTTCGCCGCGGGAGGTCACCATCCTCTCGAATTCGGCCAGCTTGGCGTTTGCCTCCTCGAGGGGGATGCCGACGATTTCCTCCGCCATAACAGAGGTCGAGGCCTGCGAAATGGAGCATCCCTCGGCGTCGTAGGACACGTCCTCGACGGTTGTGCCGTCGGGGGAAAGCTTCACGCGCAAGGTGAGTTCATCACCGCAGGAAGGGTTGACGTGGTGAACTTCTGCCTGGCCTTCGCGCAGGCCAGAGAATTTCGGGTTCTTGTAGTGGTCCAGGATGACGTCCTGGTACATGGAATCTAGGTTCATTCGCTCACTCCAAAGAAGGTGCGGGCAGCCCGCACCGCCTCTATGAGGGCGTCGACCTCGTCCTCAGTGTTGTACAGGTAAAAGCTAGCGCGCGCGGTCGAATTAGCCTTGCACGCGCGGTGCAGCGGCCACGCACAGTGGTGGCCGGTGCGGATGGACACGCCATGAGAATCAAGAACCTGGCCCAGGTCATGCGGATGGATCCCATCCACGATGAAGGAGACCGCTCCCCCGCGATCCTCGGTGTTTTCAGGCCCGATAATACGCACGCCGGGGATGTCAGACAGCTTCTCCAAGGCCAGTGCAGTGAGTTTCTGCTCATGGGCGTGGATGGCCTCCATGCCCACCTCGCTCAAGAACTTCACTGCTGCACCAAGGCCCACAACCTGGCTGGTCATTTGGGTTCCGGCCTCGAAGCGGGTGGGTGGCGCGGCAAACGTCGAGCCTTCCATCTTGACTACTTCGATCATGGAACCGCCGGTGAGGAAAGGCGGCAGCTGCGCCAGCAGCTCTTGCTTACCGTAGAGCACGCCCACGCCGGTCGGCCCGCACATCTTGTGCCCAGAGAACGCGGCAAAATCCACATCAAGTTCGTGGAAATCCACCGGCATGTGCGGCACCGACTGGCAGGCGTCGAGGACCACCATGGCGCCCACGGCACGAGCACGGCGGACCAACTCTGCGACGGGCGCTACGGCCCCGGTCACGTTGGATTGGTGGGTAAAAGCCACGACCTTGACAGAGTCATCGAGCTCGAGCGAATCGAGATCAATGCGGCCGTCCTCAGTCATGGAGTACCACTTCAGCGTCGCACCGGTGCGCTGGCACAGCTCTTGCCACGGTACTAAGTTCGCGTGGTGCTCCAACTCGGTGACCACGACGGTATCGCCCTCACCGACGTACAGCTCGCCGGCGCGCTCATCGCTGAGCACGTAGGCAACTTCATTCAGCGCCTCAGTGGCGTTCTTGGTGAAGGCGATCTCATCGCGGTCGGCACCAACGAAGGCGGCGATGGCCTGGCGAGCGGACTCGTACGCGTCATCGGCCTCCTCCGCCAGCTGGTAGGAACCGCGGTGCACCGGAGCGTTGGTGCCGAGCACGAACGCCTCCTCGGCCTTCCATACCGGCAGGGGACGTTGCGAGGTCGCTCCCGAATCCAGGTACACCAAAGGTTTACCGTCGCGCACCGTGCGCGAGAGGATAGGGAATTGTTCCCGAATCGCATTAACGTCTAGTTCAGGCATAGGTCCTTGTGCTCGGTTCTTTTTCTCTAGCGTGTCGTGGTGTGGTCTGTCGTGGTGTTACCGGGGTCGGCGGTACAGCCTACTTGAGGAACTGCTCGTAGCCGTCTGCCTCAAGCTGGTCAGCCAGCTCGGCGCCGCCGGTCTTGATGATCTGTCCATCGGCGAAGACGTGAACGAAATCCGGGACAACGTAGTTGAGGATGCGCTTGTAGTGCGTGATGAGGAGGATGCCGCCGTTGGTCTCTTCCTGATAGCTGTTGATGCCGTCGGAGACCACGCGTAGCGCGTCGACGTCCAGGCCGGAATCGGTCTCGTCCATGACGGCGAACTTCGGCTTAAGGATGTCGAGCTGCATGACCTCGTGGCGCTTCTTCTCACCACCGGAGAAGCCCTCGTTCACGGAGCGGTGAGCAAAGGACTTATCGATGGCCAGCTTCTCGCGGGCCTCGGTGAGCTCCTTGTTCCACTCGCGCAGCTTCGGAGCCTCGCCACGGATAGCAGTCACGGCGGAGCGCATGAACTGCGACATCTTCACGCCCGGCACCTCAGTCGGGTACTGCATGGCCAGGAAAAGACCAGCGCGGGCGCGCTCGTCGACTTCCATCTCGAGGATGTTCTCGCCGTCGAGAAGCACCTCGCCCTCGGTCACCTCGTACTTGGGGTGGCCGGCAATAACGTAGGACAGGGTGGACTTGCCGGAGCCGTTGGGGCCCATGACCGCGTGGGTCTCACCGGAGTTGATGGTGAGGTTGACACCCTTGAGGATCGGCGTGGGCTCACCGTCCTCCTCATGTGGGAGCACCTGCGCGTGGAGATTCTTGATTTCCAGAGTAGACATTGAGTTGGTACCTGCTTTCGGGAAGATTTAAGCGTTGATCTTGGCGAGCTCGTCGACGACGCGGGATTCCAGATCCTCGCGCAGGGACTCGACCGGGATGCGGGAGATGACTTCGGAGAAGAAGCCGCGGATGATGAGGCGGCGTGCCTCGGCGGCAGGAATACCGCGGGACATGAGGTAGAACAGCTCAAGGTCATCGAAGCGGCCCACCGTCGCGGCGTGGCCAGCACCGACGATCTCACCGGTCTGGATCTCCAGGTTCGGGATGGCGTCAGCGCGCGCACCCTCGGTGAGGATCAAGTTGTTGTTCGTCTCATAGGTGTCCGTGTTGTTCGCATTCTTGCGGATGAGCACGTCACCGACCCAGCAGGTGCGGGCCTCCGGGGTGCGGGAGGCGGAGCCGGCCTCGGCCTTCTGCGCAGCAGTAGCACCCTGCAGAGCGCCCTTGTAGAAGACGCGAGAACGGCAGTTCGGCACGTCGTGGTCCACCAGAAGTCGGTTCTCGAAGTACTGGCCGGCATCAGCAAAGTAGACACCGAGCAGCTCGGCATCGCCACCGGGGCCATCGAAAACTACGCGCGGAACAAGGCGCACAATCTCGCCGCCAAAGATGGCGGTGTTATGGCGCAGTACGGCGTCGCGGCCTACCTTCGCGATCTGGTGGGACAGGTGCACTGCATCGTCTTCCCAGTCGGCGTCGACGACGACGGTGACCTGGGAGCCGTCGCCCAGCACGAACTCCACGTTGTCTGCGTGGGTACCGGAACCGACGTACTTAAGAACGATGGTGACCTCCGCGTGATTGCCCACGTGGATGGAGGTCGCACCAAAGGAGGTCACGCCCTCACCAGCGCCGGTGATGGTGATCTCCACCGGCTTATCCAGTCGTGCATCGGCGTCAACGCTGACGATCTGTGCCTCCGGCATGGAGCACCAGGCCTGAGCTGCAACGCGGTCAGCAGGTGCACCGGCGGTGCCGAGGCGGTCGTCGTCAGGCGCCACGGTTTCGGTCGTCACGCCTTCCGGGGCCACCACGTCAATCTTCTGGGCGGTTGCCGGCGCGAACTCACCATTGTGCAGCCCGCGAAGGTTACGCAAGGAGATGAAACGCCAGACCTCGTCGCGGCCGTGCGGGACCGGGAAGTCCTCGACGTCGAAGGAGGTGAACTGGTCTCCCTTAGTGACGTCAGCCGGATTAAATTCGTTGGAAGCTACCACTTAGCCCACCGATCCTTCCATCTGCAGCTCGATAAGACGGTTCAGCTCCAGCGCGTATTCCATCGGGAGCTCCTTAGCAATCGGCTCGACGAAGCCGCGCACAATCATAGCCATGGCCTCTTCCTCAGCGATACCGCGGGACATGAGGTAGAACAGCTGCTCCTCAGAGACCTGGGAGACCGTTGCCTCGTGGCCGAGGGTGACGTGATCATTGCGGATGTCGTTGTACGGATACGTGTCCGACCTCGAGTCATTGTCCACAAGCAAGGCATCACACTCGACGTTGGCTGCGGAGTTCGTAGCGTTAGCGTTGACCTGCACCAAGCCGCGGTAGGCCGCGCGGCCGCCGTTGCGGGCCACGGACTTCGAGACGATGTTGGAGGAGGTGTTCGGCGCCATGTGGATCATCTTGGAGCCGGTGTCCTGGACCTGGTTATCGCCAGCAAAGGCCAGGGAGAGGACCTCACCCTTGGCGTGCTCGCCGGTAAGCCAGCAGGACGGGTACTTCATAGTGACCTTGGAGCCGATGTTGCCATCGACCCATTCCATGGTGCCGCCCTCTTCGACCTTGGCGCGCTGGGTCACCAGGTTGTAGACGTTGGTGGACCAGTTCTGAATGGTGGTGTAGCGGCAGCGGCCGCCCTTCTTCACGATGATCTCGATGACACCGGTGTGCAGCGAATCCGAGTTGTAGATCGGCGCGGTGCACCCCTCGATGTAGTGAACGTAGGCTCCCTCCTCCACGATGATGAGGGTGCGCTCGAACTGGCCCATGTTCTCGGTGTTAATGCGGAAGTAGGCCTGCAGCGGAATATCCACGTGAACGCCCTTCGGAACGTACACGAAGGAACCACCGGACCAGCAGGCGTTATTCAGCGCGGAGAACTTGTTGTCGCCGGCCGGAATCACGGTGCCGAAGTATTCCTGGAGGATCTCCGGGTACTCGCGCACCGCGGTGTCGGTATCAACGAAGATAACGCCCTGGGCCTCCAGGTCCTCGCGGATCTTGTGGTAAACCACCTCGGACTCGTACTGCGCGGCAACACCGGAGACCAGACGCTTCTTCTCAGCATCCGGGATACCCAGCTTGTCGTAGGTCTCCTTAATGTCGTCCGGCAGGTCATCCCAGGTTTGGGCCTGCTTCTCGGTGGAGCGGACAAAGTACTTAATGTTGTCGAAGTCGATTCCGGACAGATCTGGGCCCCAGGTCGGAACTGGCTTCTTGTTGAAGACGCGCAGCGCCTTCAGACGGGACTCGAGCATCCACTCCGGCTCGTTCTTCTTCCGAGAAATATCGCGGACGACGTCCTCACTCAAACCGCGGTGTGCTGCCTGGCCGGCTTCGTCGGAATCGTGCCAGCCGTACTCATAGCCGCCGATAGAGGAGATGATCTCGTCATCGCTCATTTTGGTTTCAAGGCCTGGTGCCGGTTGTGCCTGTGTCAAAGCCCGCTCCTTTCTAGTTCGATTAGTTCTTCCCCGGTTCCGCCGCGGAAGGCGGGACTGGGGTTAAGGGGATATTCGTGGTGCAGATTCCATGACCATCCGCAATGGAGGCCAAGGGCTGCACATGTTTGCCTAATAGCGCGGAGAAGACTTCCTGTTCAGCTTCACACAACTCCGGATGCTCGGCCGCCACGTGGGCGACCGGGCAATGGTGCTGGCAAATCTGTACTCCGTTGCCCACCGACGTCACCGTGGCAGCATAGCCATGCGCGTCGAGCACTTCGGCCAGCTGACGCGCCACCTCCGGAACGGATTCCTGGTCTTCTACCAGGGGCTTCACGTCCTCCACGAGGCGCTCGAAGCGAGCCTTGGCGAAGCGACGAACCGCCTCCGGCCCGCCCGCTTCACGCAGTGCGGTGAGCGCTTCCGCCGCCAGCTGATCGTAGGCGTGCCCAAATTGGGCGCGGCCCTGATCCGTGAGGCGGAAATGCTTGGCGGGGCGACCACGGCCCACCGACTGCCCAGGGCGGGCTGATGGGCGGCGATGCACCACCTCGGTGAGTCCTTCCTCCACCAAAATGTCTAAGTGCCGGCGGATGCCGGCTGCAGAGAGACCGAGACGTTCACCCAAATACGACGCCGTTACCGGGCCATCCTTGAGGAGCAACAACATGACGTGTCGGCGGGTGTCGCCCTCAGTCGAGCGAGTCTCCCTAGGTAGCTCCTTCGTCACGGTGTACACCTCCTTGAATGAAACACTCTCTCTTTAGACAACACTAGTGTTCCTTAATTCATTCCCGATTTCCACTCTTTCATTCGTGTCGCGGGCAGCTCGTCCTCTCTCAGCACCGAGCGACTAAGGTAGACACTCATGAATATGGAGCGCGATTACACCCGATCGGGGCGATTGCACCGCGTCTTTTGGGGCGTGCGCGATGAACTCCCCCGCATGGGCCTGCCCGGATCCCGGTCCGCGCTCTTGCACCAAGATTTTCCAGATTCTTCCGACGGCGCAGAGGGCGCCGCGCTTGGCGACGTCCACCGCCACACCATCGCCCAGCTGCGCACGCTCTTTAGCCTCCGGTGGCTCGGCACCATTGGTGCGCTACTCATTGCGCTCGGCGGATTGGGCGCCGGTGCGCTTCCGGTGGTGGGCAACCCCTATGAGTCTCTGCCTTTTGGCTCGCTCATGACGCGGATGCTGCAGTCAGCCTCCGCCATCGTGTTCATCGGGGTCGGTTTCATGGTCACGGCGTGGATTTGCATGGCACCGCTGGTGGGTGCGCCCCTGCGTCTGCAGAAGCCGGCCAAGGTTCGGCGCTTTAGCCACTCGCCCCGGGTGGTCACGCAGAGCCAGATGTGGCGCACCTGGCTAGGGTGGGTTCTCCCGCTTTTGGTGACCGCTCCCCTGTTCACGCAGGACATTTACTCCTACCTCGCTAACGGCTCCATCGTGCTCCAAGGCCTCGATCCCTATTCGGCGGGGCCGGTGGAGCTACTGGGTGCCGATAACGACCTGGCCCGCTCCGTCCCGTTCATCTGGGCGAACTCACCTTCCCCTTATGGCCCGGTGGCGCTAGGTGTAGCGGCGGTGGTGAGTTGGATGACGAACGACTCCATTATCTGGGGTGTTGTCCTGCACCGGGTGCTGTCCCTCATCGGCATCATCGCCGCAGGTTGGGCCATCGCGCGGCTTGCTACGCGCTGCCGAGTATCCCCGGAAGCAGCGCTGTGGCTGGGCATCCTTAACCCTTTGACAATCCTCCACCTCGTCGGAGGCATCCACAATGAATCCTTCATGCTGGGGCTAGCTCTCGTCGGTGTGGAGCTGGGGTTGCGGGCGGTTAACGATTCCCACGAGGCCCGCTGGCGAGCATGGTCGTTGTTTATCGCATCTGGCGTCCTGATCTCGTGTGCCGGAATGGTCAAGGTGACTGGCTTTATCGGCCTCGGCTTCGTCGGCATGGCGGCGGCGCGCAGGCTCGTCGACAAGCACGGCGTGTCCGGAGTGCGGGCAGTGCTGGGCGCAGGGGCCGCGCAGCTTCTCCTGCTTGCCGCCTCCATCGCTGCAGTTACGGTACTCACGGGCATCGACATTGGTTGGGTCTTTGGCCAGGGCGGCGCGGCCACCATCCGGTCGTGGCTGTCTGCGACGACCTCCGTAGGCGTCGGCGCCGGCTTCCTTGGGATGCTGTTGGGATTGGGCGATCACACCGAGGCCATCCTCACCGTGACCCGCACCGTGGGCGTCATCATTGCCGCGGGCTTTATGATCCGCATGCTCTTTGCCACCTACCGCGGCGCCATCCACCCCGTGGGCGGCCTGGGGGTATCGACCTTCGTGCTCGTGGTGTTCTTTCCTGTCGTCCAACCCTGGTACATCCTGTGGGCGGTGCTGCCGCTGGCGGCCTGGGCCAACCGGCGCTTCTTCCGCATGGCGGTGATCATCTACTCCGGGTTCATGAGTTTCATCGTGCTTCCCCGCGGCCTCGGCCTTCCCCCGGGGACAGTCTTCGTCATTTATCTTGCCGCCTTGGTGACTTTCCTCGTCCTCGCCGGCGTGGGGTGGGTTGCTTTGCGCAGGGCGGGCGTGCGTGTCCTAAACTAGCGATTCGTGACTACATCAGCTCTTGTCTTAGATAACGTCATGAAGACCTATGGCGACGTCAACGCAGTGAATGGGCTGAGTTTCCGTGCCAACTACGGTGAGATCCTGTGCTTGCTGGCCCTAACGGTGCAGGCAAGACCACCACCATCGAGATGTGTGAGGGTTTCAAGAAGCCTACGTCGGGCCACATCGAGGTGCTGGGGCTTAACCCCGCGCGCAATCCCGATGCTGTGCGCTCCCGCATCGGCATCATGCTGCAGGGCGGCGGCTCCTATTCCGGAATCAAAGTCAAGGAGATGCTTGAGCTTAGCGCCTCCTATAACGAGAATCCCTTGGACCCGGAGTGGCTGCTGGACACGCTCGGACTGCGCGGGGTGGCGAAGAGCAGCTACCGCCGCCTGTCCGGCGGGCAACAACAACGTCTTTCCCTAGCCCTTGCGATCATCGGGCGCCCAGAGTTGGTCTTTCTCGATGAACCCACCGCAGGAATGGATGCCCAGTCGCGCCTTGCCGTGTGGGACCTCATCCGCGCCCTCCGAGCCGATGGCGTAACCGTCATCCTCACCACGCACCTCATGGATGAAGCGGAAGCGCTCAGCGACCGCGTCGTCATTATTGACCACGGCCAACTCGTGGCGAGCGGCACCGCAGCATCGCTGACGGACTCGGCCGATGTTCCACAGGGGAATTTCGATACCGCCACACCAGTGGACCTCGAGGCGCTGCGGGACGCCGGCATCGCGGCGGAAGCTCTCCGCCCCCTGCATTACCGTCTCACCTCGGAGGCCAGCCCCGCCGGCATCGCGGCGCTGGCATCGTCCTTGGCCGCGCAAAACGTCATCCTCCGCAACCTGCACACCTCGCACCGGAATCTCGAGGAAGTCTTCCTCGATCTCACGGGCCGCGACATGCGCAGCTAGAACCGCCCTCGGCCATTTAGCACGATTCTTTCATCAAGTTGTTTGAACAAGGAGAAGCTCCATGAGCACCTTCGCACCCGGCACTTTTAGCCCGCACCCGCAGCGCGTGGGTGTAGCGGCCATGGCACGTGCCCAAGGGGCTATCGAATCCAAGCTCATGCTGCGCCACGGTGAGCAGCAGCTGCTGAGCATCATCATCCCAGTGGCCATCCTGATCGGCGCCGCGACACTGCAAGACAGCACCGGCCACGGCGTGGAGGAAATCTTCCCCATGGTGCTGGCCGTTGCGGCGACCTCCTCCGGTTTCACGGGTCAGGCCATCTCCTTGGCTTTCGACCGTCGCTATGGTGCGCTGAAACGCACAGGCGCTTCAGGCGTTCCTGCCTGGGCCATTGTGGTGGGAAAGATTCTCGCCGTGCTGTCGATGGTGGTGCTCCAGGTCCTTGTGCTGGGGACGATTGCCGCCTTCCTGGGGCTGCGCATCACCGCTGGGGGTGTAGCCATCGGCGTGCTCACCCTCGCCTTGGGTGTGGCCACGTTTACGGCCTTAGGCCTACTGCTCGGCGGAACGCTGAGTTCGGAGGTGGTCTTGGCGGTGGCCAACCTCATTTGGTTTATTCTTCTCGGCACCGTCGGATGGGTCATGTTTTCCCAGGGGCTCGGTGATAACGGGGTGTTGACCCTCGTACCCACCGTGGCAATGGCCGCCGGACTCGATACCGCCCTGAACGGGTCCTTCCCGGGCTTTGAGCTCCTTGTACTCGTCGGGTGGTCAGCGGTGGCGTCGTTTGCCGCGGTGCGTTGGTTCCGCTTCGAGGGCTAAAAGTGATTCTTCTCCCTTGCGCGGTGTGACCCACCCGTCGATATTGGTTCCCGGATGGGGCCGGGCGGTAGGCTGAATAGCCGTGAGTACCGCCAATATTTCCTCTCCTCAACATTCCACCGCGCCCGCTGCGCCGACCACCGGTCCCTCGGTGAAGACGCAGCGCATCGTCGCGCTCATCCTCCTGCTCTGCCAGGGCGGAATTACCGTATCGGGCTCCATCGTGCGCGTAACCGGCTCCGGCCTTGGTTGCGTTACCTGGCCCAACTGCCACCCTGGTTCCTTGGTTCCCATCCAGGGCGCGGCTCCCATGCTCCACCAGGCCATTGAGTTCGGCAACCGCCTGCTGACCTTTGTTGTGGCGGCGGCGGCCATCGCCAGCATCGTGGTCGTTCACAAGGCGCAGCGCCGCAAGGAGCTCAAGGTCTATGCCTGGGCAGGGCTCGCAGGTGTTTTCGTGCAGGCACTCATCGGCGCCCTGTCGGTGGTGCTGAAGCTTTCCTGGTGGAGTGTGGCAATTCACTTCCTCCCATCTATGGTCCTGGTGTGGATCGCGGCCATGCTGTTCTCCCGCATTAACGAGCCCGATGACGGCACTCCCACTCGCCTCTTCCCCGCCGCCGTGCGCACCCTCGCGGTGGTGGCTACAGTAGCCCTGTCCATCGTTCTGCTGACCGGCACCTTTGTGACTGGCTCGGGTACACACTCCGGTGATGCTGGTGTAGGCATGGAGGGCCGCCTGGGCGTGGACACCTATGGCATGGCCATTATTCACGCGGTCTGCATGTACGTCTACTTAGCGCTAACGCTCATCGTGGTCTTCCTCCTGCACCGCACCGGCGCTCCCAAGGTGGCTAAGAAGGCCGGCTGGGTGCTCATTGCGTGCATCGTCATCCAATGGGCTATCGGTGTCACCCAGTTCTATCTCCACATCCCCCGCTGGACCGTCCCCTTCCACGTGGGCATGTCCTCAGTGGTCACGGCCTTCACCGCCTTGCTGTGGGCGCATGGCTTGCGCCGCGTCGGAAACGAGGATGGCACTACTGCCAGCACTGCCCAGCGCGGTGACGAGAACCTCCCCGCAGCTCACAGCTAGACAGAGCCAAAAGAGCCAGTAAAGCCACTACAACAGGTACTCGTAGCGCCGCCGTTCTCACCAGGAAGTGAGGATGGCGGCGCTTTTTGCTGCGCGGGTGCCTGTGCTTCGTTTAGCCTAGACACCATGCATGCTATTCAGGTGACCACGACCGGAGGGCCCGAGGTCCTCACCTACGCCGAGGTAGAATCCCCCACGCCGACGAAGGAGCAGTTGCTTGTCGACGTCTCCGTGGCCGGTGTCAACTACATCGACACCTACTACCGCGAAGGCATCTACAACGCCTCCGTGCCTTTCATCATCGGTCTCGAAGGAACCGGACGCGTTGTGCACGACCCCCAGGGAGAAATCGCCCCGGGCACGATGGTGGCCTGGGATCACGCTTTCGGCTCCTATGCGGAGCAAGTCTGCGTGCCGCGCGACCGCGTGGTGGCCGTCCCCGACGAGATTCCCTCCGCCGTCGCCGGTTCGATGCTCCTGCAGGGCATGACGGCGCACTACCTCACCCACGGTGTGTATCAGCTAGGGGAAGGAGCATCCTGTCTCATTACCGCCGGTGCAGGCGGCGTGGGCTTGATCCTCACCCAGATGGCGAAGTCCCTGGGCGCCACCGTCTATTCCGTGGTCTCCACCGATGAGAAGGAAGAGCTGGCCTACGGCGCGGGCGCAGACCACGTGTTCCGCTACAGCAGCGGCATGGCCGAGCAGGTGCGCCGTCACAACGGTGGGCGCGGCGTGGACGTGGTTTACGACGGCGTCGGCAAGGCTACCTTCGGTGAATCCCTTGAGGTTGTGCGACCGCGCGGCACGGTAGCGCTCTTCGGTGCCGCGTCGGGCCCCGTCCCGCCGATGGACCCGCAGCTGCTGAACAAGCACGGCTCCATCTTCCTCACCCGCCCCTCACTCGGCGCCTGGACCTCCCAGGAAGGCGAGTTCCAGATGCGCGCCCAGGCAGTGGTGCAGGCGGTCATCGATGGCGACCTCGACTTCCGCATCTCCGCGGAGTATCCGCTCGCCGAAGCTGCTCAGGCCCACCGCGACCTCCAAGAGCGCAAGACCACAGGCTCGATTGTCCTCCGGGTACGCGAAGACTAGCTCGCTAGAACAGCGCGGCCGACCATCCCAGCATGCGCCCGATGGGCTCCCAGCCCACGACGGCGTCGATGGACAGGCCGATAAAGAGCACCGACAGGTAGTTGTTGGAGTAAATAAACAGGCGCATGGGCTTGACCTTTGCGCCCTTCTTTACCCCTTGGTGCAGACGAATCGCCATCCAAAGGAAGACCGTGCCGGAAGACACCGCGGCCACCAAGTAGATCCACGAGGCCGCAGGGATGATAAGGAAGGTCACGATAACCGTGCCGATCGTGTACCACACGATTTGGCGGGTCACCTCTACTTCCCCGGCAACGACGGGCAGCATCGGCACCCCAGCCTTGCGGTAGTCCTCCTTGTACTTCATCGCCAGCGCCCACGTGTGGGGCGGGGTCCAGAAGAAGATAATGAGGAACAGCACCACGGCCTGCCACCAACGGTCCGGCTCCCCTGCCGGTGCATTATCACGAATGACGGCCCAACCCACCATGGCGGGCATACAGCCAGCGAGGCCACCCCAGACGATGTTCTGGGAGTTCCGCATCTTGAGGAACTTCGTGTAGACGATGACATAAAAGAAGTTGGTCAAGAGCACGAAGAACGCGGCCAACCACGAGTTAGCTAACACACCCAGCCAAAAGACGGATAGCGCTAACATGATCCACGCGAAGATCGCGGCGTTGCGCCGCGAGATGGTCTTGCGCACTAGCGGCCGGGCACGGGTGCGCTGCATCTTCTGGTCGATCTCATAATCGACAACGTTGTTAAATGTGTGGGCAGCCGCGGCACCCATCCATCCACCGAAGATGGTGGAGACGATGAGCCAGAAGTTGGAGGACACTGCTTCGAATCCACGCTGTGCCTGGAGCATAGCCGGGATTGCCGCCACGAGGAGGAGCTCAATGATCCTCGGTTTCGTTAGCGCAAAATAGGCCTTGATGGTCTCCAAGGAACAATCCTCCGTATATCCGGCACGTGGGTGTATGGCTTATGGGTCTGACGTACTGGTCGGCTGCCCGCGCTAAAAAGTTCCCGAGAACTTTGTGGCGAATCCCCGAAGCGTTCTTTGGGGATAGTCGCCGCCCACTGGTTGGCAGCGGGGCAACAGCGTCAACCATGCCAGACTACCGCCCGAAACCTGGTTTATATAATCCCCCGCCGAAGATCGAAAAACCTTTACACTGATTAACGGTATATCTGTTTCCAGAAGCGAAGTGAGGTTTTCGCCGTGTCGAACGAAAAGTTGTCCCCGGAACTGCAGGCTATGGTTGAGCGCCGTTATCCTTCGGACTGGAGTGACCTCGACACTCGCGCCGTGGATACCGTGCGCGTCCTAGCTGCCGACGCCGTCCAGAACTGCGGCTCCGGCCACCCCGGTACCGCCATGTCCCTGGCACCGCTGGCCTACACGCTCTACCAGCGCGTGCTTAACCACGATCCAGCCGATGTTCACTGGGCAGGGCGCGACCGCTTCGTACTCTCCGTTGGACACTCTTCCCTGACGCAGTACATCCAGCTCTTCCTCGGCGGCTTCGGTCTCGAGATGGAGGATCTCAAGTCGCTGCGCACCTGGGGCTCGAAGACTCCCGGCCATCCCGAGGTTCACCACACCGATGGCGTCGAGATCACCACCGGTCCCCTGGGCCAAGGCTTGGCGTCCGCGGTCGGCATGGCAATGGCCGCACGCAAAGAGCGCGGCCTGTTCGATGCCTCGGCCCCGGCCGGCGAATCCCCCTTCGATCACTTCGTTTACGTCATCGCCTCCGACGGTGACTTGCAAGAGGGCGTCACCGCTGAGGCTTCGTCCTTGGCGGGCACCCAGAAGCTGGGCAATCTCATCGTCTTCTGGGATGACAACCGCATCTCCATTGAGGACGACACCAACATTGCCTTCAACGAGGACGTGGCTAAGCGTTACGAGGCCTATGGCTGGCACGTGCAGACCGTGGAGTCCGGCGAAGATGTCGAAGCCATCGAAGCAGCTGCCGCCGCGGCACGCGCCGAAACCTCCCGCCCCTCCTTCATCCGAGTTAAGACCGTGATTGGTTACCCGGCACCGAACAAGATGAACACCGGTGGCGTCCACGGTGCAGCTCTTGGCGAGGATGAGGTAGCCGCCACCAAGGAGGTCCTCGGCTTCGATCCGGCGCAGTCCTTCCACATCGACGAGGAAGTCCTCGCACACACCCGCGAGCTGACCACTCGCGGTGCCGCGAAGCACGCAGAGTGGCAGGAAAAGTTTGACGCGTGGGCAGCTGCCAACCCGGAGGAGAAGAAGCTCTTCGACCGCCTCCAGGCTCGCGAGCTGCCGGCTGACTTCGCCGCAGAACTTCCGTCCTGGGAAGCGGGCGAATCCTTGGCAACGCGCAAGGCCTCCGAGGCCGCCATCCAGGCACTGGCAGCCTCCCTGCCGGAGATGTGGGGCGGCTCCGCCGATCTGGCAGGCTCCAACAACACGGTGATCAAGGGCGCAGATTCCTTCGGCCCAGAGTCCATCACCACCGATACTTGGACTGCCACCCCCTACGGCCGCAACCTGCACTTCGGCATCCGCGAACACGCCATGTCCGCAGTCATGAACGGCATTGCACTGCACGGCAATACCCGCGTCTACGGTGGTACCTTCCTCATCTTCTCTGAGTACCAGTACCCGGCTGTCCGCCTCGGCGCGCTCATGTCCACCGATACCTACTACGTCTGGACGCACGATTCCATCGGGCTGGGCGAAGACGGCCCGACCCACCAGCCAGTGGAAACGCTCGCTGCCCTGCGCGCCATCCCCAACCTCTCCGTCATCCGCCCGGCAGATGCCAACGAGACCGCCCAGGCGTGGGCGGCGGCCCTTGAGTACAAGGCCGCTCCGAAGGGCCTCGCTCTGTCCCGCCAGAACCTGCCTGTACTCGAAGGAACCAAGGAGAAGGCTGCCGAAGGTGTGCGCCGCGGCGCCTACGTCCTCGTTGAGGCATCGAAGGAAACCCCGGACGTGATTCTTATCGCCACCGGCTCCGAGGTACAGCTCGCCGTGGAGGCCGCCAAGCAACTCGAGGCGGACGGTACCGCTACCCGCGTGGTGTCCGCGCCGTGCTTGGAGTGGTTCGACGAGCAGGATGCGTCTTACCGCGAGTCCGTCCTCCCCTCCTCCGTCCGCGCGCGCGTCTCCGTCGAGGCCGGTGTCTCCATGCCGTGGCACAAGTACACCGGTTCCTTCGGCCGCACCGTGTCCTTGGAGCACTTCGGCGCTTCCGCACCTGCCGCGGAGCTCTTTGAGAAGTTCGGCTTCACTGCCGAGGCCGTTGCTGACGCCGCCCGCGAGTCCCTCACCGCTGCTCAGGCAGGCTAACCCCCCTACTGCTGTCCAATACGAAAGGACCCTGCACACACCATGACACATATTGATGAGCTGGCCCGTCTCGGTACCTCGACGTGGCTCGATGATCTCTCCCGCGAGCGCTTGGATTCTGGCAACCTCCGCGAACTCCTCGACACCAAGTCCATCGTGGGTGTCACCACGAACCCGGCAATCTTTGCTGCCGCAATGTCCTCCGGCACCTCCTACGATGCCGACATCGAAGCGCTAAAGGAAAAGTCCGCTACCGCGGACGACGCGGTGTACTCGCTCGCCATCGACGATGTCCGCAATGCCTGCGATCTCTTCACCGAGATCTATGAATCAACTGATGGCCGGGACGGCCGAGTGTCCATCGAGGTTGATCCACGAATCTCTGCGGATGCGGAGGCAACCTTGGCACAGGCCCGCGAGTTGTGGGCCAAGGTTAACCGCCCCAACCTCATGATCAAGATCCCGGCAACCGACGGTTCCCTGCCCGCCATCTCCGATGCTCTGGCAGAAGGTATTTCCGTCAACGTCACTCTGATCTTCTCTGTGGAGCGCTACGCGCAGGTGATTGCCGCCTACAAGGAGGGAATTCAGCGCGCCGCCGAAGCAGGTAAGGATGTCTCCACTATTCACTCCGTGGCCTCCTTCTTTGTCTCCCGCTTGGACACCGAAGTCGACAAGCGCCTCGAGTTGAACGGCTCTGATGAAGCCCTCGCGCTGCGTGGAAAGGCCGGAGTGGCTAACGCCCAACGCGCCTATGCGCTTTTCCTGAAGGAGTTCAAGGACAACGGTAGCGACTTGCCTTCCGGTGCCCACCCGCAGCGGCCACTGTGGGCGTCGACGGGAGTCAAAAACCCTGACTACCCTGCCACCTTGTACGTTTCCGAGCTCGCTGGGCCGGAGACCGTCAACACGATGCCCGAGAAGACCATTGATGCGGTTCTTGCGCAGGGGAACCTGCACGGCGATACGCTGACTGAAGCTTCTGACGACGCAGAGAAGGTATGGGCACAGCTGGAGGCTGTCGGCATCGACTTCGCCGATGTTTTCACCGTGCTCGAGCAGGAGGGCGTCGACAAGTTCGTCGATGCATGGGAGGAACTGCTTGCCTCGATGACAGACCGCCTCTCCTAAAAGAGCATGAGGTTTTAAGTGCTCACCATCGGCGCGCGCCACCAACGGCCATGCAACTGTGGCCGGCGGGGCGCGTGTCGCTATGCTGAGCTGTTGGACTTATCTCACACAGACCGAAAGGACACTTAGTGAGCACTACCAGCGCGTGGGTCAACCCGTTGCGCGACGCGAAGGACAAACGCCTGCCACGTATCGCCGGGCCATCCGGCATGGTGATTTTCGGCGTCACGGGTGACTTGGCGCGCAAGAAGCTCCTCCCTGCCATCTACGACCTAGCCAACCGAGGGCTGCTGCCCGCCGGCTTCACGCTGGTGGGCTACGGCCGCCGCGACTGGGACAAGCAAGCCTTTTGCGACTACGTCCGCGAGGCCGCCGAGGCGGGTGCCCGAACGACCTTCAGTGAGCATGTGTGGGAGCACCTCGCCAAAGGAATCGAGTTTGTCCAAGGCAACTTCGACGACGCTGGCTTTGATAGGCTCTCCGCCCGGTTGTCTGAGCTCAACGCTTCCCGCGGCACCGGTGGAAACTGGGCCTATTATCTTTCGGTTCCGCCAGAGTTCTTCTCCGATATTTGCCACCAGCTAGAGCGCGTCGGCATGGCGGACAGCACGGAAAGCTCCTGGCGCCGCGTCATCATTGAAAAACCTTTCGGCCACGATCAGGCTTCCGCGCGCCAGCTCAATGAGATCGTCAATGCCGTCTTCCCGGAGTCTTCGGTGTTCCGCATCGATCATTACCTGGGCAAGGAAACAGTGCAGAACATCATGGCGCTGCGCTTCGCCAACCAGATCTTCGAGCCGATGTGGAACGCGCACTACATCGATCACGTGCAGATCACGATGGCCGAAGACATCGGATTGGGCGGACGTGCCGGCTATTACGACGGCATCGGCGCTGCGCGCGACGTCATCCAGAATCACCTCCTGCAGCTACTAGCCCTCGTCGCCATGGAGGAACCCTCCTCCTTTGACCCAGAGGCGCTCCAGGCGGAAAAGATCAAGGTGCTGCGCGCCACCAATGCGGTGCACCCGCTTAACAAGACCACCGCCCGCGGCCAGTACTCCGCCGGCTGGCAGGGATCAGAGTATGTCAAGGGCCTGCGGGAGGAGGAAGGATTCGATCCGGAATCCACGACGGAGACCTATGCCGCTTGTACCCTCGAGGTCAATTCCCGTCGCTGGGCGGGCGTTCCTTTCTACCTGCGTACCGGCAAGCGGCTGGGCCGCCGCGTAACCGAGATTGCACTGGTGTTTAAGACCGCCCCGCACCAGCCTTTTGATCAGGGCCAAGCCGATGCGCTGGGCCAAAATGCCGTGGTGATCCGCGTCCAACCTGATGAAGGCGTCACCATGCGCTTTGGTTCCAAGGTTCCGGGCTCCACCATGGAGGTGCGTGACGTCAACATGGACTTCGCCTATGCCGAGGCCTTTACGGAAGAATCGCCGGAAGCCTATGAGCGCCTGATTCTCGACGCCCTCTTGGACGAGTCCTCCCTCTTCCCCACCAACGAGGAAGTGGAGCTGTCGTGGTCCATCCTCGACCCCATCATTGAGTACTGGTCCAGTATCGGACAGCCGGAGCAATACCGCGCTGGCACGTGGGGGCCGGAGTCCGCTAATAGAATGCTGCGCCGCCGGGGTCATTCCTGGCGCCGTCCGTAGGTCCTTAGGAGGAATGGCCTTATGATTATCCCCTTGCCCGATACGACGACGCGCAAGATCTCTAAGAAGCTTGTAGAGATGCAGGAGCACTACACGCTCACGACCGGCCGGGTCCTCACGCTCATCGTCATGACCGAAGAGGGCGATGACCTGGACAACCTGCTCGCATCGGTGCGCGATGCCTCCCACGAGCACCCTTCCCGTGTCATCGTCATCGCTACTGGAAATCTCGACGAGGACACTCGGCTCGACGCCGAGTTGCGCGTCGGTGGCGAAGCGGGTGCCTCGGAGATCGTCGTCATGCACCTGCATGGCGCCCTCGCGGATCAGGCAGAAGCGGTAGTGACTCCACTGCTTCTTCCCGATACACCAATCGTGGCGTGGTGGCCTACGGCATGCCCGCCGTCCCCGTCCTCTGTTCCGATCGGTGCGCTGGCCCAGCGCCGTATTACCAACGTTGCCTTCGGCAGTGGAGTCGATCAGTACGACCTCCACGTGCTCTCCTCTGGCTATAAGCCCGGAGATTCCGACATGTCGTGGGGTGCCATCACCCTCTGGCGCGGTATCGTCGCTTCGGCCCTCGACAGGTTCCCGCACGAACCGATCACCTCTGTGAAGATCTCCGGTGCCGAGCACCACGCCGCCGTCGACTTTGCTGCCGGCTGGCTTCTCGACGCCCTCTCCGTCCCCGTTACCCGTACTGTGTCGGACTGCGCGGCGGGTACCTTCCCGATTACCTCGGTGGTTTTCCAACGTCCCACTGCCGATGTTAGCGTCACTGTCGTTGACCCTGCGACAGTGAAGGTCAGTGTTCCGGGCTCCCCGGAATCACTCGTTAGCCTCGCGGTGCGTTCCGAAGCAGAAGTGCTTTCGGAAGAACTCCGCCATCTCGATGCGGATAAGACATACGCTCACGCTCTCCGCGCCTTAGCCCGCGTGGACTACAGTGTGTAGGCATAATCATTTCATCGTTTCCTAGTCTCATCATTCAGAAGGATCTTTCTGCACCATGGTCACGCTTCGCCGCGTTAGCGACATCGACGAGCTCATATCCTCCGCCGCACTCGCCTTTATTGAGACGGTTGCGGCGATTCAAGCCCCAGGCGGCGGCCTCCACAAGGATGGTGTCGCCCGCGTCGTGCTCACCGGTGGCGGAGCAGGAATCGGCATGCTGCGCGAGCTGGCACGGCTTCACGACGCCGCTCAACAGCAAGGCAGCGACTACCCAGCATTGGCTGTGGACTGGACGCGCATCCATGCTTTCTTCGGCGATGAGCGCAACGTGCCGGTAAGCGATCCGGACTCTAACGAGGGCCAAGCCCGTGAGGCTCTCTTGGCACACGTGGATATCCCGGAGCGCCACATTCACGGCTATGACTTGGGAGCCGTATCCATGGAGCACGCAGCACAAGCCTATGAGGGCGAGATCCGTGACTTTGCGCCGGAAGGCTTCGATATTCACCTGCTGGGCATGGGTCACGAAGGCCACATTAACTCCCTGTTCCCGCATTCAGAAGCGGTCTATGAAGACACCGACTATGCCTTCGCGGTCCACGACTCCCCCAAGCCGCCTTCTGAGCGCGTTACGTTGACTTACCCGGCCATCAACCGCTCCCAGCGCATTTGGTTCCTGGTTTCCGGTGAGGAGAAGGCCGAGGCTGTCTCCCACCTCGTGGCTGGCGCTGCGGCTGAGGACTGGCCGGCCGCAGGTGCTCAGGGCACTGAGGAAACGCTGCTGTTCTTAAGCGACGATGCCGCGCAGCGTCTCTAACAACAGCTCCCCGGCGGCTTCTCTAGGGCCGCCAATGAAAACTACAACGCCGCGTCCTTCACCTTTATTGGAGGAGGGACGCGGCGTTTGGCGTATGTGCGGCGGGGCCGAAAGACCTTTTAGCTATAAGCCTGCAGAAGGTTCAGAGCCACGATGCAGGCAAGCCAGATAACCACCATGACCACGGTGTAGCGGTCAAGGTTCTTCTCTACCACGGTGGAACCAGAGAGGTTGGACTGCACGCCGCCGCCGAAGAGGCTCGACAGGCCACCACCTTTACCTTTGTGCAGCAGCACGAAGATAGTCATCAAGATTGCGGCAATCACGAGGAGGATTTCCAGTGCCAAGATCATGAAGTAGTTCCTTGTTTACGCGTATGTACAGTGAGTATGACGCGCGTTAGTGAATCACCGTGGTGAGCCACCGTCACGCGTGGAAAAAAGGGCGCGAAGACAGCGCGCGCAATAATCCTCGATGATACACCACGTGACGGGCCAGAAACTATTCCGACCCGCCACGGCAGGATGCGGGGAGATTAGGCGCCCTGGGCGGCGTTAGCCGCCAGCTTTGCGAACTCCTCGCCCTTGAGGGAGGCGCCGCCGACGAGACCACCGTCAACGTCGGGCTTGCCCACGATCTCCGCGATAGAGTCCACCTTGACGGAGCCGCCGTAGAGGATGCGGATGCCTTCGGCAACCTCGTCGCCGCCGAGCTCGCGGACGAGCTGACGAATAGCTGCGCACACTTCCTGTGCATCCTCAGCGGAAGCAACCTTGCCGGTGCCGATAGCCCAGACAGGTTCATAAGCGATGACGGTCTTTGCCAGATCCTCAGCGGACAGGCCCTCCAGGGAGTTGCGGGTCTGGGTCACCACGTAATCGACGTGAGTGCCCTTCTCGCGGACATCCAAGGGCTCGCCGACACACACGATGGGGCTGATACCGTTGGCCAACGCCGCTGCGGCCTTTTCTGCGACGAGCTTATCCGTTTCGCCGTGGTACTCGCGGCGCTCGGAGTGGCCCACCACTGCCCAGGAGCAGCCCAGGGCGGAGAGCATCTTGCCGGATACCTCACCGGTGTAGGCGCCGGACTCGTGCTTGGAGATGTCCTGCGCGCCGTAGGTGAACTGCAGGTCGTCGCCGTCGACAAGCGTCTGGACCGTGCGAATGTCGGTGAACGGGACCATAAAAGCCACGTCGACCTTTTCGTAGTATTCCTTCGGCAAGGAGAAAGCGAACTTCTGCAGGGAGCCGATAGCTTCCTTGTGGTCGAGGTTCATCTTCCAGTTACCAGCGATAAGCGGGGTACGTGCCATGATTAGCCTTTCTCGAAGTCAGACTGTGTTGAGAGGATGGTTGATTAGGATTCCAGGACCTTGACGCCCGGCAGCTCCTTGCCTTCCAGGAACTCCAGGGAAGCACCACCACCGGTGGAGATGTGGGAGAAGCCGTCCTCGTCGAGGCCGAGCAGTCGGACGGAAGCTGCGGAGTCACCGCCACCCACGACGGTGAAGGAACCATTCTTGGCCGTGGCATCGATGATGGACTGCGCCACACCTGCGGTGCCCTTGGAGAAGGCTTCCATCTCGAAGACACCCATCGGGCCGTTCCAGAAGACGGTCTTGGAGGAAGCGATGACCTCATCGAACTTCTTCACCGATTCCGGTCCGATATCGAGGGACATCCATCCCTCCGGGATACCGTCGAGGCCCACAACCTTATTTTCTGCATCGGCATTGAACTCGGTGGCAGCGACGAGGTCGACCGGCAGGACGATCTTGTCGCCGAAGCGCTCCAGCAGCTCCTTGCAGTTGTCGATCTGGTCTTCCTGCAGCAGGGAGTTCTGGACGTTGTAGCCCTGTGCTGCCAGGAGGGTGTAGCACATTCCGCCGCCGATGATGACGTTGTCGGCCTTACCGGCAAGCGCCTCAATCACACCAAGCTTGTCGGATACCTTGGCGCCGCCAAGAACGACAACGTACGGGTGCTCTGGCTTCTCTGCTACCGCCGCCAGGGTTTCCACTTCCTTCTGCACGAGCTTGCCGGCGTAAGCAGGCAGGCGCTTAGCCACGTCGTACACGGACGCCTGTGCGCGGTGAACGACACCGAAACCATCGGAGACGAAAGCACCGTTGTCTGCAGCCAGAGCGACGAGTTCGTCAGCGAAGGCGCCGCGCTCTGCCTCGTCCTTCGAGGTCTCGCGTGGATCGAAGCGGACATTCTCCAGCAACAGGACATCGCCCTCGTTGAGACCGTTAGCGCGCTCGTGGGCGTCCTCGCCGCTGACATCCCCGGCGAGGGCGACATACTGATCCAGTGCCTCAGACAGAGCTTCTGCTACTGGGGCCAGCGAGTACTTCGGGTTGACCTCGCCCTTCGGGCGGCCCAAGTGCGCCGACAGGATGACCTTCGCACCGCCTTCAATCAAGGCCTTGATTGTCGGCAAGGAAGCGGTGATGCGGCCGGAGTCGGTGATGTTTCCTTCATCATCAAGTGGGACGTTGAAGTCAGAACGGACGAGGACGTGGCGGCCGGAGACGCCTTCTGCGAGCAGGTCGTCCAGAGTCTTGAAAGCCATGATGTTCTCCTTAAAAGTAGGTACTCAAGCTAAAGGTTAATGCTATTCAATGGGAAAGCGTGCTGGTTCCTTATAAACGACTATCGGCCCAGCGCACGCCACGAAATTATGGAGGGTGAGGCGTGGCGCATGGGCCGGTGTCTAGCCTGTGGAGCTGTCACAGGCGATCACAGCTTGGTTCACTGTGGTCATTCTAAAGAGTCAGCTTTAGAGCTTGGAGGCAACCAGGGAGGTGGTGCGCACGAGCTGGCTGGTGTAACCCCACTCGTTGTCGTACCAGCCAAGGACCTTGACGAAGTTGCCGTTGGAAACCTTGGTCATGCCCGCATCGAAGATGCAGCCGTGGGAGTCGGTGATGATGTCGGTGGAGACAATCGGATCCTCGGTGTAACCCAGGGTCTCGCCGAACTCGCCGGTGGCGGCTTCCTTGATAGCAGCGTTGATTTCCTCAGCGGTGACGTCGCGGGATGCCTGGAAGGTCAGGTCCGTGGCGGAACCGGTGATGGTCGGAACGCGCATTGCGTAGCCGTCGAGCTTGCCCTCCAGCTCTGGGAGAACCAGGGAGACGGCCTTTGCTGCACCAGTGGAGGTCGGAACCATGTTGACGGCTGCGGCGCGGGCGCGGCGCAGGTCGCGGTGCGGAGCATCCTGGATGCGCTGGTCACCGGTGTAGGCGTGGATGGTGGTCATCAGGCCCTTCTCGATACCGAACTTCTCGTGGAGGACCTTGGCCATCGGGGCCAGGCAGTTGGTGGTGCAGGATGCGGCGGAGATGACGTTGTGCTTCTCAGCGTCGTACTCATCGGAGTTAACGCCGTAGACGAAGGTTGCGTCGACGTTCTTGCCCGGAGCAGAGATGATGACCTTCTTGGCGCCGGCCTCAATGTGAGCCTTGGCGGCCTCACCATCGGTGAAGAAACCGGTGGACTCGATGACGATGTCGACGTTGTGCTCGCCCCAGTTCAGGTTCTTCGGATCGCGCTCTGCGGAGACTGCAATCTTGTGACCGTTGACGGTGATGGACTCGTCGTCGTGCTGGATCTCACCGTCGAAGCGGCCCAGAACCGAGTCGTACTTGAGCAGGTTGGCCAGGGTTGCGTTGTCGGTCAGGTCGTTGACTGCGACGACCTCGAGGTCATTGTTGCCCTGTGCGACTGCACGGAAGAAGTTGCGGCCGATGCGGCCAAATCCGTTGATACCTACGCGAATGGTCACTGTAATGTCTCCTCAAATAATCGAGTGAAGTTCTATCGTGGGGGCTTCCGAGACTTTGTCTTTATAGGCAGTGCGGTGGACCGTTCTTGCGGAACCGTTGCCCCTGCCACTTCCGTGACGTGCTCGGTGGTTTTCCCAACACGGCCGATAGTACCCACGGTTTCTGCATCCCGCAGTGCTCCTGCCGGTCCCCAACGCGAGTGGTCGCACGAGGCCAAAAAGAGGCGTATAGTGGTTGGGCCGTCGCAGAGAATTTGAGACAACCCTCGAGCTATACACCTGCAGTTATGCCCGTTTGTGTGGGATTATGTTGGGGACTTTCACTGCGGGGTGGGATATCTCACTAAAGCAAAAAAGAGCGGATTAATCCAAAAAGAAATGCGGCAACAGCCGCACGGAAATCGGGCGTGATACCCCGTCTAATGCCCGAACGGGCACGAGTAACTAGGACTCTTCGAAAAGATCCTCGGTGACGGCCTTCGTAGTATCTGGGACCCCAAGCTCCTTGGCACGCTTGTCCGCCATAGACAAAAGGCGCCGAATACGCCCGGCCACCGCATCCTTAGTCATAGGCGGATCAGCCAAGCGGCCGAGCTCTTCCAAAGAGGCCTCACGATGCTGCACGCGCAAGCGGCCGGCATCCGCGAGATGCTCCGGAACGTCATCGCCCAAGATGACCATCGCGCGTTCGACGCGTGCTGCAGCCGTCACGGCCGCGCGGGCAGAGCGGCGCAAGTTGGCATCATCGAAATTATCGAGACGGCGAGACGTATCGTGGGCTTCTCTCTGGATCCGCTTCTTTTCCCATGTCAGGCGCGTCTCTTGGGCGCCCATACGGGTCAGCAGCGCGCCAATGGCATCGCCGTCGCGCACGACGACGCGGTCCGCGCCGCGCGTTTCCTTTGTCTTCGCCGCCACGCCCAAACGGCGCGCGCAGCCGACAAGAGCGAGTGCAGCCTCCTGGCATGGGCAGGTCACCTCAAGCGCTGAGGAGCGGCCCGGTTCGGTCAAGGAACCTTGCGCCAAGAAGGCGCCGCGCCAGGCTGCTTCATTATCGGCTACAGAACCAGAGATGACTTGTGGAGGCAAACCCACCACGGGGTGGCCGGAGCGTGTTACCAAACCAAGGCGTCTGGTCAGTTCCTTGGCACCGGTGGTGATGCGCACTTGCACGCGACTCTTCTTGGACGAAGCCGCGGGTCCAGCGACGTGGGTGCTGGCGGAAATCGAATAGAGCTCATCGAGTGCGGTGACGAGGCGGTTCGCTACGCTCTGCGACTCCAGTTCCACCTCGTACATCACGCGGTCCCCGGTGATGTGGAGTTCGCCAGCGAACCTGAGGATCGCGGCAACCTCCGCCGCGCGGGCGGACTGGCGCGGCACGGACACCGCCGTAAGTTCCTCCTTGACCTGATCGGTCAATGACGCAGACACCTCGTGCCTCCCCTTTCAACTCGTGGACGTAGCGCACCGCGCAGATTGGCGTGGGCGAGACGCGGCGGTGAACGATGAATGCCCCATAGTCTATCGCGCGCTTAACCGCGATGAGCGTCTGGGGCTCCCGCTGTGCCATCGCGATTGGCGGCATACTCGGCGTAAAGCTCGGTGAGCACCTGCGCCAGCTTGTCTGGGCAGTGCTTATTAATCGACCTTCCGTCCTCATCGTATTGGCACACGTCTCGGAAGACTGCCGTAGCGCCCAGAACACTGGCGGCGCGCTGAACAAAGACGCGCTCCGACTCGTTCGGAAGCCCGGATGCATCAACGATAACGCGGTCTACCCGCAGGCTCGGGGCGTGCTGCGCTAGGACATGCAGGTGGCGCTCGGCAGAAAAACCTTGGGTCTCACCCGGCTCAGCAGAAAGATTGAGCACCACCACGCGGAGAGCATCCGACGAGGTAATCGCGTCGACGATATCCGGCACCAGGACGTGTGGAAGAACGGAACTAAACCAGGAACCAGGACCTAGGGTGATCAGGTCCGCGTCGTGCAGCGCGCTAATAGTTTCCGGGTTGGCCCCAGGCTTCTCCGGAATGATGCGCACCCGGCGCACCTGCCCCACGGTCGATGCAACAGCCACCTGGCCGCGAACCGAGCGAATGATACGGGGGTCGTCGTCAAGCCCAGAAACATCCGCCTCAATCTCCAGAGGTAAGTTCACGGCTGGCAGTACCCGGCCGGCCGACTCCGTTAAGCGGGCAACGGCATCGAGAGCCGCCTGGAAATCCCCCAACACCTCAGTGAGTCCAGCGATGAGGAGGTTGCCCACGGCGTGGCCGGCCATCGCTCCGGTGCTCTGGAAGCGATGCTGAAGCGTCTCAGCCCACAGCTGGCCATCCTCCGTATCACTGGATAAAGCGGCGAGCGCCATGCGCAAATCACCTGGCGGAATAATGTCCATCTCGCGGCGCAACCGGCCGGAAGAACCGCCGTCATCGGCCACGGTGACGATGGCAGAGATTGCCTCCGCGCCCGTGCGGCGAGCAGCGAGCAAGGTTTGATAAAGACCATGGCCGCCGCCCAGGCTAGCCATGTGGAGTGGGAGAGTCGTCACGTAAGTACTAGCTTTCAGTCATGTAATAAAAGGAATGAATACGAATCTTCTCGATACGTATCGCGCCTAGTCGCGGGCGATGTCTCGGTGCAGGGTGCTCACGTCCAAGTCTCCGCGCTCGCTAAGGCGGCGGGCGATCTCTTCCGTGACGGCCACGGAACGGTGGTGCCCACCCGTGCAACCAATGCCTACGGTGATGAAATTCTTCCCCTCGTGGCGATACCCCGTGAGCATCGAGTCCAACATGTCGATGAAGCGCTCGATAAAAGGCTCAGCGGCGTCTTGGGACAGAACGTAATCCGACACCGGCTCATCGGTGCCTCGGTAGCCCCGCAGTTCCGGTACCCAGTAAGGATTGGGAAGAAAACGGACGTCGACGACAAGGTCAGCGTCCCGCGGAGAACCATGCTTGAAGCCGAAGGACTGGAGCGTGACGTGCTGGCGTTCCCCGCGCATGTCACCGAAGGCAGCCTCGATGGCACGGCGTAGGTCATGAACAGACAGGTTCGTCGTGTCGATGATAATGTCCGCACGCTCACGAATGGATTGCACGGCGGCGCGCTCGCGTTGGATGCCCGCTTTCAGCGTTTCACCGTCCTGCAGCGGGTGCGTGCGACGCACCGAATCGAAGCGGCGAATCAGTACGTCATCGCGCGCATCGAGGAAAAGCAGGGTCGGCTTCATATCCAGCTGCTCTAGTTCATCCAAGGTTTCTGCCAAAGAACCAGGGAACATGCGGGAGCGTACGTCGGTGACCGCGGCGATCTTCGTAACTGGAGAATCCGGACGTGCACACAGCTTCAAGAGGTCAACGATGGCCTTCGGCGGGATGTTGTGGGCGACGTAGTAGCCCTTATCCTCCAACACTTTTGCCGCCGACGTCAGGCCGCCGCCCGACATGCCGGTAATCAAAATGGGCGGAGAATCAAACAACGTCATGGCCTCCATTCTTACCACTTAAGTGGTTGCCACGGTAGGAATCCGGTCTAGGAATACGGTGGGAATCCCTCCTAAGAGTCGTGAAGGTGATCAAAGACGGTCTGAGCTAGTTTGGGACCGAATCCCTTCACCTCAGCAATGTCCTCCACGCTTGCGTCCTTGAGCTTCTTTACCGAGCCGAAGTGCTTCACTAGGTCCGTGCGACGCTGCGGCCCCAAGCCCGGGACCGCGTCGAGGACGGAGGAGCGCATCCGCTTTGAACGCTGCTGGCGGTGATAAGAAATAGCTACGCGATGGGCCTCGTCGCGCAGGTGCTGGAGTAGAAATAGCGCCTGCGAATTGCGCGGTAGAATCACCGGTTCGTCATCACCAGGCACCCACACCTCCTCCAAACGCTTGGCCAGACCGATGAGTGTTACATCGACGATGCCGAGCTCATCAAACACAGCTTGCGCGGCTGCCACCTGCGGTGCGCCGCCATCAACGATGAAGAGCTGAGGCGGATAAGAGCTGCGTTTGGTCTGGCTCGCCGCCTCTTCGCGCACCAGCTCCTCAGCGAAGGTGGTGTTCTCTAGCTCTTCGTAAGGCACTGCCCGCTTATCGTCATGGTGATGCTTAAACCGGCGGCGGGTGACTTCGGCGATGGAACCGACATCGTCCGAGCGGCCATCGCCCGCCGCTTCCTTGATGCGATAACGCCGGTAGTCGGACTTACGGGGCAGCCCATCCTCGAAAACCACCAGGGAGGCCACAACATCGGTGCCCTGAATGTGGGAGATATCCGTGCACTCGATGCGCAACGGCGCGGAATCCATGCCCAGTGCTTCCTGCAGCTCCTGGAGTGCGGCGGAGCGCGCAGTGAGGTCGCCAACACGCTTGAGTTTGTGCTGTTTCAGTTGCTCCTTGGCATTGCGCTCGACGGTCTCCATCAGCGCGCGCTTATCCCCTCGCTGCGGAACGCGCAGATCGATCTGGGCGCCACGCAGCTCCTCCAAAACGATCTTGACCTCATCGGCTTCATCGGGCAGTTCCTGGACCAAGATCTCCCGCGGAATAGCGTTTCCACGATGCTCCTCGGCATGGGATTCCTGGTCCACTCCCCTACGCTCCAACTTCGCGTCTTCTTCAGCCTCTAGGCGCTGGCGTTCCGCTGCGTCGGAATAGAACTGAATGAGGAAGTTTTGGATCAAAGCCGGAAGACCAGGATCTGGCTCGCCTTCGCGCACCGCGTCAGTCGTTGCCTGATCTCCGGAACGCTCCACAACCCAGCCGCGCTGCCCGCGGATGCGTCCCGAACGCACGTGGAAGATCTGGACTGCGGCTTCCAGTTCATCCGAGCTAAACGCAATGAGGTCCGCATCCGTGCCATCAGGCAACACCACTGCCTGCTGCTCCATCAACTTGTCGATGGCACCCAAGTCATCGCGCAGGCGGGCCGCCAATTCAAACTCCAGGTTCTCCGCGGCCTCCTCCATGCGCTGCGTGACCCGCTTGCGAACGGGTGCGGTGTTACCGTTCATGAAGCTGATGAGTTGGTTAACCGTATCGCGATGTTCTTCCGGGCTAACGCGGCCGATGCAGGGGGCATCGCACTTGCCGATATACCCCAGCAAACAGGGCCGCCCCAAGCGCTCGTGGCGATTGAACACACCCTTGGCGCAGGTACGCATTGGAAAGATGCGAGTGAGAAGATCCAGGGATTCACGCACCGCCCAGGCATGGGAATAGGGACCGAAATAGCGCACGCCTTTGCGGCGTGGGCCCCGGTAGAAAAACGCACGTGGAATGGTCTCCCCAACGGATACCGCGAGCATGGGATAAGTCTTATCATCGCGGTACATCACGTTAAAGCGCGGATCGAAGCGCTTAATCCACGTGTACTCCAGCTGCAGCGCTTCCACCTCGCTGGCCACCACGGTCCATTCCACCGAGGCCGCCGTCAGCACCATCTGGCGAGTGCGCGGGTGTAGTTGAGTGATGTCCTGGAAGTAGTTGGATAACCGTGCCCGCAGGTTCTTTGCCTTGCCCACATAGATGACCCGGCGGTTCTCATCGCGGAACTTATAAACGCCCGGATCTGTAGGGATGCTTCCGGGCGCGGGACGGTACTGAGCGGGATCAGCCACTAGTCATCCTGCGGCATGTAACGGGCTTCTAGGTCGCGGAAAGAGCGGACATTGGTGATCACGTCGTCCTTGTCGCCCGACTGTAGGGCCCAGACCGGCACGTATTCAAAGTCCGGAAGCTCGATGCGCGCCATGCGGGAGCCTTCGGGGAAGGACAGTCCGTAGATGACCTGCCACGGATAGAAACGGGTTCCCACGATATTGCGGACCTCCACCCCGTCGGAGTTCGCGCGCAGCCGCGGGCGGGTCAGCGCTAGCCAAGACAAAATGGAAATCACCACGCCGACGCCGGGGAAAGCGAACTTATCAATCGTCGTCACCGTCGCGCCGGTAAAGGACAGACCCACCGTAAAGCCCATGAAAAGGTGCGCGGCCATAACGAGAATGATCCAGATGATGGCCACCTTGCGCAGGTAGGGAGAGGTAACTTCATACTCCCAGGGTTTGGACGACGTCTGGGCGAAAGGATCCGCGCTGGTATAGGCCAGCATTTGCTCATCGCTCATGCCGCGTCCTGGTCCCCCGGCCGCCATCGACGCAGCCGGCTGCGAAGCTGCGGAGGACTGGTTGGCATGGGCCGACTGTGCCCGCTCTTCGTGCCCGGAAGGCACCTGTGAGTCCGTCATCGAGTTTTCCATCTCCTCATCACTCCGCTGAGGCAGGCCACTCCCCCTGCCGGATACGCCAGGCGGCGTGGTTGCACTTGGCAGCCTACTTTTGGTTTGACTCGTTCAGTGTACGCAACGTGTGCACGGTTTCTAAAGCTGCGTGCATGGCCTCGGCGCCTTTATCCTCTTCAGAGTCCGCAAAGCCGGCGCGATCGACGGCTTGCTCATAGTCGTTGACCGTCAGAACTCCATTAGCCACTGGGGTCGATTCATCGAGCGCGATGCGCGTCAGGCCCTGCGTCACGGAATCGCAGACGTAATCAAAGTGCGGGGTACCACCACGAACAACGCAGCCCAACGCAACCACGGCATCATGGGTGCGCGCGGCGGCTTGGGCCACGACGGGCAGTTCGAGGGCCCCGACCACGCGCAGGGGCGTGACCGCGGCGCCGGCGGCTTCGGCAGTCTCGAGCGCTCGACGATGCAGCTGATCACAGATCTCTGCGTTCCACGTTGCGGTAACGACGGCGACGCGGATACCTTCCCCGGAGACATTGTTCGGGGTGGGCAGGCCTTCCTTGCTCATAGTGTGCTCCTTGTGCTCAAAGCTTGATACTCAATGCGTGATGGTTAGGGGCGCTGAAGCGCTTTATCCCCAACTCTAGGAGTGTTTCTGATCCCATTCGGCTACCTGGGGCAGATCATGCCCCATCCGGTCACGCTTGGTGCGCAGATAGCTGATGTTCTCCGCTGTGGCGGGGGTAGCCAGCGCTGTGCGCGCGGTGGCATCAATGCCGAAGCCTTGCAGCCCCTCGCCCTTGTGCGGGTTATTGGTCAAGAGGTTGACGGACTTCACGCCGACGTCGCGCAGGATTTGTCCGGCCACGGAGTATTCGCGTGCATCCTCCGGCAGGCCCTGCTCCACGTTGGCATCAACGGTATCGAGGCCTTCGTCCTGCAGGCGGTAGGCCTTGAGCTTGTTGACCAGGCCAATTCCGCGCCCCTCCTGTCCACGCAGGTAGATGACGATACCGCGTCCCGCTTCTTGCACCGCACGGAGGGATTCCTGCAGCTGCGGACCGCAATCACAGCGCTGGGAGGAAAAGACGTCACCTGTAAGGCACTCAGAGTGAACGCGAACGGGTACATCCTCCGCACCGCTATAGCTCTCCACGTCACCGACGAAGAGGGCGATGTGCTCGCGCTTGTCGACGTCATTCGAATAACCTACCGCGCGGAACTCGCCGTACTCGGTGGGCAGGCGAGTTTCGACTTGGCGGTGAACCTGCTGTTCGTTGTGGCGACGCCACTCGATGAGCTGCTCAATGGAGATCATCGTCAGCCCGTGGGCGTCGGCAAAGCGGCGCAGCTCCGGGGAGCGCGCCATGTCCGTGGGATCCTCTTCAGAGACGATCTCACAGAGCACGCCAGCTGGGCGAAGGCCTGCCAAGCGAGCCAGATCGATGGCGGCTTCCGTGTGCCCGTCACGTTCGAGCACGCCATTCGGGCGCGCGGCGAGCGGGACCACGTGTCCGGGTCGGGTAAATTCCGAGGGCTTAGAGGAGGAATCGGCCAACCTGCGGATAGTTGCGCAACGCGAGGTGGCAGAGATACCAGTGGAACCATTAGCCAAGTCCACCGTGACGGTGTAGGCGGTCTGCCGTACGTCCTGGTTCACCGCGAACATCGGGGGTAAGTTCAAACGCTCGCAGTCTTCTGGGAGCAGCGGTGCGCAAATGTAGCCGGAGCTGTAGCGCACCATAAAAGCCACGAGCTCCGGGGTGGCGAGCTCAGCGGCGAAAATGAGGTCACCTTCGTTCTCGCGGTCCTCATTGTCCACGACGACGACCGCCTTGCCGGCCGCGATGTCCGCGATGGCTTGGTCGACGCTATCTAAACTAAAAGCTGAATCTGCAGCGCTCATAAGGACTTACTCTATCCCTCCGTGCCACTGGCGGAGGCGTTGGGGTGAACCATTTTCTCCACATACTTTGCAACCACGTCTACCTCGAGGTTGACGCGAGCGCCTGGCGCCATCGAACCAAACACGGTATCGCGCAGCGTGGTGGGAATGAGAGAGACTTCGAAATAGCTCTCCGCGTCGGGCTCTCCCTGCCCGTCTGACAAGGCCGATACCGTCAGGGAGGTTCCCTGCACCGCGATGGAACCCTTCTCCACCACGTAGCGCTCCAGCTCGGCCGGCAGGCTAAAGCGCAGCACCTCCCAGTGCTCCGACGGCGTGCGGCTCAGCAAGGTCCCGGTGCCATCGACGTGCCCTTGCACAATGTGGCCACCCAAGCGCGTCGTCGGGAGCACCGCACGCTCGAGGTTGACCGGCGCGCCCACTTCGAGTTCGCCGAGGGAACTGCGGTTCAAAGACTCCTTCATGACATCTGCGATGAAGGTTCCTTCTCCCAACTCAGCAACGGTCAGGCACACGCCGTTGACCGCGATGGAATCTCCCAGTTGGGCGTCCCCCAGCACGGTGGTTGCGGCGATGCCGAGGCGCACGGCATCACCCTGCGGCTCCACGCTATCGACGTGGCCAATTTCTTCAACGAGTCCAGTAAACATAGCCAGCACTCCCCTTCCCTATCTTTTAACCTTTGAGCTTTCTATATTCCACGAGCAGGTCCTCGCCTAGCTCGGTAACCGCCACGCGCTGCCACCTCTCAGCCTGGGCCAGATTCTGGGACAGTGCACGGGTGAGAACTCCTCTGCCCTCGCCGAGAATGACGTTGCCCAGGTAGGCCTGAATACGCTCGATGTAGCCCAACTCCATGAAGCTGGTGGCTAGCCCTGCGCCGCCTTCGACAAGGATGTCTCGCGCGCCGCTGGCGTACAGCTGATCTAGTGCCTCCTGCGGCGTGGAATAGTGCTCGAAGCCTAGCTCGACCAGGTTACTAGCCCCGCCCCGGCTAACATCGCGGGAACCGATGACAACGCGCCGCGGTTGCCGCTCACGCAATGAACCATCGGGGTAGCGCGCGGTCAACGATGGATTATCCGCTAACGCCGTGCCGGTTCCAATAAGGATGGCATCGCGCTGCGCCCTATCACGATGCACGTGCTCGCGGGCCCGCTCTCCGGTAATCCACTGGCTACTGCCATCCGCGGCAGCGGTGAAACCATCCAGGCTCTGTGCAAACTTGAGCGTGACCTGCGGGCGGCCGAGACTCACCGCGCTCAACCACGGTTCGAGCGCATCATCCACGCCCTCCGGCGGCGCGAGCTGTCCCACCGTGACTCCGGCGCGGCGCAGCGTTGCCGAGCCGCCCTCGGCTTGCGGGGTGGGGTCCGGGTGAAGGTAGTACACAGCGGCCACGGAGGCATCGATGAGCGCCTGCGCGCACGGGCCGGTACGACCCGTGTGATTGCAGGGCTCCAAGGTCACCACCGCGGTTCCACCGCGGGCCTTGTCCCCCGCATCGCGCAGCGCCATGACTTCGGCGTGGGGCCCACCCGGGGGCTGGGTGGCGCCGACACCAGCGACGCGGCCGGCAGTATCGAGAATCACTGCGCCGACCGGCGGGTTCGGACTCGTCGTACCGCGAACCCGCTCGCCGGCCTCCATGGCGACGCGCAATGCTTGCGATAGGACAGCAGAATCGTGGCGTGGAATCACAGCGTGGCCAGTCGGCGCAGCTCCTCGACGGCCGCCGCCTTATCTGCTTGCTTGTAAATGGCCGAACCCGCGACAAAGGCATCACAGCCCGCCTCGGCGGCGGAGCGGATCGTCTCGGCAGAAATACCGCCATCGATTTCGATGAGGACATCGAGGCCACGCTCGTCAATGGCCGCGCGCAAGGTGCGCACCTTATCCAGCTGATCCGGCATGAAGCTCTGACCACCAAAGCCGGGTTCGACAGACATGACGAGAACCTCGTCGAAGTGCTCCAGCGCATCCAGCCAGGGCTCAATCGGGGTGCCCGGCTTGATCGAGAAGCCCGCGCGCACCCCTAGGTCCCGAATCCTGCGGGCCAAGGCGATGGCCGCGTCCTTGTCGGCCACGGCCTCGACGTGGAAGATGATGCAATCAGCGCCCGCCTTGGCGTAGGTTTCCACCCATTTCTCCGGCTCCTCGATCATGAGGTGAACGTCGAGGGTCTGCGAGGTAATCCCGTCCACCGTCGCGGTAATATCCGGGCCGAAGGACAAGTTCGGCACGAAGTGTCCATCCATGATGTCAACGTGGATCCAATCCGCGTTGGCCACTGCTTTGACCTCTTCGCCCAAGCGGGTGAAGTCGGCGGCCAGAATGGATGGGGAGATAATGGGAGCAGACGAGTGTGCAGACATGACACTCAGCCTAGTCCCTCACGCCCCGCTAGTCCGCTACTCGGCGGAGGACGGCGAAAAACATTGCATCTGTGCCGTGACGGTGCGGCCACATCTGGGCAGAGAGCTCGCTGCCGAGATCCCCCATGTCCGGAAGCACGTCGCGCGCATCCAGCTCCTCGACGCGGATCTCTGCCCCAACGCCATGGCGCTCCACGGCAGCGTCCACGATGCCCCGGGTCTCGCGCAGGTCGGGCGAACAGGTGGAGTACACCACGACGCCACCTGGGCGCACGAGGTCCAACGCGGACTCGAGGAGCTCGGTCTGCAGTGTGTTGAGTTCCGCAATATCGGACTCGGCTTTGCGCCAGCGGGCTTCGGGGCGGCGACGGAGTGCACCGAGGCCGGAACAGGGGGCGTCGACAAGCACCCGGTCAAAGCCTGCGTCGAGCCCCGGCGCACGACCGTCCGCACGGTGCACGCGCACGGGTAGGTCACCCACTGTTTTTTCCACCAAGGTAGCGCGGTGCGGGGAGACTTCTACGGCATCGACCTCCGCCCCCTCGACGCGAGCGATGGCACCCATCAGGGCGGCCTTGCCACCGGGGCCGGCGCACAGGTCTAACCAACGCCCGGTGTCCTCGCCAATAAGTTCAGCTTCCGTCACCGCGCGTGCGATGAGCTGGGAGCCTTCGTCTTGCACCGCCGCGAGTTTCTGGCGGACAGGCTCGAGGGAGCCCGGGTCACCCTGCTCAAGGTAGACCGCATAAGGGGAATAGCGTCCTTCCTCGCAGCCGGTAATGAGCGCGAGTTCTTCGGCGGATATCTCGCCCGGTCGCGCTACCAGGTGCACGAGGGGCCGCTCAGAGTCCGCCTCGAGTGCGCGCTCCAGCTCCGCTGTTTGCTCGGCGCTGAGCGCGTTATCGTCAGCGGTGTCGAGGAGCCCCAACGCGCGGCCGAAGGAGCGGGCGATCCACTCGGGGTGAGCGTGGCGGAAGGCCAAAGCCGCGACCTCTCCGCTCGGAGCTAGCTTGTCCAGCCACTCTTGCGCAGGTGTGCGGGTGATAGTCCGCATGATGCCGTTGGCAAAGCCCTTGGCTTTCTCGTGGCCGGCCGCCTCCACGAGGCGAACGGTGGTATCGACCGCCGCGTGCGCCTCCACCCGGGTGTAGAGCACCTGGTAGGTTCCCAGTCGCAGGGCCGTGAGCACCTCGGGCGCAATGGCGTCGAGCCCGCGCGACGAGCATTCAGCGATGACCGCATCGAGAACGCCCTCGGTGCGCAGCGTGCCATAGGTCAGTTCCGTGGCAAAGGCGGCGTCGCGGCCGCTGAGCTTGTTCGAGCTCACGGCCTTCGGCAGCGTGAGGTTGGCAAAAGCGTCATCCGCCGCTACCCGCTGCAGTACCTCGAAGGCGACCGCGCGCGGCACGTCGACCCCGCTGCGCCGTGCCGCGGAAATCAGCGACGGGTTCTGGCGATCGTGGTGAGCAGTCTGGCGCTGTCCGCCTCGGCGGTCACGCTGCGCACCGGTGTTCTTATAACCTCCGCGTCCCTTGTGGTCGTTTCCACCGCGGGAGCTTCCACGCTGTTGGCTGCCCCGTTGCTGCTTTCCCTTCTCTGCGCCTGCCCCCGCGCGCTGCGCCGAGTCCCCGGACTTACTGCGGGACCTAAACCCTCCGGTCATGAGAACTTCACCTCGTCTGTGTCTGTGGAATCCGTGCCACGAGAGCCTTGGCTAGCAAGACCTCGGCCCCAATCGGCGGCGTTCATCATCTTCTTGCCGGGCGGTTGAATCTTGCCCAAACGTACTGGGGAGCTACCGGTGCCGACCATGACGGCATTCTTGGCCACGTGCACTTCTCCTGGCTGGAGTGCGCGCACTGCGGCAGGCTCTGGCAGCGCCTCGAGTTCGGCGGGTGCCACGCTGCTTACAGGCCCTACCTTCAGGCGGGATTCCCCCATTAAGGTCCAGGCTCCCGGCCCCGGGGTATGGGCGCGGATGTGGCGATCAACGACGTCAGCAGGCAGGGTCCAGTCAATGCGGGCGTCGTCGGTCGCGATCTTGTGCGCATAAGTGGCCTCTCCTTCCTGCGGCTGCGGCGTAATGCTGCCGTCCTCCAGTCCATCCATGGTCTGAACAAGGAGGTCACCACCCGCATACGCCAGTCGCGTGAGCAGGTCATCAGCGGTGTCGGTGGGCAGTACTGCTTCCTCGATGGTTGCCAGGATGTCCCCGGTATCCAGGCCCTGATCGATGCGGAAGGTCGTGGCGCCAGTGCGCTCGTCGCCGGCCGCAATGGCTGCCTGGACCGGTGCTGCGCCGCGCCACGCTGGAAGCAGGGAGAAGTGCAGGTTGACCCAGCCGTGCGTTGGGAGGCCCAGCAGATCCTCAGTGATCAGATTTCCGTAGGCCACCACCGGAATAGCCTCCGGAGCAATCTCCGCCAACCGCGCGCGCAGGGCGTCGCCGTCCTCGGTGCCTGGCTTGAGTGTGGTTGGCGTAAGAACCTCGATTCCGTGTTCCTGGGCCAGCGCCTTCACGGGACTGGGGTGCAGGGTGCGCCCGCGGCCGCGGCGGGCATCAGGACGGGTGATGACGGCGGCTATGTCGTGGTGTGAGGCAATGAGTTTCTCCAAAGCCACGACGGCGGGCTCGGGGGTTCCGGCGAAAACGATGCGCACAGTGGGTGCATGCCTTTCTCTCGTGAGGTTGATTGTTGATTAAAGTCTGACGCCTATGCGTTGAACCACTCCGACTGGCGGATGATCTTCATGGATTCCTTTCGCAACTCATCGCTCAGGCGCTTGAGGAACAAAATTCCGTCGAGGTGATCCGTTTCGTGTTGGATGCAGCGTGCCATCAGTCCGGACGCGAGCATAGACACTGGGCGGCCTAGGGGATCGAAGCCTGTAAGGCGTACGGTATTGAACCTTTCGGTGGGCTGGGAAATACCGGGGATGGACAGGCAGCCCTCTGGTCCCAGCTGAGTCTCTTCTCCCACTGCTTCCCACTCGGGGTTGATGATGGCACCGCGCAGGCCGTGCTGATAGTGAGAGCAGTCAAAAACGAAGATGCGCTTGGTCACGCCGATCTGGTTAGCCGCTAGGCCTACTCCCCCGGCGTCTTCCATGGTCTCCAACATGTCCTGAGCTAGACGCTCGAGCGATGGCCCGAATTCGGTGATCTCCTCGGCCCGGGTGCTCAGGACGGGATCGCCATAGAGGCGAACCTCGCGCACGGTCATAGTATGAACTCCTCGTGGTTTGCAGTCTTTCACGGTAAGCAGGGATTGCCATCCGTAGTGCTCCTGCACCGAGAATAGTTCACAGTAAGCAGTGCGTGCCCTCCAGGGGTGGGGTCGGCTGCTCTGTCTATCCGATGTTGATCGGGTCCACGGCGATGCGCAGAGGCAACACGTCCTTGCGCGCGCTGCGCAGCGAATTGGCCGTTCGCAGCGCCTGCCCAAGCTCCGAGCGCGGCCCCAATGGCGTGCGGATCAGCAGGCGCTGGGGCTCGCCGCCGCGTTCGTGGTCATACTCGCCCGGCAAGCTCACCCCGGGCGGCAGCGGGACCGGGCCAAGAAGCTCCGCGTGCTCCGGTAGTTCTGCCAGCTCCAGGAAAGCGTCGAGCGAGGCATCGGCACCGTCGACGGCCGCCATGTGCACCGCGGGCGGGAAGCGTACCTCGCGGCGTGCCTGCAACTCGGCCGCCGCGGCTCCCACCATGTCCCACCGGCTAAAGAAGCCCACGAGCGGGAGCTGCTCATCTGCTGCCACGATCACCGCTCCGCCCTGCGCAGCCGGGGCCACGAGGGTGGCTGCGGCAGCCCATGTGGTCAAGGTATCCTCCGTAGCTCGGAGATCCTGACGGCCCAGCAACGCCCCGGTTTCCACCAGGAGCGCAGCACCATAGTGCCCTCCCTCGGCAACGCGTGGCTCCGCGCCAGGCGTGGCAATCACCAGCGCGGGGCCGGCAGGGACCTCGTCGACGACTGTGGAGCCACCTGATTGGATAACGCGCGTGTTGGGAAAGGCGCGCCCCATCTCCTCGGCGGTGCGCTCGGAGCCCAGCACAATGGCCCGCAGCCGTGGGGAACCACACTCGGAACAGCGGTAATGGGCGTCGACACGCCCGCACCAGCGACACGTGGGAAGCGCGGCGGAATCCTGCGCCCCATCCGCCGCGCCACGGACAGAGGGCAAACCTAGTGGCCCGTTGCAGTGTCGACACCGTGCCGGGGATGAACACTGCCCACAAGCCAGAATTGGGGCGTAGCCCTTGCGCGGGACTTGGACAAGGACGGGTTCACCGCGGTCGAGCGCCGCCCGAGTGGCTTGAAAAGCTGGGCCGCTGACCGACGTCGTCCCGCCCTGCATGTGCCGCGCCAGATTGATACCGAACGCACCCACCGCAACAATATCGGGGCGCGCCGCTTCCAGGGCTTCCGGAGTTGGGAGAAGATCGTGTGCCCATCCCGACTCAACGAGCAGCTGCGCTTCGGCCGTGCGCGCGTGGCCAGCAAGGATAAGGCTGCATTCTTCCTGCGCGGAGCGCGTGCTCAATACCTCTCGCGTGTGGACGTAGGGCTTGAGGTTATCCACCAGGCTATCGTCACCGTCATTGAGGACAACGGCCAGCTTCAGGTTCTTTACTGGGGCGAAGGCCGCGGAGCGCGTGCCGATAACGATGCGTGCCTGCCCCGTCAGTGCGGACAGATAGCGGCGGTAGCGAGCCTGCGGGCCAGTACTGTGCGCGAGCACCGTGATCTGCTTGGCGGAGAGGTGGCGACGAAACGCCGCTTCCAACAGGTCAAGGTCACGCTGATCCGGCACAACCATGAGCACCCCGCCGCCTTGCAGCGCCACGCTAGCGCCCAAGGCCGCAAGCGCGCCAGCCCAATCTGACCCCGGTGCGATCTGCCACGCTGCCCGCGCAATGTTCCCCGTCAGCACCGAATCCACGAAAGACTCGCCATGCTGGTAGCTCGACCACGCAGAGAGATCCGGGTGCTCTGCCGTGCCGAGCTCTTCCCAGGGAGTGGTGATATCCGCTTCTTCGGCCTTGGCATGGCGCGCCGGGATGGCGGTGCGGATGATATCGGAGCGCACGCCGCCGTAGCGGGCTGCAAGGGATTCGATGAGCGCCGCCATGGTCGGTGTGTACACCGCATAGGGGGAAATGACGCGTTCGATATAGCGGAGCGAACCGGAAAAATCAGAGTCGCTGCTGCGCGAGAGCAAGATGGCGTCAACCAACCTGCCGTTGAAGCGAATACGCACCCGGACGCCCGGTTGCGCGGCGTCGGAATCCGCCTCCTCAATGAGGTAATCGAAGCCGCGGTCGAGGTGCGCTACCCCTAGCAAGGGCAACACCCGCGCGACCGGTTGCTGGGCGGCGGGTGTCTTCTTGGGCATAGCGCCCGATTCTACAGGCCGGCGGCACGGCGCAGGTCGACGGCCCGCGAGGTGTCCTCCCACGGAAGGTCAACATCGGTGCGACCGAAGTGACCGTAGGCCGCGGTTTGGCGATAGATCGGGCGCTGGAGGTCGAGCTCGCGAATGATGGCGGCCGGGCGCAGATCGAAGACCTTGTCCACTGCGGCCTGGATGTCGGCGTCGCTCAGCCCGCCGTGCGCAGTACCGAAGGTCTCGACGTAGAGGCCAACTGGCTTGGCGCGGCCGATGGCATACGCCACCTGTACCTCGGCGCGGTCGGCAAGCTCGGCGGCCACAATGTTCTTGGCCACCCAGCGCATGGCGTAGGCAGCGGAGCGGTCCACCTTGCTCGGATCCTTACCGGAGAAGGCACCGCCGCCGTGGCGGGCCATGCCACCATAGGTATCCACGATGATCTTGCGGCCGGTCAACCCGGCATCACCCATGGGTCCGCCGAGGATGAAGGAGCCAGAAGGATTGATGAGCAGCTCGGTGTCCTCGGTGTAGTACTTGCCCAAGTCGGCGTCGTTGACGACCCATTCGACGACGTGCGTGCGCAGCTGCTCGGCCAACCACTCCTGGGTGACGTCCGGATCGTGCTGGGTAGAGATGACGATCGTCTCCAGCCGCGTGGGTACATCATTCTCGTCGTAGGCGTAGGTGACCTGGGTCTTGCCATCGGGGCGTAGGGAAGGCACGATGCCCTCCTTGCGCACCTGGGTGAGACGGCGCGATAGATGGTGCGCCGTGGAAATCGGCAAAGGCATAAACTCCGGGGTCTCATTGGTGGCATAGCCAAACATGAGGCCCTGGTCACCCGCACCGTACTGGTCATCGTCTTCGAAGGTGCCGGAACGAACCTCGGTGGAGGCATCCACGCCAGCCCCGATCTCCTGGGACTGCTCACCGATGGCGACGTTGACGCCACAGGTATGGCCGTCGAAACCAACATCGGAGGAGGTAAAGCCAATCTCCACGAGGGTCTTGCGAACGATCTGGGGGATCTCTACATAACCAGTGGTGCGCACCTCGCCGACGACGTGCACCTGCCCCGTCGTCACGAGGGTTTCTACGGCGACGTGGGCGTTGGGGTCTTCTTCGAGGAGGGCGTCAAGAATGGCGTCCGAGATCGCGTCACAAATTTTATCCGGGTGGCCTTCAGTTACGGATTCGCTGGTAAAGAGGCGTACCGCCTGTGCAGCTTTGTCAGTCACAAGTTTTCCTTAAGCTAGTTCTGCGCGTCGTGGGTGGGACAGCGCCTTGCCCACGCCTCGGCTGATAACACCGCCCCATCGTAGACCAAGCGGTCTACAGCTGCAAGAACGACCACTACTTTTTCAGGATTTCATTCACAGCTTCAAGTATCTGCGCGGCCACGACCTGTTTCGAGCCAGGCTCAACCACCACTGGCTCGGCATCACGCCGCAGGATCCACCCAGCGCTCGTGGGCTGGCCAAAGACCTTTCCCTCCCCGACCTCATTGGCCATGAGTACATCGCAGCCCTTCTTTGCGAACTTCCGCTGGGCGTACTCCAGGACAGTCGTCGTCTCATCACCGGTTTCTGCGGCGAAGCCGACGATGATGGCATCGGGGTTGAGGGAGCCACTGTCGCGACGCTCGACGAGGCCCTTGAGGATATCCGGATTTTCCACCAGTTCCAGATGCGCCAAATCAGCGTCCGCGGTACCCTTCTTCATCTTTGAATCAGCCACGGAGGCTGGGCGATAGTCCGCAACGGCCGCGGCCATGATGACGATGTCCGCGTCGGCGGACTCTGTATTCATTGCCTCCTGCATATCGCGGGTTGAGGTCACCCGCACGACCGTGGCACCGGAGGGAACCGGAAGCGCCTCCGTATTACCGGCAACGATGGTGACATCGGCACCCCGCTGTGCGGCAATCTCAGCCAACGCAAAGCCTTGTCGTCCGGACGAGCGGTTGCCAAGGTAGCGCACTGGGTCAAGGTTCTCTTGCGTGCCGCCAGCGGAGATCACGACCTTCCGGCCCTGCCAATCATGGTCCACGCGGTGGCCGGCAATGATGGTGCGAGCAAATTCCGCAATCTGCTCCGGATCCGGCAACCGGCCTGCGCCCGTATCGGTACCGGTCAAGCGGCCGTGGGCGGGCTCCATGACAGTAACTCCGCGACGGCGCAGCGTAGCCACGTTGTCTTGGGTTGCCGGGTTAAGCCACATCTCCGTGTGCATCGCTGGGGCGATAATCACCGGACACGTCGCAACGAGGACAGACGCGCTGAGAAGATCGTCTGCGCGACCACCAGCCAAACGCGCGATCAGGTCCGCGGTTGCCGGGGCAATAACGATGGCATCCGCTTGCTGGCCTAGGGAGACGTGCTGGACTTCATCCACCGCATCAAAGACCGTGGTCGACACCGGATGCCCCGACAAGGCCTCAAAGGTCGCTGCCCCAACGAAGTTCAGCGCAGCCTCGGTAGGAATCACGCGAACATCATCGCCATGCTCAGTGAAATCGCGGATAAGATGGCACGCCTTGTAGGCGGCAATTCCTCCCGCCACTCCGATGAGGATGCGCCGCCGTTGAGCCGACCCCGCCCCTGCGGACTCTGGATGATTCACGGCGCTACTTTCTTGAGCTTCTTGGAAATGCTGTACGTCCTTCACTCGGACGATGTTACCCAAGACGCACTGAACCCACCCAGTATCTTGGCAGACACGTGGGTGGGTTCAGTTCAGAATGTGCTGTAGGCAGCGACCGGCACGGAAAAGCTTAGTTGCCTTCCTCGTGGTCCAGCAGGCCGGCTTCGATTTCGCGCAAAGCGATGGACAGCGGCTTCTCCCCCGGTTCCGGGGTCACCAGCGGTCCGACAAACTCGAAGACGCCTTCATCCTGTTCTTGGTAGTAGCTGTTGATCTGGCGTGCGCGCTTAGCGGCAAAGATCACCAGAGCGTACTTGGACGAGACCTTGCCAAGCAGTTCATCGATCGGCGGATCGGTAATGCCCGTCGGCGGATCGAATACTGGTTCCGGCTTAACGGCCTCAGAATTAGCAGGTGTGGTCACGTTGGTCACATGCACCTTTACTGTTGGTAGATGGTCAAAATCGTGGTCTATCCACGCAGGATAGCACTAATAGCGGCAACGGCCTCATCGAGATCTTCATTGACAACGATGTGGTCGAACTCCTTTTGCGCGGCAAGCTCCGACTCAGCGGTCTGCAACCGGCGGTCAATGACATCCTGCGGCTCGGTCCCACGCCCTGTCAGGCGCTCGACCAAAACTTCCCAGGAGGGTGGGGCGAGAAACACGGTTTCCGCCTCCGGCATCGCCGCCTTCACGTTGCGGGCGCCTGCAAGATCAACCTCTACCAACACCGGGCGTCCAGCCGTCATCGCTTCTTGGACCGGCTGAGCGGGCGTCCCGGAACGCTGCAAACCGCCGTGGATCTCTGCCCATTCGAGCATGTCACCGGCGTCGATATGCTCTTGAAAGGTCTCTGGTGAGACGAAGAAGTAGTCCACCCCATCAGTCTCTCCGGGACGGGGCTGGCGCGTCGTCATGGAGACGCTGAAGTAGAGGTTGTCGACATCGTCGCGCAGGCGCGAAACCACCGTGGATTTGCCCACAGCGGACGGCCCGGCCAGAACGACCAGGCGCCCGCGTGCAGTTTCGTCAGCCATTGCGCTAATTACTCGCCGTAGCCGAAACGCTCGAGCAGGGCGCGGCGCTGACGGTCACCCAGGCCACGCAGACGGCGGGTCTGAGCAATCTCCAGGTCCTCCATGATTTCCTTAGCCTTGACCTTGCCAACCTTCGGCAGGGCCTCGAGGAGAGCGGAGACCTTGGTCTTGCCGATGATCTCATCGGTCTCGGCCTTCTCCAGAACTTCCTGCAGGTTGGTCTCGCCACGCTTCAGCGCAGCCTTGAGCTCAGCGCGAGCCTTGCGGGCCTCGGCGGCCTTTGCGAGAGCTTCTTTGCGCTGCTCATCTGTCAACTTGGGAAGGGCCACGGGTTTCCTCCGATTTCATTAGTTCGAACATTGTCTTCTGATGGCTAGCACCAGAATCTCGGCTCACGGTGGGAAGGTTTCCCCAGCGCGGGATAGCTTTTGCTACCTCCACGAACCGACTTCTGGCAATCCTAGCACTGGTCTGTACGCGATGACGCAACGCGGCCCCCTTCTTTTAAAGGTTCCCGCACGTCAACGCACATGCCTTAAACAAAATACCAGGTAAACGGCGCGCCCGTTAATCCAGCACGCCGCCACCTGGTCTGAGTATTAATCCCGGAACTCCGCCGCGGTATCCACTACGGCTTTCCGCAGGTCAGAGACACTCGGCCCCTGCGAAAGAATGGCCCGGGAAACGTTGGCAAAGCCGAGCTCGGGCGCCGCTGCGGTGAGTTCCCTTACATCGGCGGGCGTAGCGCCCTGGGCGCCCACACCCGGCAGCAGCACCGGACCGTTTAATTGGTCTAGTGCAGGCGGAGCCTCCAACGTCGCGCCCACGACAACACCAAGGGCACCCACGGTGGTGTCTGGCCCAGCCGCAGAGGCGTTGCGCTGTGCAAGCTCATCGACGACGCGCTGCGCAACGCTGCGGCCGTCGACACTCAACGACTGCAACGCCACGGCCTCCGGATTGGAGGTCGCCGCAAGAACAAAGACACCTCGTCCAGTTTCCTCCGCTAGGTCGAAGACTGGACTCAAAGCACCCACACCGAGGTAGGGCGAGACCGTCACAGCATCGGAACGCAGCGGCGAGTCCTCCCCCAACCAGGCTTGTGCGTAGCCCGCCATGGTGGAACCGATGTCTCCGCGCTTCGCGTCCGCTAGGCTCAGACAGCCCTGCTCGCGGAGCCCCGCGAGGGCCTCCTCAAGAACTGCGAAGCCGCGCGAACCGAAACGCTCAAAGAAAGCCACCTGTGGCTTCACCACCGCGGCGGTCTCGCCGAAGGCCTCTACACAGCGCAGCGTAAACGTGCGCAGACCATCCACATCAACCGACAGGCCCCAGGCTTCGAGCAGATGCGGGTGCGGGTCGATGCCTACGCACAGGCGCCCGCGCTCCGCACCAGCTGCTACGAGGCGCTCACCAAAAGACGGCAACTTCCTAGTTGGCTGGGTCATGCTCAAGCTCCTGCAGCGCGCGCACCTTGAGATCCCCGCGACGCAGAGCCTCAATACCCTGCACGGCGGCGGTCACGCCCTGGACGGTCGTCACCAACGGAATGCCCACGGATACCGCAGCAGCGCGGATGTCATAGCCGTCGTGGCGGGCACCGGCGGAGCCTGCCGGGGTGTTAAGGATGAGATCAACCTTTCCAGCAAGAATCTGGTCCACGATGGACTCCTCGCCCTCCGTGGCCTCCGATACCTTCCGGGCGACCTCGCACTCGACACCGTTGCGGCGCAGCATTTGCGCGGTCCCAGCGGTAGCCACGATGGTGTAACCCATGTAGGCCAGGCGCTGAATCGGGAAGATGAGCGTGCGCTTATCGCGGTTGGCTACGGAGACAAACACGGTTCCCTCAGTGGGCAGCTCGCCGAAGGCGGCCATCTCACCCTTGGCGTAGGCGGCGCCGAAGTTATCGGCCAAGCCCATCACCTCACCGGTGGACTTCATCTCTGGGGACAGCAAAGTATCCAGCAGCTGGCCATCGGGGCGACGGAAGCGGTTAAACGGCAGCACGGCTTCTTTGACCGCAATCGGGTGCTCCAGCGGCAGGGAACCACCGTCGTAGGTAGACGGGATGATGCCCTCCTCGCGCAGCTCGGCGATGGATGCCCCCAGCATGACACGCGCGGCGGCCTTGGCCAGCGGGACGCCGGTGGCCTTGGAGACGAAAGGCACGGTGCGGGAGGCACGCGGGTTGGCTTCGATGACGTAGAGGGTGTCATCCTTCAAGGCGTACTGAACGTTCATCAAGCCCTTGACGCCGATGCCATGCGCTAGGCGACGCGTCGACTCCCGCACCTTCTCAATATCCTCCGGGCCCAGCGTCATCGGCGGCAGGGCGCAGGAAGAGTCACCGGAGTGAATACCGGCCTCCTCGATGTGCTCCATCACGCCGCCGAGGTAGACCTCCTCGCCGTCGCACAGCGCGTCGACGTCAATCTCGATGGCGTTATCCAGGAAGCGGTCGACGAGGACCGGGTGGTCCGAGGTGATCTCGGTAGCGCGCTCGATGTAGTTGCGCAGCGAATCTTCGTCGTAGACGATCTCCATGCCGCGGCCACCCAGCACGTAGGACGGGCGGACCAATACCGGGTAGCCGATATTCGAGGCGACCTGGCGGGCCTCCTCGAAGGAGGTAGCGGTGCCGAAGGCCGGTGCGGGCAGCTCGGCTTCGGCGAGCACCTTGCCGAATTCACCGCGGTCCTCGGCCAAGTCGATGGCAGCGGCCGAGGTTCCCACGACCGGAACTCCGGCAGCGGTCAGGCGCTCAGCCAGGCCCAGCGGGGTTTGGCCACCCAGCTGGACGATGACGCCGGCAACCTCACCGCACGCGGCCTCCGCGTGGTAGACCTCCATGACGTCCTCGAAAGTCAGCGGCTCGAAGTAGAGGCGGTCTGCCGTGTCATAGTCAGTCGACACCGTCTCCGGGTTGCAGTTGACCATGACCGTCTCGTAGCCCTCGCGGGAAAGCTCCAGGGCGGCATGCACGCAGGAGTAGTCAAACTCGATACCCTGACCGATGCGGTTCGGGCCAGAGCCCAGGATGATGACCTTGCCCTTAGTCTTCTCCTCGCTTGCGCGGACCTCGGACTCAGCGTTCGGATCCAGCTCATAAGTGCTGTAGTGGTACGGGGTCTGCGCCTCGAACTCACCAGCGCAAGTATCGACGGTCTTGTACACCGGGCGAATACCCAAGGACCAGCGCAGGGAGCGCACGCCATCCTCGCCAGCGAACTCTGGGCGAAGAGCCGCGATCTGGGCATCGGACAGGCCGAAGACCTTGGCGCGGCGCAGCAAATCAGCGTCCAGAACCGGCGCACTCACGAGCTCCTCGCGGAACTGGACCAGCGCCTCCAACTCAGCGAGGAACCACGGGTCCAAGTGGGAGTGCTCGTGCAGCTGCTCGATGGTCGCACCGAGGCGCAGGGCCAGCTCGACGTCGTACATGCGGCCCTCTGTCGGGCGCTCCAGGTCCTTGAGAACGGCCTCGAGATCCGTAGCGCGCTCCCCGGCAAAGTACTCATCTGGCTGGGTCCAGAAACCTGCGGGCTTGGATTCCAGGGAACGCATGACCTTATTCAGGCCGGAAATGTAGTTGCGGCCGATACCCATGGCCTCGCCCACAGACTTCATGGTGGTGGTCAGGGTGTCATCGGCGCCCGGGAACTTCTCAAAAGCAAAGCGTGGAGCCTTGACGATGACATAGTCCAGAGTCGGCTCGAATGCAGCCGGGGTCACACCGGTGATGTCATTGCGCACCTCATCCAGGGTGTAGCCAATGGCCAGCTTGGCGGCCAGCTTGGCAATCGGGAAACCGGTGGCCTTGGAGGCCAGCGCCGAGGAGCGGGATACGCGCGGGTTCATCTCAATGATGATGATGCGGCCATCATCCGGGTTCACTGCGAACTGGATGTTGCAGCCGCCGGTGTCGACGCCCACCTCGCGGATGATGGCGATACCCTGGTCGCGCATCTTCTGGTACTCGCGATCCGTCAGAGTCAGGGCCGGCGCCACGGTGACGGAGTCACCGGTGTGGACGCCGAGGGCATCGACGTTCTCGATGGACGCGATGACCACCACGTTATCGTCGCCGTCACGCATGAGCTCGAGCTCGAACTCCTTCCAGCCCAGGATGGACTCCTCGATGAGGACGTTCGCCTCTGGGGATGCAGCCAAGCCGCCGCCGGCAATGCGCTCAAGGTCCTCCTCGTTGAAGGCCAGGCCCGAACCGAGGCCGCCCATGGTAAACGACGGGCGAACGACAACCGGCAGGCCGAGCTCGGCGACAGTCTCGTGGACCTCCTCCATCGTGTGGCAGACGCGGGAGCGCGCGGATTCGCCGCCGATGGAGGCGACAATATCCTTGAACTTCTGGCGGTCCTCGCCGCGCTCAATCGCATCGATATCGGCACCGATGAGCTCGATATCGTACTTCTTCAGGATACCCAGGCGGTCCAGCTGCACCGCGGCGTTCAGAGCGGTCTGGCCGCCCAGGGTTGCCAGCACGGCGTCGATGGGGTTGCCCTCTTCCTTTTCCTTCTGGAAGATCTTCTCAATGAACTCGGGCTCGATGGGCTCCACATAGGTGTGGTCGGCGAACTCCGGGTCCGTCATGATCGTTGCCGGGTTGGAGTTGACCAGCGTAACGCGCAGGCCTTCCTCCTTGAGCACGCGGCAGGCCTGGGTACCGGAGTAGTCGAACTCGCAGGCCTGGCCAATAACAATCGGACCGGAGCCGATAACCAGGACGTGATTGATGTCGTTGCGCTTTGGCATGTGTTTCTTCTTCCTTTTCCTGGTTGCGTTCTACTTGTTCGGGGACTTTTCAGTCATGAGCTCGATGAACTGATCAAAGAGCGGGTTAGCATCGTGCGGGCCAGCCGCGGACTCAGGGTGGTACTGCACGGAGTACGCCATGCCATCCTTGAGCGCAACACCTTCAATGGTGTTGTCGTTGAGGCAGGTGTGAGACACCACTGCCGGGCCGAAGTCGGTCTCGAATTCCTCACCGGCCGGGTCTTCCTTGCCCGAGGGGCTGGCCAGGGCGAAGCCGTGGTTCTGAGAGGTGATGTCGATCTTTCCGGTCAGTTGGTTGCGCACCGGCACGTTGATGCCGCGGTGGCCGAACTTCAGCTTGTAGGTATCCATGCCCAGCGCACGGCCGAGGATTTGATTGCCGAAGCAGATACCGAAGAACGGGTACTTGGCGGCGAGGATGTCTCGGACAATGCCAACCATGGTGTCCGCAGTAGCCGGGTCGCCCGGGCCGTTGGAGACAAACACACCATCCGGCTTGTACTGCTTAATCTCCTCGAACGGGGTGTTGGCGGGAACCACGATGGTCTCGATGCCGCGCTCGGCGAAGTTCTTCGGTGTGGCGGTCTTGACTCCCATGTCGTAGGCCACGACGGTGAAGCGCTTCTCCCCTACGGCCGGGAAGGTATAAACCTCATCAGTCGAGACCTCTGCCGACAGGTCGAGTCCGGCCATGGAGGGCTGGTTCTTCACCTCAGCGATGAGCTCATCGACGTCCCGCTCAGCATCGGCACCGGAGAAGATACCGGCCTTGATGGAGCCGTGGTTGCGCAGGTGGCGCACCAGGGTGCGGGTATCGATGCCGCTGACACCGATGATGCCCTGCTTTTCCATCTCCTCCGGCAGTGAGCGCTCGGCGCGCCAGTTGGAGACGCGGCGGGCAAGGTCGCGGATGACCAGACCGGCAACCCAGATCTTGTCGCCGTGGGACTCATTGTCCTCATCATTCCAGCCTGTATTACCAATCTGCGGCGCGGAGGCCACGACGATCTGGCGGTGGTACGACGGATCCGTCATGGTCTCCTGGTAGCCCGTCATGGCGGTGGTAAAGACGGCCTCGCCCAGGGTCGTACCCGTGGCGCCAAAGCCAAAGCCACGGAAGGTGCGGCCATCAGCGAGGACCAGGATGGCGGGGGTGGTGGTAGTGGAAGTCACTGTGTGTTGAACCTTTCAGTGAATTTTCTCGGTGAAGGGTGATTGTGTTGGGGACGTGCGTTGGTGTGCGTTGACTACTTAAGTGGTGAGCAACTCTGATTGTCGATTATCCCGATTACTCGGCCGCCTCGCTGCCGCTTTCAGCCGCTAGGTCGTAGGTCACCGCACCGCGCAGGATGGTGTAGGCCACGCGTGCGCCGAATTCCTCCCCCTCGTATGGGTTGTTCTCCGACTTCGATGCCAGGCGCGTGGAATCGGATACCCACTGGTGCTCCGGATCAACGATGGTGAGGTTCGCTGGCTCTCCCACGGCAATCGGGCGGCCATGGCCAGGCAGGCGGGTGATCTCTGCCGGGCGTTCCGACATGACGCGGGCAACGAAGCGCCAGTCGGCCAGACCGGTGGCGACGAAAAGCTTGGCGATGACCGCCAGGGAGGACTCCAGCCCCAGCATGCCCGGCTTGGCGTGCTCGAACTCGACGCACTTGTCTTCGCTGCCGTGCGGGGCGTGGTCGGTCGCCACGACGTCGATAAGCCCGTCGAGCAATGCCTGGCGCAGGGCCAGGGTGTCAGATTCCTCGCGCAACGGCGGGTTGACGCGGTAGACGCCGTCGTAGGTCACCAGCTTGTCATCGGTCAACAGCAGGTGGTGCGGGGTCACCTCGGCGGTCAGCGGGATGCCTTGTTCCTTGGCCCACTTAAGAAGCTCCACGGTGCCCTTCGTCGAAGCGTGGCAGATGTGCATGCGGTTGCCGTAGTCACGCGCGAGCAGTGCATCGCGGGCGACGATGGATTCCTCGGCGACGCGCGGCCAGCCGCGCAGGCCGAGGCGGGCGGCGACCTCACCCTCGTGGGCGCTAGCGCCTTCGGTCATGCGGTGATCTTCTGCGTGCTGAGCCAGCAGAACGTCAAGGCCCTTCGCGTACTCCAAGGCACGGCGCATGAGCTGCGGGTCCTGGACGCACTTGCCGTCGTCAGAGAACATGCGCACCTTGGCATCCGAGCGGGCCATCATGCCAAACTCGGTCAGGGTCTTGCCCTCAAGGCCCTTCGTGATGGAGCCAACCGGGTGGACATCGCACAGGCCGCGTGCCTGCCCCTTGGCCCAGACGGACTCGGCGATGATCGGCTGGTCCGTCACCGGTGACGTGTTAGCCATGGTGAACACAGCGGTAAAGCCGCCCTTGGCGGCAGCGCGCGAGCCGGTTTCGATGGTCTCGGTGTCCTCGCGGCCCGGCTCACGCAGGTGAACGTGCATGTCCACCAGCCCTGGCAGCAGCACGTTGCCGCCACCATCAATAGTGCGGTCCGCCTTGACCGCCGGGGTCACGCCCCCGGCGTCGGCGGCAGCACCGATGGCTTCGATGACGCCATCCTTGATCAGGATGCTGGTAGGTTCGCCCTCACCATAGGGGCGAACGTTCGTGATGAGCAGAGTACCGGCCGCGGGAGCAGAGAGCACGCCGGTGTCTGGATAAGTAGTCATGGATTCTTCAGCTCTCCTCGTTGCTAAGTGGGACATATCGATTTAGATACCGGCGTTCTCGCCGTTAGTGAGCAGCGTAAACAAAGCCGCCATGCGCACGTGGACACCGTTGTTAACCTGCTGGAGTACCGCGGTGTTGTCATAGTCAGCCACGGCGTAGTTGATCTCCATGCCGCGGACCATGGGGCCTGGGTGCATGATGATGGCGTCCTTCTTCATGGCCGCTGCGCGGTCCTTGGACAGCCCGTAGAGAGTGGCGTACTCGCGGTGCGAGGGGAAGAAACCGCCGTTCATGCGCTCTGCTTGCACGCGCAGCATCATGACGACGTCTGCCTTGGCAACCTCTGCATCGAAATCGTGGGAGACGCGCACCGGCCAGGTGTCGACGCCGAAAGGCAGCAGCGTCGGCGGGGCGACGAGCGTGACTTCAGCACCCAGCGTGGAGAGCAGGTCCACGTTGGAGCGCACCACGCGAGAATGCAGGCAGTCACCGACGATAGCCACGTTTAGACCTTCAAAACCGGAGCCGGCTGCCGAGCGATCCGCGCCCAGGTGCAGGCGCTGGCGCATCGTGACGGCGTCGAGAAGAGCCTGCGTGGGGTGCTGGTGGGAGCCATCGCCGGCGTTAATCACGCTCGGGCCCTGGCCGCCGGGCGCTACCCAGCTAGCTAGCTGCTGTGCCGCACCGGAGGAAGGATGGCGCATGATGATGGCGTCCGCCCCGATGGACGCCAAGGTCAACCCGGTGTCCTTGAGGGACTCGCCCTTCTTGACCGAGGACGTCGAAGCGGAGAGGTTAATGACATCCGCCGACATCCACTTGCCCGCCGTCTCGAAAGAGGAACGAGTGCGCGTGGAATTCTCGTAGAACAAGGTGAAAACGGTGCGCCCGCGCAGCGTGGGCAACTTCTTGACCTCGCGGCCTTCCAGGGCCTCCCGGAAGCGGTCGGCCTCATCCATCAGACCGAGAATCTCCTCGGCGCTGTGGTCGGCGATGTTAATGAGGTGCTTCATTTATGCCTCCTTGCCGGGCTGTGCAGTGAAGCGGGTGAGAACGACGGCATCGCGCCCATCAATGTCGGCGTTGTACACGGTGACATCCTCATCCCGCGCGGTGGGGATGTTTTTGCCCACGTAGTCGGCGCGGATGGGTACCTGGCGGTGTCCGCGGTCCACGAGGACGGCGAGCTGGATGATGTCGGGGCGGCCGATGTCCGCGAGGGCATCGAGGGCGGCACGGATGGTGCGGCCGGAGTAAAGGACGTCGTCGACAAGAATGACGGTGGCGCCATCGATCCCGCCGTCAGGCACCGTCGTGGGCTGCAAGGCACGGTGCGGGCGGGCATATAAATCGTCTCGGTACAAAGTGATGTCGAGGGAGCCCCAGGGAATCTCCACCCCGGAGAATTCCTCAATCTTTTCGGCAAGGCGCTGCGCCAAAGGCACGCCACCAGAGGGAATGCCTAAGAGCAGGACTCGAGAAGAATCACTCGAATCTAGCGCCGTCTTTTCAATGATCTGGTGCGCGATGCGTGCGACAGTACGCGCGACGTCTGAGGAGCTCAGCAGCTCGTTGGACTCCGCGTGGGTGCCGGATTCACTCATCGTGACCTCCTTCCCCGCCTCACGGTGCGGTCTTTAAAGGATGTCGGACAATGGTTCAGTGGACTTGTCTATGCTTGAAAGCCAGCACTAACCATAGCACTCTTCACGCGTGCTTGGTACGCCCTCGCACCCCCGAATCTCCTGAGGCAGGTCTATAGACAGTGAGTTTCACTACCCAGCACGTTGTCCCCGCCCCGCGCGAAGACGTATGGCAGTGGCATACCCGCCAGGGGGCGTTTGCTCGCCTCACCCCACCTTTCGGTTTTATGACCCCGCTTCAGCAAGCCGAGTCCTTGGCCGATGGAACCTCAATATTGGGCTTTCCCGGCGGCCTGAAATGGGTTGCCCGCCACGACCTCAGCCGCTACCAACCGCGGCGCTCTTTCGCGGATGTCTGTATCAACGCCCCCTTCCGTTCCCTAGCGAATTGGCGCCACGAGCACTTCTTTGAGGATCACCCGGAGGGCACGCTCATCACGGACAAGGTGGAGACCCGCATCCCCGCCGGAGCCCTGGAATCGATTTTCGCCTACCGCCAGCAGCAGCTCATCGAAGACTTTCGCTTTGCCCACAGGCTCGGCGCGCTCAACGCCGAGCCCCGCACGGTAGCGATAACCGGAACGCACGGGACGGTGGGCGCGGCTGTGGCTGCGCAATTGGGCACCCTGGGCCACACCGTCATCCCTTTGGTGCGCTCCAACCCCGGGCCTGGCGAGCGCCTCTGGCGCCCCCAGCTGCCGGCGAAGGACCTGCTGGAGGGCGTTGACGTTCTCATCCACTTGGCCGGCGAACCTATCTTTGGGCGTTTTAATTCCGCACACAAAGAGGCCATTCGGGATTCCCGCGTTGAACCTACCCGCCTACTGGCCCAGGTGGCTGCTGAGACCCCGTCCCTGACCGCCCTGGTGTGTGCCTCCGCCATTGGTATTTACGGCGCGGACAGGGGTGAAACGGAACTGACCGAGGAATCGGAGCGCGGCGAGGGTTTTCTCGCCGACGTCGTCGCCGACTGGGAGGCGGCGTGTGAGCCGGCGCGGGAGGCTGGAAAGCGCGTGGTTAACCTGCGCACCGGCATTGTGCAATCAGCCAATGCGGGGATCCTGCCGTTGCTACGCGGGCTGTTTTCCACTGGTCTTGGCGGCGCCTTCGGCAAAGGCACCATGTGGAATAGCTGGATTGCGCAAGATGATCTTTCTGACATGTTCATCCGCGCCGCGCTCGACCCGGCCTGGCACGGCGTCATCAACGCGGTCTCCCCCACTCCGGTGCTCAACCGCGATTATGTTGATGCCCTTGGTTCCTTGCTCCACCGCCCCACCATCATTCCGATTCCCAGCGTCGGTCCGGCGCTGCTGCTGGGCAAGGAAGGTGCGCGTGAGCTTGCGCTGGCTAACCAAAAGGTTCTGCCCACGCGCGCGGAAGCGCTCGGCCATACTTTCCGCTATCCCGAGATCGCTCCAGCGCTTGCCCACGAGCTGGGCGGGGAAAAACTCTTCGAGGACCCCACCTGCGCACCCCAGGAAGACGGCTCCGGTAGTGTCGGGGCCGGAAAAGATTAAGAAGAATGTAGCGAAGTGAGTAGAAGAATTGACTGACACCACTAATCACGACGAAGCGCAGCAGCGCCAGCTGCAGCCCGATACTCCGATTGAGGAGGTCACACTCGAGCGCATTGCGGAGATCTTTAAGTCAGAAGGCTTGGAATACCGCATCGAAGAGCAAAAGACGCAGGACGGCCAGACGGTCAACCTTTTGCGCACCGGCTTCTCGAACGCCGCCATCGCCTTCCAGCTGGTTGGCTCCTCCCTCATCGTTGATTCCGTGTGGCGCGGTTCCGTGCCCGCCTCCGAGGGCCCGGCGCTCCTCATGCACATCAACGCCTGGAACCAGGATCACTTCACGCCGACGTTCCGCTTCTTTGAGGCTCCGGACAACGCCTTGGCAGTCTCCGGTGCGCGCGATCTCGACCTGACCCACGGCGCTTCCCGCAACCAGTTAGGCGCGTTCGTCATGTCCACCCTGGATGCCGTGTTGCAGTCCTTCGAGTGGATTGAACAGCAGTACCCGCAGCTCGTCACCTGGAAGGAGCACAACCATGACTAATCCTGCGACTACCCCCGCCGAGGATCCACACGCACTCCCGGAGGTCACCCTCGACCGCATCATCGAGGCAATGAAGACCTTCGACATCGAACTCGAGCCGGTCCCCGGCCGCGACGACGCCGCCACCGCCAACCTCAACGGCCTGCCCTGCATGTTTGCCGTACTGGAAAGCGTTGCCATCGTGCGCTGCGATGTGCCGACCGACGTCAACTACGCCAAGGCCGACGCCGGCCTTTTCCTCGCGGCTAACCAGATCAATTCCGTGGCTATGGGGGCCCGCGCCGTCATTGCTGACTTCGACGGCATGTTGCTCGTGCGCACCGAGGCCGATATTCCGTGCGCGGCCGGCATGACCGACGAACAACTCGCGGCCGCGCTGCGCGCCTCCGTGGATGGTGTCATCAACGCCCAGAACGCCATGGTCGCCGCCGCCGAGGAAATGGCCAAGCTCGGTTCCGAATCTGCTGCACAGGCGGGCGAGGGAGCTGAGGGCGCCCAGGGTGAGCAGCAGTGACCGATCTCCACGTGGTTGAGCCGGTCACCATTGACCGGCTGGCGCAGTTGTGCGAGCTTATCGACGCCGACTACGCGCTCATCGAAGCTGCCCCCGAGGAAGGCGACGCTCCTGGTGCCGGCGACGACAACGCCCCCGCGCGCCGCGTCCTGCAGACCGGTGTGCCGCATATCGCGGTGCACTGTGACCTCGACGCGGAAGGCGACGTATTGAGCGCCTTCGCCTCCTGGGAAGGCACGCTTCCCGCGCACCTCGAACAAGATGTTGCTGCTGCCGTGGCGGAGCTGAACTGGGCCAGCGTGGCGCCCACCTTGAACTTCCTCGTCGAAGAGGACGCGAAGGGCAACGCGGAGATCCACCTAGGCGCCAACCGCGCCATGGCCGTGGGCGAAGGTTTGTCCTTGGCCCAGCTGGGGCATTTCCTGCTGAGCTCACTCGCCAGCTTCGCGGAGATTTTCGACGTCGTGGCGCAGCGTTTTCCGCAGGCGGTCACCTGGAACGAGGAGGAGTAGGAATGAGCCACAACGCTAGCGAAGGCACCGATCCTTTCGACATCCTGTCCGGGTCTCCGCTGCCCGCCGTCAGCCGGGATAGCGTGCTGAGCGTGCTCAACGGTACGGAACTGGATATGGCGGCCACCGCGCACCCAGAGGACCCCACTGCGGCGGTTGCCCGCCTCAATGACCTTGATTGGGTTATCACCGTCGACGATGGCCTCGTGCGCATGGAATGCGTGCTGCCGACGCAGCTCGACGCGGACATGCTCCCGGTCTTCCACGTCTTGTGCAACGAGTTCAATTCCAGTGCCTTCGATGGGCGCGCGCTCGTTGGCCTCGTTGAGGATGAGGTGGAGCTGCGTGGTGATGCCTGCTTCGTCACCACGGCGGGTCTGAACGAGGACCAGCTCTTCCACGCCCTCAACCTGGGAATTATCAATGCCCAGGAAGCGCTGTTGTCCGTCCTCGATAGTTTCAACGCCGCCGCCCGTGAGCTCGCCAGCGACGTCGATGAGGCGCAGAACGACTAGTTCTTAGTCGGCGTCCTCGATGCGCTGGCGCTCCACCTCCGGGTCGAAGTCGGGCGCCGGCCACTCGAGGTCAAGATGGCGCAGGAGATCCACGATGAGGAACTTCAGCGCCATGCGGGCGTATTTCTTGTTATCGGTAGGAATGACATACCAGGGCGCATAGTTTTCATCCGTGCGCTGGATGGCGTCCTGGTAGGCCGCCATGTACTTATCCCAATAGGCGCGCTCCTCCACATCGGCGGGATCGGATTTCCAGAACTTGTCTTCCCGCTCCGTGCGCTCCAGCAGATTCTCCTTCTGGGCTTCCTTGGACAGGTGTAGGAAGATCTTGATGACCTTGACACCCTTCGCTGTCAGGTCGAGCTCATAATCCCGGATAGCCTCGATGCGGCGGTCCACTTCTTCTTCGTCGACCCACTCGTGCACGCGCTGAATGAGGACGTCTTCGTAGTGGGAGCGGTCAAAGGCCACAATCTGTCCCGGCTGCGGGTCGTGCTTGCGGATGCGCCACAAGAAGTCATGTTCCAGCTCTTCCTCGGTGGGCTTTCCGAAACCAACCGTGGTAGTTCCCTGCGGGTCGAAGGTGCTGAGCACGTGGCGAATAGCACCGCCCTTGCCCGAGGTATCCATTCCCTGCAACACAATGAGCACCGCCGGGGCATCCTCACCATAGCTGCGGCCGTTGGCAAAGAGCCGCTCCTGCAGTTCATAGAGCTCGTCATCGTACTTGGTGAAACGGGCATCGAGCTCGTCCTTGTCACCGTCGAAGCCGGGGGTTGCGGAGGCATCGACCGAGTCGATCTGAAAATTCTTGCCTGCGCGCAGGGAGAGCGCGTCTTCTATCTTGAACTTCGCCATGGGCCCACCTTACCCAGACAGTGTTTTAAGCGCCCAGCGTGGAAAGACCGCGCAGCAGAGCACTTAGCGCTCCCAGGCTAGCCAGCGCCAGCGACAGCGTGTGGGCCTTCTCCCGCGAGACGTGCCCGGCGATCTTCTTGCCCACAAGGATGCCGACGCACATGCCGATTATTCCGCAAGGCCACACCAGCCAATGCAGGCCCTCGAAACCGCCGGAGCCCAGGAAGTACTTCGTCAGAACAGAGGACAATCCGCCGATGACAAAGCAAGGTTGCAGGGTCGCGGCGAGGATTGACTTAGGCCACCGCGCAGCCTGGGCGTACACGGTGATGACGGGTCCGGCGACGCCGGCCAGGGTATTGGTAAAACCGCCCAAGATACCCGCGGAGATAGCGGGCCCCGTCCCCCGCATCTCGGGGACGAACTTGCGGCCAAAGACCACTACGCCCAGCGCGATCAACAAGGCGGCGCCCACGAGCACCAACAACGCCGAGGTATCGATGCGCGCGATCAGCAGCGCCGCCGGGATTGAGCCGAGGACCATGAAGGGGCCGATGCGCAGCCACTTATCCCACGCCACATTCTCGCGCATCGAATAGGTCGTGAGGATGGCGTTAATGCAGGCCAAAACGTTGATGACCATGATGCCTTCCACGGGGCCGAGGAAGAGCGTCAAGATGGGCCCGCCAATGAGGCCCAACCCCATGCCGGAGACTCGCTGCAGGCAGGAGCCGACTATGACGGTAACGAGGACGACGAAAGGTATTGCCAGTACAGACATGTCTCCTTAGCCTCGGTAGCGTTCCATTACGGCGGCCGCAACGTGCTCTGGGAACATACCCGTGACATCGCCGCCGTACTGTGCCACCTGCTTGCACAGGGAGGAGGAGATATAGCCGTACTTTTCATCAGTGAGCAAGAAGACAGTATCGATCCCGGAAAGGCGCCGGTTCATCTGTGCCATCGGCAGCTCATACTCGTAGTCCAAGGAGGAGCGCAGGCCTTTGACAATGGTGTCTATGCCATGGGCACTGGTGTAATCCACGAGCAAGCCGCCCCACCAGTCCACCTGGATCTCTGGCGCGACGGTACGGCGGATGAGATCCACGCGCTCCTCCACGCTAAACAGTCCGGACGGCTTATCGGGGTTTCCCGTCACCAGCACGGTGACCTTGTCAAACAATTCGCTGGCGCGGTTGAACACGTCAACATGGCCCAGCGTGATGGGGTCGAAAGATCCCGGGCAGACGGCGTGGGTGGGCATGGCTAATCCTCCTTGATTTCGGTCATGGCGGTATCTTCGCTACCCGCGTTGTCGCTGTAGTCACTGTCCTCAGCGCGGTGATAAATCGCCATATCAAAACGCGCAATGCCAAAGGTCCGCTTCTTGAGCTTCTGGCCGGTGGGCTCAAAGCCTTCCGGCCACTGCGTCTGCGGGGAATCCACATGGCGTTCGATGACGACGATTGCGGCATCATCCAACACCGGTTCGATCGCGGCCAACAGCCCATCCACATCATCGAACTCATAGGGAGGATCCGCGAGCACCATATCGAAATACCCGCGCGGGGCGGTCGCTAGATAGGACGAGGCCTTCATCTCGCGTACCTCGACGCGCGGGTGCTTCACCACCCCAATGTTGTGGCGGATGATCTTCACCGCCGCAGGATTGTTTTCCACCAAGACCACTTCCTCAGCGCCGCGGCTGGCTGCCTCCAGACCTAAGGCACCGGACCCAGCAAAAAGGTCCAGCACCCGGGAGTCGATGAAACCCCAACGCACGTTCAACGATGAGAAAAGGCCCTCGCGGGCACGGTCAGAGGTAGGTCTAGTCCCGGCTTCCGGCACCTTGATGGTGCGCCCCCGGGCCTCCCCAGCGATGATTCTGGTCATGGCCTCTACCCTATCTCCCCTCAGCTGCGCGCGGTGACTGGCCTAGTTCTTCTCCAAAACCCTGTCATCCGCACTCAAATTCCGTGTCAACTCTCGCTAGCTCAATTGCCTCCCATAGCGGCAGCATCAGCATGCGTGCGCTCAACAATGTCCCGATCATGGCTGAGATCGAGCAGTTTCAGAGTGCGCTTGGTGCCAGATTGCAGCGTTCCTAGGATGTCCCCTTCGTGGCGCTGCCGAAGATCCAGGTCCGCCAAATCAAAACCGGACGGCGTATCAGCTATGGCCTGGATGCGCCGGTAGGACTTACTGTCGGGCTCGGCGGTGGTATGCAGCAAGCACACGGAGTCGTTACCACCGCGCCCCACGCGCCCACGCAACTGGTGCAACTGCGAGACGCCAAAATTCTCCGATTCGCGGATGAGCATCACGGTGGCGTTGGGTACGTCGACGCCGACTTCGATGACGGTGGTAGCCACGAGGACGTCGATTTCCCCGCGGGCGAAGCGCTCCATGACCTCGTCCTTATCGGGCATTTTGCCATGCAGCATCTCCACCCGCAGACCCCGCAGCGGCAGGTTGCGCAGCTGTACGGACATCGTTTCCACGCCGCCCTCGCCTTCAATCCGCGGGCAGACGATATAGGCCTGGTGGCCCTTTTCTACCTCTTCGCGGATTCTCTCGATGGCGCGGCGTACCCATTCCGGTTTCCATTCGGGCACCACCGCGGACAAGATAGGCTTTCGCCCGCCAGGCAGCTCCTTGAGAGTGGACACGGCCAAGTCACCGAAGACGGTCATGGCAATCGTGCGCGGGATCGGTGTCGCCGTCATGACCAGAAGGTGGGGGCTCGTGCCCTCCCGGGTTTTGGTGCGCAGGCTATCGCGCTGCTCCACGCCGAAACGGTGCTGCTCATCCACGATGACGAGGCCCAAGTCAAAGAACTCCACCGTGTCTTGGATGATGGCATGCGTTCCGATGACGATATCGGCCTCGCCGGAGACAATCTCCAGCAACGCCTGCCGCTTCTCCGCTGTCTTCATCGAGCCGGTCAACACGGTGACGGTGACTCCTTCGGGAACGCTGGCGCTAATCGACGCCCCATGCTGCGCCGCCAGCACCTCCGTCGGCGCGAGCAGCGCGGCTTGCTTGCCAGCGTCGACCGCCTGCAGCATGGCGCACGTGGCCACCAGGGTCTTGCCCGAGCCCACCTCGCCCTGCAGAAGACGCATCATGGGCGCGGTGCCACACAGGTCCGCGTCGATCTCCGCGATGACGCGGCGCTGGCCCGCAGTCAGTTCAAAGGGCAGCTCGCTGAGCAGTTCGTCGCGGTAGCCCTCCAAAATCGCTGGCATCGGGGTTGCCGTACGCGCCTTGACATCGCGCTGGCGCAGGGCCATAACCAGCCCAATCGACAGCGCCTCATTGTATTTCAAACGTTGGATGGCGCGTTCGGGCCCGTGCTCACCCGGTTCGTGGATCTCGCGGACGGCTTGGTCCAGCGTCACCATCATGCGGTAGTCCAGTGGCTCCGGAATCGAAGGCGTATTTTCCAGCACCTTGTGGATAGCACCCATGATGTACCACGACGTCACCTTCCCGCTGGCTGGGTACACGGGAATCCACTCGCGCTGCAGGAAGGTCTCCAGCGACCCGAATTGGGAGAGCTTCTTCAGCGAGCCTGTCCCCTGCCCAGTCGTGCTATCCAGCAAGGATTCCTGATAACGGCCGGGGTCGAGGATGAGGAAGTCAGGGTGCTGCAGGCTGGGGTATCCCCGAAAGTACTTCAGCTTGCCAGACAGCATGACGCGCATGCCGCGCCCCAGCACGCGCTGCACGTAATGCGCGTTAAAGAATGAGGCTTGGACTCCACTATCCATGTAGAGGATAAAGACCATGGCTTTGGAGGTGTGCTTGACGCGGACATCCTCAATGACACCGGTGATGGTGACGTGGTCACCGTCCTCGGCACCGCCGAGGCCGACGTCCTTGTTGTGGCGGATGTAGTCGCGTGGATAGTGGCTGAGCAGCTCCCCGCACGTGGTGTACCCGAAGGCGCGCTTGATTGCTGAGGCATCCTTCTTTGCCAGAATCTCCGTCAGCGCACGGTCATCCTGCCACCCCAGCATGGCTTACTCCACCCCGATCTCGGTACGCAGCCCGGGAACCCGCAGCACCACCACGTCGACGCCCAAGAGCTGCGCCAGCTCGTCCTCATCGATCTCTAGTCCGGTGAGCACGGTGATCTGCTCCCCGCCGTAGGCCAATTGGCTGCAGCACGACGCCACAATCCCGTCGATGGATTCTGTATCCGGATGCACCACCCGCATCGAGCGTGCGGCATCCGCCATGGTGGCCACTGCCTCGGCGGTGTGGGTGGAACCCGGTGAGTAGACCGACAGCGCGGCGAGCCCGGAGACGAGGGAATCAGTCGGGATAAGCGTGGCTGTGCCGGGCGCACCGCCGTAGCCGTTGGGCAAGAAGAGATCACCCGCCTTCGCGGCGCGAGGGCCGTCGCCGGGCTTGACGGTATCCGCCCCGGCCTTTTCAAAAAGCTCGCGGGCGGCTCCTGCGGGCACTGCGGCGAAGATTCGCCGCCCGGCACGATCGATGGCCTGCATTTCGCCGGCCGCTGTATCTCCGGCGGAGGGAAGCACCTCGAGGCGCAGGTTACTGACTTTTCCGAGGCCATAGGCTTGTTCGATGACCGCACCGGCTTGGGAGCTATGGATGTGCACGCTCGCAGAATCCTCCGTGGCTCGCGCGATGACGAGGCTATTGCCCAACGGGTTGAGGGCCTCCTCGATCTGGGCGAGGTCTCCCTCGAAGAAGAAGATGACTTCAATCTCCGGGCCGGCCCCAGGCTGTGGCGCGGCACAGTTCTCTCCGTGAGACGGCAGCGATTCGCTCTGCGTGGGCTCTGCCCCTACAGTCTCTATAGCCACAGGTTCGGGGACGGTGTCTTCACCGGTGAGCTGGGCCAGCAAGCATTCCAACAAGATGACGAAGCCTGCTCCGCCGGCGTCTACGACACCGGCCTCGCGCAGCGCCGGCAGCTGGGAAGGAGTCTCCGCTAAGGCTTGCCGGGCGGCGTCGACCGCCGCGACCACAATACCGTGCAGTTGCGCGCCGGACTCCTCGGCGGCCTTACTAGCAGCGGCGGCCGAGGCACGCAGCACGGTGATGATGGTGCCTTCCACTGGGGAGGCCAGAGCACGGTCGACCAGCGTGACGGCCAGCGAGAGGGCATCCGCCAAGACCGAACCATCCACCCGCGAATCCGTCGTGGCGTCAGCCACCCCGCGCAATACCTGGGACAGCACCATCCCGGAGTTGCCGCGCGCTCCGCGTACCGAACCGATGGCCAGGGCTTCAGCCACGTCCATCTCGCCTTTATCGGCCTCCGCCAGGGCAGATTCCATGGTGTGCGCCATGTTGGATCCCGTGTCAGAATCGGGCACCGGGAACACGTTGAGGGCGTTAATCTCGGCGCGGCGGCGCTGTAGCTCCTTAACGGTTCGCGCGGCCCACTCGTGCAGGCCACGGGCATCCAACTCGGCGGGATAAGACATGTTGGTTAGTCTACAAGCGCCAGTCCACTGTCGAGACGCCACGGGCCTCTAAGGCCGCATTCGCCCGGGAAAATGGACGCGATCCGAAGAAGCCGCGTCGTGCTGACAGGGGTGAAGGATGCGGGGAGGTGATGCACTCCGTACCCGGCAGGAAGGCCTGGCAGGTTTGGGCATCGCGCCCCCACAAAATGGCCACGATATCGCGCCCCGCCAACGCTCTGATGGCGGCCTCCGTAATCGCTTCCCAGCCCATCCGCCGGTGCGAGCCGGCCTGGCCCGGGGCCACGGTAAGCACCCTGTTCAGCAGCAGCACGCCCTGGTCGAACCACGCCCGCAGGTCCCCATCCGCGCGACCGTCGATCCCGAGGTCATCGTGAAGCTCGACGTAGATATTCTGCAACGAGCGGGGAGCCGGCACCCCGGGGCGCGTAGAAAAGGACAAGCCCATGGCATGGCCCGGGGTGGGATAGGGATCTTGGCCCACGATGAGGACACGTACGTCGTCGAGGGGCATCGACAAGGCAGCGAAGACGTCCTCGGCCGGGGGCAGAAAGTCTTGGCCGATCTGCTGCTCAAGGCGCGGCAGATTCTCCCCCAGCGCCTGCCGGATGTGGGGCATCCACGAATAGTGAATACGAGAGGTATCGATGTGGCTCACGCAAATCCCTCCCAGCCCTCGCGATAGCGAGGCTCCTCTCCGCTGATGGTGACACCGGTACCGCGCATCACCCGGCCTACTTCCCGGAACCCAGAGGGAGCGGCCTTGTACGTGGTGGCCAACAGCGTGTGATCCTCCCCTCCCGTTAGGACCCATTCCCACGGATCGATATCAAGCACCGCGCCGGCAGCAGCTAGGAGCGGATCCGGGGCAATGGCTGCGCGGTCGAGGTCGATGCGCACCCCGGAGCGTTGTGCCAGATGCCCCACATCACGCACTAAGCCATCCGAATTATCTGTCATCGCGGTCGACCCCGTTGCCCGAGCGATAACCCCACGCCCTGGGCTCAGGGTGGGTGCACAGTGGGCGTCGATCAGCGGCCACAGCTCCTCTAGTTCCGGGGGCAGCGCGCGGCCAAAGCGCTGAAGCAGAGCAAGGCCCGCTCCGGAGTACCCAATCTTGCCGTGCGCCACCAGCTTTTGGCCCGCGCGTGCTCCATCCAGGGCCAGCGGCGCCCCACTTCCTCCCAAGGAACCCATCGCCGTGACATTGATGACCAAGCTGTCGCTGCGGGTAAGGTCACCGCCGACCAGCTCTGCGTTATAGACCGCGCAGCGCTCAGCGATGCCCTGCGCAATCCCCCGCACAAAATCCACCGGGGTTTCCCCTGGCGCGGCAATAGCCAGCAGTGCTGCAGTGGGCCGGGCACCCATCGCCTCGATATCGGCGAAATTGCGCACGATGGCCTTCTGCCCAATTTCTGCGGCAGTCGACCAATCCCGGCGGAAATGCCTGCCTTCCACCATCATGTCTGTCGCTGCCACCGTGCGGGAATTGGGCGCTGCCGGGTACAGCACTGCGGCATCGTCACCGTTGAGCGCGCTCGGGGCGGCGGTGACAATCTCATGGATGACTTGCCGCTCACCGGCTTGGTCGAGGGTATGCGATAAACCCACCGTCACGGACTCCTTTGTGTTGCGCGGGCCACGCACTGTACGCGTGCGCACCGTCCACGTTCGTTCTTCCTGGACTATCAGCGATAGGATAAGCCCCTATGGATACCCAATTTAACCGCACCGCAATCTACGTCTCACTCGGGATCGCCATCGCGATGGTCTTCGCGGTGATTTTTGGGGCAAAATACGTCTTCACCACCGCTGCCCAGCAACCGGTGGCGCTGCCTCCCACCCCATCTGAGGCGGCGGATTCCCCCGAGTGCGCCGCCTTGGTCGACGCACTGCCGGACAAACTACTGGGGTACCCACGCGTCGATCTTGTCGAGCCAGCTCCCGCGGGTGCTGCGGCGTGGGCGAAGAGCTCGGAGGACAAGATAACGCTGCGCTGCGGTGTTGACTTGCCGCAGCAATTTACTGAGTATTCCCAGACCGTCGAGGCCGACGGCGAATCCTGGCTGCAGGTCGTCGACGCCACTCCCGGCTCGAATCTCACGACGTGGTACAGCACCAAGCGTGTTCCCGCCGTCGCGGTCACCACCACCTCCGACAACGCGCGCGACGACGCCCCGGAGGGTCTCGGTGATGCTCTCGGCCACTTGGAACAGAAACAGCAACAGCCCAATGCCGCTCCGCTATCGCAGCTGAAGGCGGGCCCGGATTCCATGTGCAGCCGGCTGGAAAAGGCCCTGCCGGAGACCCTCGCGGAGGGCTACTCGCGCCGCGAGGATGCCGGTGACAAGAACACCTGGGTCTACAGCGCGCCGGGCCAGGAAGAGATCGTCGTGCGCTGTGGTGTGGCTGCACCGGAGAACTACCGTGCAGGTGTCCAGCTTCAGCAGGTCAATGACGTGCCCTGGTTCGAGGACACCACCCTGGCGGAGGGCACCACGGCCGGCACGTGGTTCGCGCTCGGCCGGGCGGAGGATCTCGCGCTGTCTGCTCCGCAGGAGGCAGCCAATTCCGCGCTGGTGCGGCTGAGCGACGCCCTCGTGGCCGCCACCCCTTCCCAGTAGGAACCGCGGCCTGCTCCTCTTCCGCCTGCCCTTCGCGCTCAGCTGAGGGGCTAGGCGAGCTAAGGACTAGGAACGCGCGAGCGCGGTTTGGATGAGGGTATCCAGCAGCTCGGCATAGCCCACCCCCACGGCGGCGAATACCTGGGGGTACATCGAGATGGGTGTGAAGCCGGGGAAGGTGTTCACCTCGTTGATGCAGTAGGAATCCTCGCTGACGAAGAAATCCACGCGGGACAGGCCGGCAGCGCCCAGAGCGCGGAAAGCCTCAATAGCGCGCTGGCGGAGCTCAGCGGTTAGTTCATCGCTCAACGGCGCAGGGATTTCCGCCGAAACGCCCTCGTCGATGTACTTGGCATCGAAGTCATAAAAGCCTTCTTCGGACTCCGTAGTGCCCAAAAGTTTGGCGGGAACGGAAGCCTGGAGGCTACCGTCTGGGTGCTCGAGGACGCCCACTTCCACCTCTGCACCGCGAATTTCCGGCTCGACAAGGACCTTCTCGTCGGACTCGTAGGCTAGGGCCAGCGCGTCCGCGAAATTCTCCCACGCCGAAACCTTGGACACACCGATGGAGGAACCACCGCGCGCCGGTTTCACAAAGACAGGAAGGCCGAGGCGCTCCTTTTGGGCGTCGCTCAGCGTGGCTTCCCCAGTGAGCACCTCTTGGGGCGCCACAGGCAGACCTTCCGCAACCAGCAGCTTCTTGGTGAACTCCTTGTCCATGCCCACGGCCGAGGCCAGCACGCCCGCGCCCACGTAAGGGATGCCGGAGAGCTCGAAAAGCCCCTGGACCGTCCCATCTTCACCGTAGGGGCCATGGAGAACCGGCACAATGACATCCACTTCGGTGTAGTGCTCATGGCGAGTGACGTTGTGGATGCGTCCGCGCGTGGCGGGGTTGAGGGAAAGCGCCAGCTCATCGTGCAGCTCTACCTCGGGCAGGCGCCCATCGACAATGCCGAGGCCCTCCCGACTGCCCTGAGTCCAGGTGCCCTCTCGCGTGATGCCGATCGGCACAACCTCATACTTGTCCGGGTCAAGGTGCTCCATGATTGCGCCGGCGGAGATGCACGACACTGAATGCTCGGAGCTGCGCCCGCCGTACACTACGGCCACGCGCACAGGATTCGCTTCAGTCATACCGAGCAACTTTACTCGGCTTTACTCAGCTTTCTTGGTGCGACCCATCAGAGCCACGATCATGTCGTCGACAGTCACGCCGCGGTGGCACACACCGAAGACCGCTTGGGTAATAGGCATCTCTACGCCCGCGCGCTGCGCCAGCCTAAAGATGGAATCGGAAGAAATAACGCCTTCCGCTACCTGGCCATTGGTGGCGGCTGTGGCTTCCTCCAGGGTGCCGCCCTGGCCGAGGCGGTAGCCAAAGGTGCGGTTGCGGGACAACGTCGAGCTACAGGTTGCCACGAGGTCACCCATACCAGCCAGACCAGAGAAGGTGAACGGGTCCGCTCCCAGCTTCACGCCGAGACGAGTAATCTCCGCGAGACCTCGAGTAATGATGCTGGCCATGGTGTTGTTTCCCAGCCCCTTACCCGCAGCCATGCCGCAGGCAAGTGCAATCACGTTCTTGCAGGCACCGCCAATTTCCGCGCCGATAACATCGGTGTTGGTATAGGGCCGGAAATAGGGTGCTGCGGCGGCATGCTGGACAGCCTTGGCACGGTCGGCGTCGCGGCACGCGATAACCGTAGCTGCCGGCTGCTCCTGGGCCACCTCCTTGGCCAAGTTGGGCCCGGAGAGCACCGCAATGCGGTCGGGGGAAACACCGGCGGCATCGGCAATCACCTCGCTCATCAGGCTGAGCGTCGACTTCTCCACGCCCTTGGAAATCGATACTAAAGTTGCATCCTCCGGCAGCAACGGCGCCCATTTTTCCAGGTTGGACCGCAAGGTCTGCGAGGGGACGCCGAAAATGACGATGTCCGCACCCTCCAGCGCATTAGCTGGATCGGTGGTAGCGCGGATGGAGGCGGGCAACGGAAGATCTGGGAGATAATCCGGGTTCTCGTGGCGTGCATTGATGGCCTGGGCTAGCTCTTCACGGCGCGCCCACAAGCGGACGTCATTGCCGGCATCGGCAAAAACCTTTGCCAGCGTAGTTCCCCACGAGCCCGCACCCAATACTGCTACGTTCACTATGTGCCACCTCACTGTAGATTCCCGGTATATCGGCTTTCCCCATTAAAGCACGCTCGGCATTAAAGCACGCTCGGCGCGTAAGGCTGCATCGCGGCAGTGAGTGGAGGAAAATGGAAAAAGGTTAGAAGCTACTGGCGCAAAAGGAGCAGCATGCCCAAGGCAAAGAACATGCACGAGACGGACAAAGACATCAAATCCGAGGTCTTTATTTCTGGCCGACACCAAGAAGTGGCCGTCGATCCGGCCGATGAGTTTAAGCGCACGACCCTGGCCGCCGGTGCGGTTCTCTGGCGCGGTGACCCGCACGATCCGGAAGTCGCCCTCATTCATCGCCCGCACTATGACGATTGGTCACTGCCCAAGGGCAAGGTGGATCCGGGCGAATCCCTTCCTGTTACCGCCGCGCGCGAGATCCTCGAGGAAACCGGTTATACCGTGCGCTTGGGCAAACTCATCGGCAAGGTAGCTTACCCAGTACAAGGCCGCACCAAGGTGGTCTACTACTGGCTGGCGCGGGTGCTCGATGGCGAATACACCCCGAATCAGGAAACCGACGAGCTGCGCTGGATGAAGATCGATGATGCCTGCGCATTGCTCTCTTATGACGTTGATGCACAGGTCTTGGCCAAGGCAAAGAAGCGCCTGCGCCTCGCACCAACGACCCGCGTTCTCTACGTGCGCCATGCCCGCGCGCACCAGCGCCGCACCTGGGAGGGTGATGATGACCTGCGCCCGCTGGATAAGAAGGGGCGCCGCCAGGCGGAGATGCTCGTGCCGATGCTCACTCCTTTCCATCCGACCGCCATTTATAGCGCCCCGCCGCAGCGCTGCCAGCACACCGCTGCCCCGCTGGCCGATGAACTCGGCATGGATATCGCCGTGAATAAAGCATTCGGCGATGATGTCTTTGCTGAATCACCTGAGACCGCCCGCGCCGCCTTCCAACGCGTTGTCGACGGCGGCGGCGTTCCGGTTATCGTCAGCCAAGGGCTGACAATCCCCGGCATCATCGAGTCCTATGCACCGAAGTTCATTCAAGAGCCGATCGAAGAACTCAAGTTCAAGAAAGCTTCGGTGTGGGTTCTTTCCTTCAACGACGGTGAGCTTACGGGCGCAGATTATCTAGCTAGCCCGCTTCCCGTGCGCTGAGCAGGGCATCGCCCACGTCCCTCAGGAGTTTCTACGCCGCCCTGCTGCCTTATTCAAACCGTGCTGCAGGGCGGCGCTGTATAGCGCGGGTGAAAAGGACCATCCCGAGCGCCCAGATCGGATAGGCGGCAAGGAAGCCGACGATGGGGATAAATACGACAAAGCTCGTGATGAGGGAACAGACCAGAATAAAGAGCAGCGACTGCCCTAGATTCTCCATGATTAGGTCGAGGGCCTCTCGGAAGCAGTCCATGAGAGGCTTATCGGGGTCATCCGCCTTGATCACGGGCGCTGGCCACAGGAGCGCATAGAGAATCAGTCCGGGGAAGCCACCCGCAATAGATCCGAGCGTTACCAAAATAAAGAAGCAAGCATAGACACCGGCGCAACCACTCAGCTGCGCAAACCTAAAGTAGTCGCGGAAGGTGACCTTCTCCCCATCAGCGATCTTGCGGGAACCATTGAAGAGGTTCGCCATCATCCAGCAGAGATAAGCGGCTCTTCCGGTTTTGGAGTGCGTAGCGGGGTGAAGTAGAACACGATGGGTTCAGCGGGTCACCACAACATATAGGGGTCCCTGGTGTGAAGATGAAAGTTCCTACACAACCATCTAAACCCACCAGGGACCCGTACTGTGAAGCCTACTGGAAACCTCGTTGCCGACACCATTTGCCGTACCGCGGAAATCGGACTTGCCATCACCGGTGCTGCCGATGCCGGACCGCTGACCATCATTGAGGCCACGCCCGTAGCCGTTATCGGCGTGTGCCCGGACTGCGGACAGCCAGGCAAGCTGCGCGACCACACCACCCGTCGACTCGTTGATCTTCCTGTCGTCGGATTCCCCACCAGGCTGCACATAAAAGTCCCTAGATTCCAGTGCACAGCCGCCTCATGTAAAAGGAAGATCTTCCAAGAATCTCTGGCTTGCGCTGATGACGGCGCCAAGCTCACCCACCGGGTCACCCGCTGGATCTTGCAGCGCCTTGCTATTGATCGGATGAGTGTGTCAGCTACCGCCAAAGCACTCGGCGTGGGCTGGGACCTGGTCAACCAGGTCGCACTGGATGCCTGCCGCCAGCTTGTCTACGGCGACCCTCACCACCTAGACGGAGTTCGCGTCCTTGGAGTCGATGAACATGTCTGGAAACACACCAGAAAACCAGGCCAGGCATCAAACCTGGTGACCATACTTGTTGACCTCAACCCGCTGGTGGACGGGCACGGGCCTGCACGCTTGTTAGACATGCGACCAGGCCGGTCCGCCGACGTGCTCAGCGGGTGGCTTAAAGAGCGCGACCCCAGCTTCCGGGAGCAGATACAGGTGGTGACCATGGATGGGTTCACCGGATATGCCACCGCAGTCGAAGAGCAACTACCACAAGCAGACAAAGTCATGGACCCTTTCCATGTAGTGCATCTAGCAGCCGACAAGCTCACCAGTTGCCGACAGCGACTCCAACGTGAGACCACCGGGCGCCGCGGACGCAAAGATGACCCACTGTACAAGCACCGGCGCACCCTGTTGACCAGGACGAACTATCTCACCGAGCGGCAAAAGCAACGCTTAGAAATGCTGTGGGCCACCGATGACGACTACGTAGCCCTAGAAGTAACGTGGCTGCTCTACCAAGACATGATCGCAGCGTACGCGCATCCGAAGAAAACGGAAGGCAAAAAGCTCATGAAACGCATCATCCACACCCTACGTAAAGGATTACCACAAGGCCTAGAAGAGCTCGCCCAACTAGGACGCACCCTGTGGCGTCGACGCAAAGATGTGCTCGCCTACTTCGATATCGGTGCCTCCAACGGCCCCGTCGAGGCAATCAACGGCAGACTCGAACACCTACGCGGCATCGCCCTAGGATTCAAAAACCTCAACCACTACATCTTGCGGAGCCTGATCCACTCCGGACAACTACAGGACAAAATCAACGCACTCTAAAACCGGAAGGGCCAGATAAGCGTAGGCGGCTAGCGCCATGACCACCATAAGAGGTATCCCCACGGTAGGAACCAGGGGTTCAATGTCCCTGCCGCTTTCTTCCATCGCTGCGGAGATTCCGCCTAAAACGGTTCCCGGCACAAGAAGAAGAGCAAAAGAGATAATGAGATGCACCAGCATGGCCAGCATCCCTGGCACAGGCTGCTTCAGGTAGCCCTTGAAGGTTTGGCCCACAATATCCATGGCGTCGATGGGCTGCGCGGGGCCCCGCCTGGTGGATTGCCAGGCGCGGCGCCGGGCTGGTGGTACCCAAAGCTTCCCGGCTGCTGGTAGCCGTAGCCGTTGGGTTGCTGGTAGCCGTAACTCCCAGACTGGTGATAGTCATAATCGCCATACCCACCTGCACCGCCGAACTGATTGCCACTGTCCCCGCTAAAGCTTTGATAAGGATTGCTCATGCCGAGGATGTTAACGCCGATATGTGTCCGGCGCCACAGGAGGCGGGGAACACTCCCACACCCCCATTGCTCACGCTAAGACGCCACGACGCGGGGCTTGAATGCCGGGCGTGCGGATTCGAAAGCCTCGATATCGTCCTCATTGCGCAGGGTCAGCCCAATGTCGTCGAGTCCCTCCATGAGGCGCCAACGGGTGTAGTCATCGATCTCAAAGGTATAGCTGTTGCCGCCGACGGTAACCGTGCGCGCTTCCAAATCCACGGTGGTTTCGGTTTCACCGGACTCCAACTGCTTCCAGATGAGCTCGATGTCTTCTTGCTCCATGAGCCCCGTCAGCAGCCCGGCCTTACCAGAGTTGCCGCGGAAAATATCGGCGAAGCGGGAGGAAAACACCGCCTTGAATCCATACTCAGCAAGCGCCCACACCGCGTGCTCACGAGAAGAACCGGTACCAAAGTCCGGACCCGCGAAAAGCACAGAGCCTTCCTTGAACGGTTCCTGGTTGAGAATGAAGTTCTCGTCGCTGCGCCAGTTAGAAAACAGGCCTTCGGCAAAGCCAGTGCGCTTGACGGACTTCAGGTAACGCGCGGGAATAATCTGGTCGGTGTCCACATTGGAGACACGCAGCGGAACGCCGACGCCCGTGTGAGTAATAAACTTCTCCATTATCTTCTTCCTTTCCTTAAACGCCGGCGACGGCGGAATCGTCGATGTCTGCTGGTGCGGCCAGGCGGCCCAGAACGGCAGTTGCCGCGGCGACGGCCGGGGACACCAGGTGGGTGCGGCCGCCAGGACCCTGACGGCCCTCAAAGTTGCGGTTGCTTGTCGACGCCGACCTCTCCCCCGGCTTCAACTGGTCCGGGTTCATGCCCAGGCACATTGAGCAGCCAGCGGTGCGCCATTCAGCGCCGAAATCGGTGAAGATCTTGTCCAGCCCTTCCTCCTCAGCTTGGGCCTTGACCACGGCCGAAGACGGAACCACCATCATGCGGGTATCAGCCGCGATGCTGCGCCCCTTGACCACTTCGGCGGCCGCGCGCAGATCCTCGATGCGCGCGTTCGTGCACGATCCAAGGAAGACCGTGTCGATCTGGATATCGCGCAGCGGCGTGCCGGGGTTCAGGTCCATGTAGGCCAAGGCCTTCTCGACGGCGGCTTTTTCGCCGTCGTCGCCGCACTCCTCCGGGTCGGGCACCGCAGCGCTCAATGGCAAGCCCTGTCCCGGGTTAGTACCCCAAGTCACGAAAGGCGTCAGCGCGGAGCCGTCGATCTCCACGACGGTGTCGAATTCGGCGCCGTCGTCAGTCGGCAGCGTCTTCCAGTACTCGACGGCCGCGTCCCAATCTTCTCCTTGGGGTGCGAACTCACGGCCCTTGACGTACTCAAAAGTGGTCTCATCCGGAGCCACCATGCCGGCGCGGGCACCGGCCTCGATGGACATATTGCAGATGGTCATGCGGGCTTCCATCGACATCTTGCGAATGGCCTCACCGCGGTACTCGATGATGTGGCCTTGGCCGCCGCCGGTGCCAATCTTGGCAATGATCGCCAAAATCAAATCCTTGGCGGAAACGTCCTCCGCCAGCTCACCGCTGACCTCGATGGCCATTGTTTTAAAGGGCTTAAGTGAAAGTGTCTGGGTGGCCATGACGTGCTCCACCTCAGAGGTACCGATGCCCATGGCAATAGAACCGAAGGCGCCGTGCGTCGACGTGTGCGAGTCACCGCACACGATGGTCATGCCGGGCTGGGTAATGCCCAGCTGAGGACCCACTGTGTGAACGATGCCCTGTTGCGCATCACCCATCGAATGCAGGCGCACGCCGAACTCTTCACAGTTCTTGCGCAGCGTGGACACCTGCGTGCGGGAGACCTCATCCTTGATTTCTAAAAGGTTGCCGGACTTAATACCCACGGTCGGAACGTTATGGTCCTCAGTGGCCAGGTGCAGCTCTGGGTGGCGCATCCTACGACCGGCCAGGCGAAGACCATCGAAAGCCTGCGGGCTGGTAACTTCATGCAAGAGCTGGAAGTCAATATAAAGGAGATCGGGCTCACCGTTCTCACCTTTACGCACGACATGGTCGCGCCATACCTTCTCTGCGAGTGTCAGTTTCTCAGTCATGTGCCTCTCCACTTGAAATCTCAATTAATGGGACGTAGATTTCATTATATGGGAGAGTATAGCGCAGTATCAGGAATTAAGGTATTGGATCGCGCAGTAGCCATCATGATGGCCGCGACCAACCAACCTTCTACGCTCAATGAGCTTTGTGAGACCACCGGACTGCCTCGGGCAACGGCACACCGCCTCGCCACAGCGCTCGAGGCGCACCGAATCCTCACCCGCACCCCCGATGGAAAGTGGGGCGCTGGGCCGGCCCTACCCGGCAACCGTGATCGCATAATCGAAACCGCAGGCCCCATTATGGAGGAGCTTCTCGACGCCACCGGTGAGTCCGTCCAGCTTTACGAACTCTCCGGCACCACGCGCACGTGCATCGCCACGCGTGAGCCGGAAATCGGGCTCCACAACGTGGTGCCCGTAGGCCGCCAGCTTCCGCTCACCTCCGGTTCCGCCGCCCGCGTCTTCGCCGCCTTTGCTGATGTCCATGTTCCTGATGCCATCTTTAGCGAGCACGACGTCGAGCTCGCGCGCATCAACGGCTACTCCGAATCCATCGAAGAGCGCGAGTCAGACCTCGCCTCCGTTTCCGCCCCAGTCTTCGACGGCGCCGGAAACTTCATCGCCGTCCTTTCCGTCTCCGGTTCCGCCGAACGCTTCCGTCCTTCCCCGGCGGACAAGTTTGCAGATGTCCTGGTTAGCGCATCCAACCGCCTAAGTGCCGCTCTCTCCAATGGCACGCCACGCGACGGCCACCGCTAAGAACTGGGCACTTAGCGCACTGCAATGCATTGGAGCCTAAAGCCTCGGGGCTGCGTTCCTAAATACTGAGACCGAAATACATCGCAAGGCCGCGCAGCCCTTCAGGTCCCGCGCTACTCGTCGAGGACAATGCCTCACCTTTTTCTTGGGCCACCCGAACTGGATTACCTGGCTCCCGGTTGGGGCGGCGCGGTACCCAACCCTGGTGCGGCAGGCGCGCTAGTTCATCCGCATGAGGCATGCGCGCATAGTTTGAGAAAGTAACTGTCCGGCCACCCCGATTAGCCTGGGTGATCCCCTGGTAAATGCCCACAACGCCCGGCTGCCCTGGGACGGACACTGCTCCACCGCTGTCCCCAGGCGCCAGCGACACATCGGCCGCATAGTTCATGCCCGGAAAGACACCCGGCCCCTTCACCGCGGTGCCACACTGACGCGACGCGGCCTGTCCGTAGAAGCACACCGTTGAGCCTTCACCAGGCACCGGTGCCATGCCATCCCCGGTGAGCGGGTTGCCTGCCGAATAGGTTCCGCCGGCGAATTGAATATAGGCCAAGTCATGCCCCGCAGCCCCCGAGGGCGTGAACCAACGCAACGTTCCTAGGTGCTGGCCTGCTTCGTTATACACTTGTTCGCCATTTAAGCCACAGTGCGCCGAGGTCCACGCCCGATTAGCCTCGACGTAACCGACAGTGCACAACGCGCCATCAGAAGCCGCGATCTTTTGCCCTTGCCGAACCGGCACCCCCTCAGCAGCGGTCGCGGGGGCGGCGAGAGCAAAGGCCAGCGAGCATGCGCCAGCCATGAATGCAAAGCCTGGTAAGACACGGGAAAAGCGAAGTTGCGGAGACCTTTTCATCATCACCTCACTCTAGCCTGGGCTACGCCAATTCTCCCTTCACGCCCCGCGTTCAGCTCCGGCGATACCCACCCACCACTATTGAAAGTGGATTGAAACACGCTTTACTAACATTGATAGCTACTGAAAATGTAGTGAAAATCCCCGACCTCCAGGAGGAGCCATGACCCACACCATCCACGACGAGCACACCCACGTCCCGGCGAAGGCTGCGGCCACGTCGCCTTCCCGCACGGCGATCACACCGACTACGTACACGACGGCCACATTCATCGCGAGCATGAAGGCCACTGGGACGAGTGCGAAGCATCCGAGCACACCGTTCACGAGGCCCACGAACACGAGCACGGCGAGGGCTGCGGGCACGTCGCTATTCCCCATGGCGACCACGTGGACTACCTGCATGATGGTCACCGCCACGCGGCACATGACGGCCACTGGGATTGCCACTAAGAGCTACCCCGATTCTGTTTATTGAGCTGCCCAATCTGAGTGCACGTCACTGTGATTGGGCAGCTTTCCCCGTTTTCCCCAGCGCATCCCCACACATCTCGTTAGGGTGGGCTTTATGACTTCCACGCGCGCCCACCGTCCCATCGCAGCTTTTGCAGCCATAATCACCGCCGGTGTTCTAACAGTCGGATGCTCCACGTCATCCGAAATGGCAGCGCCGTCGAGGACGGAAACGGCATCGGGTGAGCCAACGTTTGAAAACACTTACCCGGCATTTCAGCCGCTTAACGATGACGCTGAGCTTCACGTTCCGAACGCTGCCGACGAGGCAGCCCCCGACGGCCCTGAACCAACCTTGCCGGACAACGCTAGCGATCAGCCTGCGGACCAGGCTCAACAACCTGACACACAGGCCCAGAGTGCACAAGGAGCCCAAGCCGCCCAACCAGCCGCAGGCCAACGCCAAACCTCTCAAACGGCACAAACGGCCACGTATAACAGCCTTTCTGAACAACTCCCCGAGGGCGACGCCAACGGCGCATCAGTCAGCGTTTACGGCACGCCCGCCACTGTGTGCCAGATGGGCGACGGCTATAACATCGCTTTCGTCATGGCCGGTGCGAACACCAGTTGCGATTTCGCCCGTTCCACAGCAGGCCGCTTGATGACCTTGGCGCCAGGCTCTAAAGACGACCTCCGGTCCTTCATCCCCGGACAGGTCACCGTCAACAGCCCCATTACCCAACAGAACTATTCACTGGCATGCCAAACCGATGAGCACGAGGTCATTCGCTGCACCGGCGGCAATAACGCTGAGGTCCTCATTGTCTAGTCTTAAGCCCCAAACCCAAAAGGCGGCGAGCATGATGCTCGCCGCCTTTTATTTTTGTACCCCGTACGGGATTTGAACCCGTGTTACCGGCGTGAGAGGCCGGCGTCCTAGGCCGCTAGACGAACGGGGCTCGTTTAGCTGTCCGTTGCGGACTTGCTAAACACTATAGGATCGGCGAAAGAATGCACAAATCGGCAGCTAGCATGGCCTTTTACACAAAGAAAACCCCGAACCTCGTTGCCACTTTCGACTGCGATGAAATCATTGACTCTCAGGGCCCGGGCGCGGATCGAATCAGTGGTTATTCCGCTGGCGTGCCGTTGGCAGCTGGGGCCGGAGCACTCGTTAGTCATCGCTAGAGGTTCGGGAGGACACGTGCGCTAACAGCATGTGGTGCAAGGCTCCTACTTCGCTCGAATGTTGGCTTTAAGAAGTTGTGGATTATGGCGATGCCGCCTCGTATTATCTGCTAGAGTCGCGTCGGCGATAGTGATGATTATCAGCTTCCGCCATCCGCTCTCCTTTCTGTCGGGAATGCCTTATACCTGCAGTGTATGACCGCCAAAGGCATAGCGGAAGAGATTAGACCAATTGGCCACTGGTATACCCCCTGGTAACTTTCCCAAGTCCGCTTGCACTTGGACTTTTAACCCTCCGGTAAGGGGCACAACCACACCACTCCTTGATTACAACAGCCCTCACCCCCTTACTTGCACTTAATGCAAGTGATACACTTGCATCAGATGCAAACAAAGGAGTCAGGCCATGAACGATGAACTCAAGATCATTCAAGACGCCCAACAGCGGACCGCCTGGACACAAAGCTGGTGGGCGGTGGCACTTGTAGCGCTCGGTATCGGTAGCAGTCTTGCGCTATCCAAGGTGTCCTGGTGGTACACACTCGCAATCCTGATACCGACGTTCATTCTCGGTTTCCTCCTCAAGGACAAAATCGCGAACCCTTTTGTTCGCCCCAACCCCAACAAGGGGCCGAGGAACGATCGCGCGACATGGTCACGAGTAGTCCTCCCCGTCGCCATGATCATGTCAACTACACCGACCCCCGACACGTGGCCGTGGATGATCGCTTGCGGAGTCATAGTTACTGGCGCGACAGCCTGGATGCTTTACGAGAACAGCAACGCCGCCATAAAGGGCACCAATGTCTAGGAAAGCATCTCACCAGCCCCCTGAGCTAGACCCAGTCATCCACCCCATCAATCGGCTCAAGATCTGCGCCACGCTCTTCTCCGCCGGCGCCACCGAAGGACGGCAGATGAAGTACGGTCAACTCGCCGAGCTTACGGAACTCCCCGCCGATACGCTCTCCAAGCAACTAAAGCACCTCGGAGACCACGGCTACGTAAGCCGCACGCGGGAGTACGGCTCTACGCGCGCCAAGGACGCCGTGTGGGTCACGCTCACCGAGGCGGGTGCACAGGCTTACGCGCAGCACGTGGAGGCGCTCAAAGCGATGACTGAGGGCCTATAGGCTGCGCAGCCACTGCGTGATGCGATCCCCCAGCTGTGGAAGCTCGGTATAGCCGTCGTCTTCAAGAAAGTGTCCCGCGTCGTGGATGGTGATGGGCGTGGCCGAGAGGGCGTCGGCAAGCTGCTGCGTGAGGGAAGGGTCCACCAGGACATCGTCAGTAGACACGAAGACCTCTGTGTGCGCGATGTGGTGCTTGACAGCCGGCACGTCGACGCGAGCCTGGCCAATAAACTCGTCAAGCTCTGGGATCACACGAAGCTTCTCCACAAACCCAGAGACAATGAAGAGCCCAGGAAGCTCCCACTCACCCTCCAATGCAGTGAGATAGTGCAGCAACGCGGTGCCGCCCAGGCTATGCGTGATGATGCAGGTATTAGCGTTTGGACGCTCAATATCGTTGCGTATCGACTCTACCCACTCATCGAGCTTCGGAGCGTTCGGTTCCGGCAGCGCGATGGTGTGAACGGTGTGGCCATCGGCGGTCAACAGGCGCTCTAGCCACGGGAACCAGTGACTGTCAGGGCTGGCTTGGTATCCATGAATAATGTAGAAGTGCAGGGTTAAGGGTCAAAAAGTGTGTCCGGAATCGCGGATTTTCACGGATTGACCTGTAGGTTTCCGGAAAGTATATGCTCCGGAAGCATATATCTAGCCCCCGACGGGAAATCCTCGGTGTGGCAGCCGTGATGTGCTATGCGCGGCGTGGTGTGGTGTCGCAATGTCGAAGAACCAACCACGCTGCCACTGCGGCGGTGAAATGAAACGCAACGGCACCACCAGCAAAGGCACCACCAGATGGCGCTGCAAACAATGCGGCGCCTCCAGCGTCAAACGTCGAAACGACATCACCAACGCGGCAGTGTTCACCCAGTTCATCGAGCATTGCACCACCGCAATATCACTCGACGACCTAGCCAAACGAAACGGTGTTAGCCGCGCCACCATGAAGCGGCGCTTCAAGTGGTGCTGGCTCGTTGATGTGCCTGACCCCACCGCCGGCCACCACAAGCGGATCTACGACCAGGTATTTCTCGATGGCACCTACACCGCCGGTGGCTGCCTGATCGTCGCGGCGACCATCGACCACGTGATCGCCTGGCACTGGTGCAAACACGAAACCACCCGCGACTACCAACTGCTGCTTGAACGCATCGAAGCCCCACTCATCGCCGTCATCGACGGCGGCCAAGGCGCATACAGCGCAATCAAAAAGTGCTGGCCGACTACGAAAATTCAACGCTGCCTCGTCCACGCCCAACGCGTGGTCCGCCGCTACACTACCACCAACCCACGCACCGATGCCGGGCGCACCATCTACCGACTTGCGCTGAAACTGACCCGGATCACTACACTGGATGAAGCCGCCGCGTGGGGTGTGCAACTGCACGAGTTTTCAACGATCTACCGGGAATGGATGAACGAGAAAAGGACCTGACCCCTGTTTGGTAGACACCTGATATCCAGCCCGGTTGGGTTGGGAAGAAAGGTAATCTACCACCATGCCTAGGTACTCCGAACAGTTCAAACGTGATGCTGTGGCCCTCTACGAAAACAATGAGGACCTCTCACTTCACGCGGCTTCAGCAGAGCTTGGTGTCAATCGATCCTCACTTTATTCCTGGCTTAAGCAGTACGGCACCGGCAAACGCGCCCGCACGAAGACCCTGCGTGACAACGCCCAGGCGACGACTGATTCTGAACGGATCCGCCAGCTAGAAAAAGAAAACGCAAAGCTGCGCGAAGAACGCGACATCCTGCGTAAGGCCGCGAAGTATTTTGCCGAAGAGACACGCTGGTAATCCGCTTCCAGTTTGTCTATGACCACCGAACCGAATACTCGGTCAAGCGGATGTGCCACGTGTTAAAGCTCAATCGCTCCTCGTTCTACAAATGGGTCAACACCCGCGAAAAACGCAGGTTAAAGACGTGTTCCGATGCCCTTCTTGGTGCGAGAATCAAGACCATCTTCGATGATGAGCACGGGCTTTATGGTGCTAAACGCATCGCTGCAAGCCTCAACGACGATACGGACTTTCCTCCGATCAATCACAAGAAGGTCGCACGCATCATGAAATCCATGGGGCTGAAAGGCTTTAGTAAACGGCGTCGGTGCATCACCACCAGGCGCAAGCCTGGCCATCGAGTCATGCCAGATTTAGTAGGCCGCAAATTCACAGCTGACAGGCCGAACCACGTCTATGTAGGCGACATTACGTACCTGCCGTGTAAGGGCGGCAAGAACATGTACCTGGCCACGGTCATCGACGTCTACTCGCGCAAACTCGTCGGCCATGCACTAGCCGATCACATGCGGGTATCGCTGGTTATCGAAGCTTTATCTCATGCCAGAAAAGTCCGCGGAAGCCTTAAAGGGGCAATTTTCCATTCCGATCATGGCAGTGTGTACACCTCACAAGCATTTAGAGAGCACTGCGCTGTACTTGGTGTTCGCCAATCCATGGGAGCAGTGGGTACAAGTGCCGATAATGCCCTGGCAGAATCGTTTAACGCCAGTCTCAAGCGTGAAGTTCTGCGTGATCGGAAAGTGTTTGACAATCCCATCATCTGCCGCCAAGAAGTCTTCCGATGGTGCATGCGCTACAACACGCGCAGACGGCACTCCTGGTGCAATCTTCTAGCCCCCGATGCCTTCGAAGCACTCACATCAGCTACACTGACTCAAGCAGCATAGCTAACCCCCGACGTGTCTACTTTCCGGGGGTCAGGCCCAAACCATGATCAAAGACCCCAAAACAGGTGCATGGACCCGCGTGTGGACCCACCACAACGTGCGCAAGGCCTACAACAGCCTCAACCATCTTTGGCGGTCCGAGATGCTGTTTGTCTACCTCAACCCGCCAGCAGGAGTCCTTGCGCCCGAGCGGATCAAATCCACCACCAACAGCTTAGAAGGCGGCATCAACGCCCAGCTCAAACTGCTCGCCAGAACCCACCGCGGCAGATCAGGCGAACGACAACGCCGCATGCTGGATTGGTGGCTCTACTTAAAAACCGAGAACCAAGCCGACCACGAAACAGGACGCCCAGCCCTCTACGACAACGCTATCGACACGGCTTAAGGGACATTTCGTGTGGATGAACCGATACGGATTCCCGGGGCAGCCTGGGATAATGCAGTGATCTTGATTTTGAATCGGTTCCAACGACCCGATCTGTGAAATCAACACTGGATAGTCCTAGGTCTGTGATAGGAGGACTGCTGCTGGTGCGGTAAGGCCAATTCCTATGGCTAATAGGAATCGGCCGTCGTGTGACATGTGCGGCCACGGACTGGTTAAGAACGGCAAAACCGCGGCAGGAACCCAGCGCTGGTTGTGTCCTAAATGCAACGTTTCATCGATTAATACCCGCGCACACACCAGCGAGATTCGGCACTTCAAAATCTTTATTGACTGGATCCTCTCCGGGGAATCTGCAGACCATTTAGCCAAACGCCTAGGGGTAACCAGACGAACTTTAACCCGGTGGTTCAAGCTGCTGTGGTTTATCACCGTGCCCACGTCTACTGACCCCTATCGTGTTTACGACCAGGTCTTTATCGACGGCACCTACTTCCACAAGAAATGCCTGCTGGTAGCCTGCACCGAAACACACGTCATCGCCTGGCACTGGTGCCTGCGTGAAAGCTCATACGAGTACCTGAAACTGCTCGACAAAATCGCGCAACCACTCATCGTCACCACCGACGGGGCAGGCGGAGCACTCAAGGCACTGCGTATTAAATGGCCCGACGTTGCCATCCAGCGCTGCCTTGTTCACGTCCAACGCAACACTTTTGCTGATATCAGCCGCAACCCGATTCACCCAGCGCATAAAGCAATCCGGAAACTGGGCTACATGCTCGTCCAGGTACACAACCGTGAAGATGCTGCGCGGTTTACTGCTGCAGTCCACCACACCCGCATTACCTTTGCGGATTGGCTTAAAGAGCGAACCTACCGCAGTGCTATACCAGCAGGCCAAGTACCGAAATGGGTCAGCCCCAACCAGAAATGGTGGTACACCCACCGCAACGCCCGCAGGGCTCTAAAGCGGCTAGAAAAGCTCATCCACGCCGGACAATTATTTACCTTCCTTGACCCGCCTGAAGGTGTCACACAGGATTTAAAAGCCACCACGAACCTGCTGGAAGGTGGCATCAACAAACAGCTCAAAGACCTAGCAGGAAACCATCGGGGCATGTTCGATGAGCATCAGCGCATCACCATGGACTGGTGGCTCTACACCCACACCGAAGACCCCATACCGCCACTGGAGTTAGCCAAGCAACAAGACTTCGGACGCCAAGGAGAAAAAGCAGCACGCGCAGCCTGGGCAAAAGAAGAACTCACACGACGTGGCCACCCAGACGGGCGACCAGCCACATTCGACACCGGCATCGACAACGAATGGAACCCCAGCTTAGGCATAAGAAAAGGCTGGGCCGGACGCTCCTAAATCCACACGAAATGTCCCTTAGTGCGACACGCCGCAAATCCACACGAAATGTCCCTTAAGCCATCGACACCGACTACACCCACTCAATCGGCATTCAAAAAGGCCAAATCTAACCCCCGCGACACGCCGAGCCAGACACACATTTTGACCCTTAACCCCTTAAGCCAACCTGGTCACAGGAGTGGACTTACCCCCAGAAACAGAAAAGCCAGGCCCGAAGACCTGGCTACCTCTATTAAGTCACTAACTCGTATGTGTAAGAACACAATGGTACCCCGTACGGGATTTGAACCCGTGTTACCGGCGTGAGAGGCCGGCGTCCTAGGCCGCTAGACGAACGGGGCTTAGAACTGTGACGACGTACTGTAACGTGCAGTGCCACGTTACATCGCTATCACTGCTGGCCTACCAGGACTCGAACCTAGAATGACGGTACCAGAAACCGTTGTGTTGCCAATTACACCATAGGCCATTATTGCTTTGAACTGGCCGAGGCTTTAACCCCTCGCCGCTCGCTGCAACGGTTTATAACTATATCCAGCACTAACGATACACACAAATCGCCAGTTCAGAAAGCATTTTCGGGGCGTTAGGAATGAAACCTAACGCCCCGAAATGACAGCCATGTGAGACTACTAAATGGATCTACTCAGTGCTCCACGGCGTGAGAGCACGCGCAGCCTTAAGGCGAGCCAGAGTAGACTCCTTGCCCAGCAACTCCATGGACTCAAACAGCGGCGGGGAGACCTGCTGGCCAGAGATTGCTACACGCAGGGCGCCGTAGGCCTTGCGTGGCTTGAGGCCGAGGTCGTCGATAAGCGCGGCGGAGAGAACCTTCTCAATCTCCTCCGTCTTCCACTCCCCGAGCTCCTCCAGCTTGGCGATGGAAACCTCCAGCGGCTGCACTGCTTCTTCCTTGAGGTTCTTGCGTGCTGCCTTCTCATCCAGTTCCAGTTCGGCATCCGGCGTGGTGAGGAAGGACATGAGGCCATAGGCGTCGGACAGCGTCTTGATGCGGGTTTGCACCAGATCTGCGGCGAAAGCGAACTTCTCCTCCGGATAGTCGGCCGGGAAGTCGGTGTACTCGGTGAGATAGTCGCGCAGGCGCTGCGCAAAGTCTGCCGGCTCCAGCAAGCGAATGTGATCCGCGTTGATGGCCTCGAGCTTCTTCTGATCGAAGCGAGCCGGGTTCCCCAACACGTCGTGGACGTCGAAGTTGGCAATAAGCTCGTCAACGGAGAAGATGTCCTGGTCCGCGGACAGGGACCAGCCCAACAGCGACAGGTAGTTGAGCATTCCCTCCGGGATGATGCCGTTGTCGCGGTGATTGAACAGGTTGGACTGCGGGTCACGCTTGGACAGCTTCTTGTTCCCCTCACCCATCACGAAGGGCAGGTGGCCAAACTCAGGCGTCTTCTTGGCAATGCCGAGCTCCACGAGCGCCTCATAGAGGGCGAGCTGGCGCGGCGTGGAAGACAGGAGGTCCTCTCCGCGCAGGACGTGGGTAACTCCCATGAGCGCATCGTCGACCGGATTAACCAGGGTATAGAGCGGCGCACCGTTCGAGCGCGCCACGACGTAGTCGGGCTGGGTCTCCGACTTGAAGGTCATCTCGCCGCGCACCAGGTCGGTCCAGGACCAATCCTTGTCCGGCATGCGCAGGCGCCAGACCGGCTTGCGGCCCTCCGCCTCGAAAGCGTCGATCTGCTCCTGGGTGAGGTCGCGGTCGAAGTTGTCGTAGCCCAGCTGCGGGTCGCGGCCGGCTGCCTTGTGGCGCTCCTGCACCTCTTCGTTGGTGGAGTAGGCCGGATAGACGTAGCCGCCATCCTTCAGCTTCTGCAGGACGTCGGCGTAGATGTCCATGCGCTGCGACTGGCGGTAAGGCTCGTCCGGGCCACCGACGTTGACACCCTCATCCCAGCCGAGGCCAAGCCAGTTCAGGGAGTCGATGATGGCCTGGTAGGACTCCTCGGAGTCACGGGCAGCATCGGTGTCTTCAATGCGGAAGATCAGCGTACCGCCAGTGTGGCGGGCATAAGCCCAGTTGAATAGTGCCGTGCGGACCATGCCCACGTGGGGCGTGCCGGTAGGTGAAGGGCAAAAACGGACGCGGACGTCGGATGTTTTTTCAGTCATGCCCACCATCGTAGTTCAGCGCCGCTTCGCCGCACCGCCCGCCCCACTTGGGGGTAGTTGAACTCCGTTTCCACTAAGGCTGAGCAGCACCTTTTCCTCATACTTAACGGTACTGGTTTCCATTCCCTATAGTGAATTCTCGTTCAAGAACTGAAGAAAGGTCTCCCATCGTGGTTCGTACCCGCTACGCGGCTCTGCTTACGTGCGCCGCACTCCTCGCCTCTCCCGCTACCGCCGTTGCCGGCCCCGACGACGGCAAGCACGTGGCCACCCAAACGCACATCGACTCCCCCAAGGCGTTTTGGGAGGGTAATTCTCTCACCCTCAAGAGCCATTCCGCAGAAAGCAACCACGACCTTGCCGACACGGTCACCTGGGTGGGCAAAGGCTGGGACCAGAACGGAAGCAACCAATACCAGTTCACAGTCCCCGAGGACCCGGCACTTTCCTTCCTCGGAAAGGCCGGCACGACCTACTACATGGCACCCGCCCGCGTACAGGGCAGCCTGGACCCAGTATGGATGGGCTTCGGTGCGGACACCGAGCTGCCTGTCGATGACTTCCGCGACAACATCGCTTCTCTCGACCTCCTCAGCGTTGATGGCCCCGGCGAGGTAGAGATGTTTGGCTACTACCCCGGCCCCGGCGGCCTGCAGCGCTTCTTCGGAACCACCGAGGGTGCCCCGCATTCTGCCTGGCTGACGAGCGGCACGCACACCCACAACTACACCGTCTTCACCAAGCCTGGGCGCTACCAGCTGACCTACCGCACCACCGCGCGCGACAAGGACGGCAAGCTCATCGCTTCCGCACCGACCACCACCTCCATCCAGGTGGGCGGTCAGCGTCCGGCCGCCGATCCAACACCGTCACTCAAGGAGCGGTTCGACAAGGCCACCGCGGGAGATGCCAGCGCACAGGACTACCGGTTGACCATCGCTCCGAAAAAGTCCGGAGACAAGGATGGGGATGAGCGCCTCTCCTCCATCGACTTCACCGGCGGCAGCAACGGCACGCTCACGCTGCTGATTGACGGCTACTTCCTCACCGATCTGCCCGTGAAAGACGGTCAAGCACACTTCGATGAGTTCCTAGGCCCAGAGTCCTCCACGATCCAGGCTGTCTACACCCCGGAGGACGGCAGCCCGCGCTGGATCTCCGAGGAGTTCGCCTACTCAGAGAACGCCGAGCTTTCCACCACCTCGAAGAAGTCTGCGGAGTCCTGGGCAGAGACCACCAACCCCCGCCAGCTCTCCTCCGATCAAGAGGTTTCGGTACCTAACCCGGAGCTGTCCGCGCGGGCCATTCCGGAGGGCGAGGACGCAACACGCATCATCGTTGAGGCCGCCGATAAGAAGCTCGAAGGCTACGTCCATGGTGGCTTCTTCAGCAAGGGCAGCGAGCTTCCCGACGTGGAATTCGACGGGGTCATCAGCAACGGCCGCGCGGAGTTTGTGGTCGGCGCAGACGCAAGCTTCAACGGCAATACCGTGCGCCTGGATATCCTCCCGCACCCGAGCATCAAGCAAGATTCCGGAAGCATCACGCTCACCGAGAACTTCTCCTTTGGGCAGAAATACGAGGGCCGCGGCGCACTCGGCACAACCTCCAAGGCCCCTTCCACCAGCCCGGACAACAACACCAAGCCAGAGGCAGGAAAGTACACCGGTACGTGCGTTGACAAGGCGGTGCTCGACCATGGCCACGTCGATATCGCTGTCACTCGTGACGGCGATAAGTTCCGCACCCGGCTCAAGGATGAGACGGCCATCGTAGACAAGAAGACCGTCGAGCGCCCGCTTGATGACGTTGTCCTCGCCATCCACAACAACGCCCTGCGCCCCCGCCCGGAGGCGCTCAAGGGCAAAGACTTCGACTACCTGGGCGAGGATAAGTTCTTCCTGCTCCCCCAAACCCAAGAGCAGAGCATCATCTGGCCGGGTTATAACACCCAGGCGCTTGACTACCAGGACTACAAAGACGGCACGGTCACCCTCAACATCAAGCCCGTTGAGATGCCCGACGGCGCACAGGTGGGCCTGTTCACCACCGAAGGGTTGGGCAAGGGCTTTACTCCCTTGATCAACTCCGCCGAAGGTGACTACTCCATTGAGACCACCTTCGCCTCCCACACCCACACCAACTGGGCGTTTACGAAGCCGGGCATGTACAAGCTCGAGGTCAGCTACTCGGCCACCACTACAGACGGCAAGGAGATCACCTCTGAACCGCAGACGCTCACCGTGGCCGCCGGCGACGCCGCGATCAAGGACTGCGTGAGCGCGAAGGACGGTAACGAGGGCGGAAACAAGGGCGGAAACAAGGGCGAGGGCAACGACAAGCCCGGCAGCACCAAGCCGAACGACAACAAATCCAGCGGCGAGAAGAACATGAAATCTTCTATGCCCAAACTCGAGGGTTTGTGGGGCCTCGTGCTTCCCGTTGTCTTGGCCATCGTGTTCCAAGGTTTCCTCAACTTCTACAACAACCACCGCGGCCAGATTGAGTCTCGCCTCAACGGCTTGCTTCATCGCTAGAAAGGACACCGCGTGCACCGCACCACAGAACTGCACAGAGTCACTGCTGCCCTCTGCGCCATCGCCGTGGCGCTGGCAGTTGTCTTCACGGGCCATCCGGCCCCGGCCCGCGCCGATGGCGAGGTTTTCGACACCGGGCACGTTGACGCCTTTTATGTCTCCGCCCCCGGCGGTGAGCTCACCTTGTCGATGAAGGAAGACATCACCGGCAGCGGTGTCGTCCGCCCAGGCAACGATGTCACCCTCAAAGTGGCCGAGGAGGCCTGGAGCGAGGCCACCGAGGGCATCGATGGAATTGGCGTACCGACGTATTACCTCCCCCAGACCCAGGACAGTTCGCTGCTCTGGCCGGGATGGGATACCCAGTCTGCACAATCGGCTGGCTACACCGACATCAACTTCGAGTTCGTTGAGGTCACCGGCCCCGGTGATATCTTCGTCTTCGAAACGGCAGGCTTCGGAGATATCCAGCCTGTCACCGACGCCGGCGCGCTGGACCTGGTGTCCGGGGATGTCATCAACCAGGCCTACCCGGCACACCGACACGTCAACTGGGCTTTTAGCGAGCCCGGTATCTACACCATGACGGTGCAGGCAGAATCCAACGGGGACACGAGTAACCAGGTCACCTATACCTGGGACGTCGGTGACGCAGAAGCCACGCCTCGGGAGGAAGAAACGGTTACGGACCACGGTGCTGAGAGCCCTGCTGAGCTCGACGACGCCGCCCTGGGCGGGGCCTCTTCCGACGAACCTGCTTCTTCTAACTCAGGCTCCCGCTCTGGGGGCGGAAGCTCCGGAGGCGCTACCCGCGGTGCGACGTCGGCTGCGGGAACTAAGAACGCGGAACGAAAGGCACAGGACAAGGAGCGAAACGACCGCTCAGAGCGCAAGGAAAGGAAGGAGCGCAAGCCTGCCCGCGCAGTCGACAAAACCACGCCAGCCGCGGAGAACGTGGACACGGTCGCTGCAGCAGGCTATTACGACAGCGGGCAAAACCTGCTGCCGTGGGGTATCGGAATCTTGGGCCTCGGCATGCTCGTGCTTGGCCTGGCCCTAGCACGTCTCGCACTCATGAAGGGCCGCGACTAATGCCGCACGGAGTACGCACCCGGACGCCCCACATCGCGCTGCTCTCGGCGGTGCTTATTGGCGCGTCCACGCTCAGTGGTTGCGCGAGCACCGCCAGTGGGGACGATGCGAAGCTCAAGGTGGTGGCGACGACGCCGATTCTGGGGGACGTCGCCAAGCACGTGGCCGGGGACGACGCTGCGGTGACCACGTTGATTCCTGCGGGCAAGGACCCACACACCTTTGAGCCGAGCTTGCGCTCGGTGCGGGATGTCGCAAACGCGGATGTGCTGCTGGCCAATGGGTTTCTCCTCGAGCCGCAGAACCTGTTGAAGACGCTGCGGGAATCATCGGATGTTCCGGTCACCGAGGTAGCGGACCAAGCGTCCACGCGCGGGGCCCGTCTCGTGCCGCTGGTGGAAAACGTTGCCCTCGATGCCGTCTGGCTGGGGTTGCGTGTGCGCAATGCCCCGCCGGGTACCACGAGCGTAACCATGAGCCTGCTCGATGCCGAGGGGCCAGGCGATGTTGCGGCTTACGTCGTATCCACGTTTGGTACGCCCGAAGCACTCTTTAACACGGCTGATGGTCTGGACGAACGCGACGATTCCACGACGCTGCCGGCCAACGCCCATACGCACGTCTCGTGGGCCTTCACCAAGCCGGGCATATACCGTCTCACTTTTGGCGCAACGGATAGCTCCCCGCAGGAATTCACGGTGGCCGTGGGCGTACAGCCACCTGATGGAATGACCTCCCTGGATGCGGGACACGTAGATATCACCGCGGACCTGTCCACGGGCGAGCTCGATTTAGAGGATCAAGGCGAAGGTTTCGACCCACACACCACGGCGTTGAGCATTTCCAACTCCACCCTGCAGCAGATTCCGCCGGATCCCGCTTACCGCTTCCTGGGGCGCCCGGGTGACGAGACCTACCTGCTGCCTCAGGCTGTCCTGGGCAAGCACATCCACGGTGAGGTTGACCCGCACCTGTGGCACAACGCGGCCAACGGCATCAGCTATGCCGAGGTCATCGCCGAGCAGCTGGCCTTGGCGGATCCTTCGCACGGCGCGGAGTATCGGGAGCGCGCTCAGGACTACATCGAGCAGTTGCACGACGCGGACGCGGAGGTGCGGCGGCTCATCGAAGACATCCGGAGCGCAACCGGCACTTGGTCACACCTCATCACGGCTATGCCTACCTGGAACAGGGTTATGGCCTTGATATTGCGGGATTCGTCACTCCCAACCCGCCATCGAGCCTTCGCCGCGGGACGTCATTGCCCTGCGCCGCACGTTGGAGAATCTCCACCTGCCCGCGGTCTTCGTCGAACCTACTCAACAGGCCAGCGCCGATGTCATCCGTGAGGCTGCCGAATCCCTTGGGATCGCGGTCTGCCCCATCTACGGCGACACTCTCGATGACACCGTCCCCACGTATCTCGACCTCCTGCGATTCAACGCACACTCACTCAACCGCTGCTTAGGCAGCACCACGAAGGAAACTCATGTCTAATCGCACCATCCACACACTAGGCACGTCCCTGGCGGCTACGTTGACCGCCGCGGCGCTGGCTTTCGCGCCGGTGACCGCGTGGGCCGGTGATCTGGCCCAGGTCGTGAGCGCCGATGAAGAGGTCGCCGCACCTGGGACAGAGGCCACCATCGACCACGGTCACGTGGACCTCGGGCTGCTGCTTGTCGACGGGCAGGCCCAGTTCCTCGCCCGCGACGATTCAGCAGCCACGCCGGTGTGGCGTGATCCTGCTGACGTAGTCTTCGACGTCGGCGACAATGCCCAACTCACCCTTCCGGAGGACAAAGCCTTTTCCTTTGTCGGCGCCGAGCCCGGATCGCAGGTGTGGGTCGTTCCCCAAACAGAGCAAGCCGACGTGCCGTGGCTGGGCTGGAATACCCAGGCGCCCTCGCTAACGGACAACGTTGACCGCGGCCTCACCATGGAGTTCTTAGGCCACCAGGGGCCGGGCGAGTTCTCGCTGTTCCTGCAAAACGGCGGCTTCGAAGAACCGCAGCTGCTGTGGTCCACCGCGACCGGGGCCACGGACGGTTTCTGGGTGGACCTGGGCACGCACACGCACGCTAACTGGGTATTTAGCGAGCCCGGCATCCACCAGGTTCGGGTGCGTATGAGCGGGCAAGGCGCGGGCGAGAGCGCTGGGAGCGATGTCGCTGCCGAGGCCACGTTGACCTTTGCTGTCGGTGCAGGCACCGACGTCGCGCAGGCACACGCCGCGCAGTGGGATCCGAGCGCCGAGTCCTCTGATGCCTCGGCGGGCGCCGCGGTGCCGGTGTGGGTCTGGGCACTCGCCGGTGCGGGCCTACTCGTCCTCGTCGGGGCTGTGTTTGCGGTGCTACGCGCGAAAGGCGGGCGCCGTGGCTAATCCCTTCATCTCAATCAACGACCTGGCAGTATCGCTTTCTGGCCGCCAGGTCATCGACGGCGCATGCTTCGACGTCAACCCCGGCGAGTTTATTGGGCTTCTCGGACCGAACGGAGCCGGTAAGACCACGCTGATGCGCGCCGTCCTGGGGCTGGTCCCCTTCACCGGCACCATCGACGTCACCACCTCGTTGGGATACGTCCCGCAGCGCCACGACGTGGAGTGGGACTTCCCCATCAGCGTGGCCAAGGCGGTGCTCAGCGGGCGCACGGGAATGGTGGGCTGGTTCCGGCGGCCGGGCCGGGCTGACAAGGAGGCTGCCCGCCGCGCCATCGAGTTGACCAATTTGGAAGAGTTCGCCCAGCGACCCATCGCGCAGCTGTCCGGCGGCCAACGCCAGCGCGTCCTCATCGCCCGCGCTCTGGCCTGCGAGCCCGAGGTGCTGCTTCTCGACGAACCCTTCACCGGACTCGACGCTCCCAACACCGAGGAGCTACTGACTCTTTTCCAGAAACTTACCGACCAGGGAAGCAGCGTGGTCATGTCCACGCACAATCTCTCCGAGGCCGCGCACTCGTGTTCGCGCCTGGTGCTCTTTAACCGGGGAATCGTCGCGGACGGGCCCGCTGAGGACCTCCGCCTGACTCCGCAGCCGTGGAGCGAGACCTTCGGGGTATCGGCCTCCTCACCGCTGCTCTCTGCGATTGGGGTGGCGGCATGATCGACATTTCGCTTGTTGAGTTCTTCCAGGACCTCGCCAACCCGCACCTGGACTTTTTGGCCCGCGCGGTCGGCATCTCCATCCTCGCTGCAATCGTGTGCGGGGTGGTGGGGTGCTACGTCGTGCTGCGCGGCATGGCCTTTATCGGCGATGCTGTCTCCCACGCGGTGTTCCCGGGTCTGGCTATCGCTTTCGTGCTCCAGGGCTCGGTGCTGCTCGGCGGCGCCGTGGCGGGCTGCACCGTCGCCGTGCTCATCGCGTGTTTCTCCCAGCGGCGCACGGTCCGCGAGGACTCCGTCATCGGTATCTTCTTCGCCGCATCCTTTGCGCTTGGCATGGTCATTATCTCCCGGGTGGAGGGCTATACGGCCTCGCTCACGAGCTTCCTCTTCGGATCGCTGACGGGTGTCTCCCGTGCAGATCTCTACACGGCGTTCACCGTCACGGTGCTCATCGTTGGGGCCGTGGTCTTGCTCGGCCCCCAGCTCACCGCTACATGCCTGGACAAAGAGACCGCCCGCGCGATGGGACTGCCCGTCTTTGCTCTGGACATCGTGCTCTACCTCTGCGTGACCGGCGCGGTGGTCATCTCTGTGGGCACCATCGGCAACGTCCTCGTGCTCGCCCTACTCATTACCCCGGCGGCCACGGCGCGGCTGCTCTGTGACTCGCTGGGGTCGATGATGATCGCTTCCGCGGCCATCGGTTCGCTCGGCAGCTTCTTCGGCATCTATCTGGCGTGGGCCATCGATCTTCCCGCTGGGGCGACCATTGTGCTGCTGCTTACTGCTTGCTTCCTCGCGGCGTGGGCGCTGTCCCCTCTTCTGCATTCTCGTCGTGCCACGGCGTCCTCCCCGCACCCATCTGAATCAAAGGAGTCCCTGTCCGCATGAATATCCGTCCCCTAACCTTGACCGCTGCCGCCGCTATCGCCCTGAGCTCGCCGACGATGATTGCTTCTGCAGCGCCCGCTGTTGCCGCGGAGCGCGCAGGCGAGTCCTCCTGCGATGCCAGCTCCCTGCATGCCTTTAGCCGCGGACACCAAGACCTCGCGCTGGTGGGAAATTCTGGCGATATCTCCTTCATCGCCCGCGACGATGAGTCCGGCAAGGACTACGATTCCGGCGAGTTCTACGTGGAGGTCGGCAGCAATGCCGCCTTCGATGAGTCAGCCGGAGGCGATATCCCGTCGAGTGGTTGGCAGATCCCCCAAACCCAAGACCCGGCAATCCCCTGGCTTGGTTTCAACACCAGCTACCTCGAGCCGGCAACGGCCGAGGGCGCTACCCTGTCGCTAACGTTGCACAGCGCACCGGAAGGCGGACGTATGGTGGGATTCCAAAACTCCCTGGGTGCAGCGCCCACCGTCCTCTTTGATTCGGAAGACCCAGACATCACCTGGAACTACCCCGATCACTTCCACAGCCACACCGGGATCATTTTCACCGAGCCAGGCGCCTATGCCGCAACCTTCACGTTTACGCTCAACGACGGCTCGGAGCATTCCATCGACGTTCCATTCCTCGTAGGTGAAGCGGAGCCCGACGAGGTGTGTCAACTGGATTGGGGTGCCAGTGCCGGCGCTGGGCAGGGCTCTGGTTCTGGCAGCGCGAAGAACCGCCCGCAGCAGTTGGCCAAGGAGATCAACGACACCTCTAAGTCCATCGCTCAGTTAGACAAGACGATGGATAAAACCTTCAAGGAGGCCGAGGCCGTCCTCAACGGCGCGCAGCCCTCCACGTCCAGAGACGCCAAAGACTCGAAGCAGTCTGAGCGCTCCGCGCGAAGCACCGAAAAAAAGCCGGCCGCAGATGCTTCTGAAAGAAGCCAACGTCCTGAGACGCAGGGCCAGCGCGCCCCACAGAACGGATCATCCCACACTGTGGAACAACAGAGAGATTCCACACATCGGAACACCTCGAACGGGCGCTCTGCTACTCGCGCGAAAGAGTCCGGGAGTACCGCGGCGCCCAAGAAGGAACGAAGCACCAAGCATACCGCCCCGGCGCAGCGCCCCGCCCCAAGCACGGAGGAACAGCAGGCTGGAACCGCAAACATCCAGGCTATGAGCTATGGCGCACCGATGGCCGGCTTCTGGGCGGGCTTCCTTGCGGGCATGGGTTCCCTTGCGCTTCTCCTCGGTATCGGGCTGTTCATCGCTGTGCAGTTCTTCCGCCCGCGCAACCGCGACTAGTCCCCTAGGGGCGGTCACCCCGCATAAGGAGTGGATCTGGTTTCGGTAAGAAGGAAAGAAGGAACTAGAGTTATTCCTTATGTGTGAAAACAGACCCTCCACCGCCCCCGACTTCCTCCTGTCCCGCGCGACGGGGTCTGTGCGTACCCAAGGTTCGGCTGCGACCTTCAGCGATGTCGATGCCGCCGTAGCCGAGCTGCGTGCCGGCACGGTCCCGATGATCGTCGGCGCGCTTCCCTTCCACAAGGGAGATCCAGCCGCCTTGACAGTCCCGCGCAGCATCATCCGCGAGGACGGCCCGCTCGAGCCACATGCCTACTACCGCAGCGGCACGCTCAACGCGCGGGTTACCGGTTTCGATCCGGAACCGGAGGAACACCTTCGCCGCATTGAAGCAGCCATCGCCACGATCGAGGCGTCGAAGTTGGACAAGGTAGTCCTCGCCCGCGCCGTTGACATTGAGTTCAACGCCCCTGTCGATCCGCTCCTCGTCGCCGCGCGGCTGATCGACCTATCCTCCCATCGCGATGGTTTCATCGCCGACCTCACCCCGGCGGGGCGACCCGGAGCGATGCTCGTGGGCTCTTCCCCGGAGGTGCTCATCAAGAAGCAGGGTTCAACAGTCACGGCCTTCCCCTTGGCCGGATCCGCGCCCCGGCAGTCGGATAAAGCACGCGACATCATGGCAGGTCAGGACCTGCACAATTCCGAGAAGGATTTGCGCGAGCACGCTTTCGTGGTAGATCACATCCGCCGTATTCTGCAGCCTTTGTGCGAGACCCTCGATGCTCCCACGTCCCCGCAGCTCACCTCCACCAATGAGATGTGGCATCTGGGCACCCCGATTGCGGGAACCCTCAAGGATTCTGACATCACTGCGCTCGAGTTGGCCGAGTTGGTCTACCCCACCCCTGCTATTTGTGGCACCCCCACGGAGGCCGCACAAGCGCTGATCGAAACCGCTGAAACCGATCGCGGCTTCTACGCCGGCGCGGTGGGCTGGTGCGATGATTCCGGCGACGGCGAATACATGGTAGCCATCCGGTGCGCCGAGGTGGCCGGCGATGGCCTCTCCGCCCGCGCGTGGGCAGGCGGAGGAATCGTCGTGGACTCCGACCCGACGGCCGAACTTCAGGAAACCACGGCTAAGCTGCGCACCATCTTGCGCGCGCTCAACCTTTAGAGCAGCATCTAAGCGCGCTCAATCGGGTTGGCCAGGCTGCCCACGCCGGGGATCTCAACTTCGATGGTATCGCCCGGCACCATCGGCGCCGTGCCAGCCGGGGAACCCGTCGTGATGACATCACCCGGCAGCAGCGTGTAGGACTGCGAGATCTCAGCGATGATGTCACCCATCTTCACAATCATCTGATCCGTATTGGAATCCTGCTTCTGCTCTCGCTTGCCCTCGTGAGTGAGGTAGGCGTTAATCTTCTGATTATCGAGATTGATGCAGTCCAAGTCCGTCTCAATCCACGGGCCCAGCGGGCAGAAGGTATCGATGCCCTTCGCACGTGCCCACTGGCCATCCTGGAACTGCAGGTCACGCGAAGAAACATCGTTACAGATCGTGTAGCCGACGACGTGATCGCGCCACTTCTCTGGATCAATATTCTTTGACACCTTGGAAATCACCACGGCGAGCTCGCCCTCGAACTCAACGTTGGTAGCGAACTCCGGAATCTTGATGGGTGCACCGGGGCCGATGACCGAGGTGGAGGGCTTGATAAAGATCGTCGGCGGCAGGTGCTCCGCGGATTCCTTGAAGACTTCCGCCACGTGGTCGGCGTAGTTGCGGCCCAGAGCTACGACCTTGGTGGGCAGGGTCGGCGCCAGCAGGCGTACTTCACTCAGCGGCCACTCACGGCCAGTCGGCTCCGGTGGGGTAAACGGTGTGCCGGAAATTTCCTTCGCCACCAGCTGGTCAAGCGGGGCGTCGGCGGGGCCATCAATGATGGCGAAACAGATACCTTCGGTGTGAGCAATTCGTCCTAAACGCATAACGGCCATACTACTCGCAAGGATTTTTAACACACGATCAGGGGTCTGCAGTAAAGGTTGCAAAGGAAGCGTTGTCTATCTCAGCGCTGGACGACGTCCCCCAGGGTCACCGCTCGCGTGCTCCCCCGCTGCGCTAGGTATAGCTCTGCGCAAGCCAGGGCGTCGCTGAGCGCATTGTGGCTGCCATAGCGCGGCAGACCATAGCGCTCACGGACTCGGGGAAGGCGTAGGTCCTCGCCGCGCGGGTAGGTGCCCATGCGCTCCATGTGGCGCCGCTCCAACGCAAAGGTATCCACCACGCTCAGCCGCGGGCGCTCTCCGAACACCGCGCGGGATGCCGCCTCAATGAATCCCACTTCCAGCGCTGCGAAATGTGCGAGCAACGCGCGTCCCTGCACCGCCTGGCGCAACTGCTCCATAGCGCTCTCCAACTTCTCGCCGGCATCGATGACGTTTTGAGTCAGCAGGTGGACATGCGCGTCGTCGGCCACCTGCGCGCCGCGCACCACGATATAGCCAGCGCCAGATAAATCGATGGTGCTCCCATTAACCGGAACCCAACCGATAGAGACGATCTTGCCCGTGCGGGGGTTAAGGCTGGTCGTCTCCATGTCCACGGCCAGCAAGCCCACGTCATCAAGGGGTGTGGTGCGCGGGGGCGCGCCCCAATCCGCCCGACGGCTCCAGCGATTCCACATCTAGATATTCCTCACTGGGTACTTGGTCGCGAGGGCATTCTGCATCGACTTGATCGCCCGGAAGGCATCGCGCAGGTGCTCGCGTTCCATACGCCCCAGGCCCTTGGGGTCGATGTTGTAATTGGGCTGCTGCCCCTCGCGCAGCTGGTGGGCTTGGTGTTGGAAGGAGAGGGAACGTAGGTAGTCAAAGGCGTCGAGAAGCTCCTGCGCTCCCTGTTGGCTCACCGCGTTACCGGCGGCTTCCCTGAGACGCTGGCGGGTAACCACCCCCGTCGGACCGGGACCCAAGGGGAAGAGCCGGGCCATCTGCACGATTCCGCAGTACCGCCCTTCTGATGTCGAGGGTGTTGGCGTAATCGCCATCGCGCTCCACCACCAGCCCCCGGAAGAAGGTTAGCGGCGGCTCGCGGCGCGCTGCCAAGCTGGCCAGGTGCGCGTGCAGGCGCGTTGCCCCTTTACCCATTTCTACGGCAGCAGTGTGGACTTCCCGGCCCAGCTCCTCGCTGCCATAGAGCACACGGAAATCGAAGAAGATCTGTGCGTTGAGCAGCGCCTCCGGTTGGGGCTCACGGATCCACCTGCGGAAGGTGTCGATCCATTGGGAGCGCGTCATCCGCCATTCTTCGTTCATCGCCATCATGTTGCCGGGGCAGAGAACTTGGCCGGCGTCGGCAAGCCCCTCGCAGACGAAAGAGCTGAGCTGTGCGAAGTAGTCGCCGTGTACCGCGGCATCGTAGTCATCAGCAAGGACCAGAGCATTGTCCTGATCCGAGGCGAGCGCCATCTCCCGTCGGCCCTGCGAACCAACGGCCACGAAGGCATACTCGACTGGCGGGGGTCCAAGTTCCTCCTCGGCCAGCGTGCACAGTCGGCGGGCCACTGCATCGGCGGCGAGCGTGACCAGGCTGGAGGCTTCCGCCGGGGTGGAGCCACGCTCCACGTAACGCCCGGCCAAGCGCGTGGCTTCCTGAAAAGCGCCACGAAGCTCAGCGGCACTGCTGCGCCGTGAGAGGTCCGCGGTGAGGTAGAGCGGGTCGTTATGGAGCAGGCGCGTAACGTCCGACTGCGTGACAATGCCCTGCAAGGCGCCCTCGGTGACCACCGGCAGGTGGTGGATACCTCGCTCGGCCATGTGCAGCAGCGCCTCCATGGCGGGGGCATCGGCCGATACCGTCAGCGGGTTGGGCGTCATGATCTCCCCCACCGCCTGGCCGGGATCGCGGTGAACGGCGAGCACGCGCGAGCGCAAATCGCGGTCCGTCACGATGCCTTTAAGGCGGGTGCCGTTCTGGTTCCCGGGCTCCACGACGAGGAGCGAGGACACGCTACGGTCTGTCATCATCTCAGCGGCTTGCGCGATCGTTGTGGTGGCCGGCGCGGTGAGCACGTCGGTGCGGATAAGGTCCTGCAGCGGCGTGCGGAGAACATCTGTTGGCGCGGAATCGGACAGCTCCCGGGCTGCTGCTCGGATCTGGCGCGACTTGGCCGAAAAGAACCGTGCGATGTCTGGGTTGCGGTGGGCGCACTCGCTAAAAGCTTGCTGTGGCAGGGCGAATACCAGACTGTCTTCGACCGCGATCATCTCGTAGGCGGAGACCGGCTCGCCCTGCAGCGTGGAATAGCCGAAGGTCAGCCCGGGTTCGCGACGATCGAGCAGGACGCCATCCTCCCCTAGGACATCTATTGCTCCGGTGCGGATGATGTGGAGAAAGGTGTTCTCTTCTCCGAGCCTGACGGGGATGTCCCCGCGGCGCAGGTAGATCATGCTCAATTGTGAGGACAGCGCGGTGAGCTCTTCCTCCGGCAGGCGGGAGAAAGGCTCGTGCTGTGCGAGGAAACTAGTGACCTCGTCTATTTCGACGCTCATGCGCCAACCATACAGTGCTAGGCGCTCAGCGCGGAGGCGATTCGGTCACCAATTTCGGTAGTCTTCGGCTGCGCATCCCCGCGGGAGGAGACGTCGGCAGCAACGGCCTCCTCGATGCGCACAGCGTTGTCCTCGTCACCGAGGTGGCGCAGTAGCATCGCGGCCGAGAGGATCGCCGCGGTCGGGTCCGCAATCCCTTTGCCCGCAATGTCCGGGGCAGAACCGTGGACAGGCTCGAACATGGAGGGATTCGCACCGGAGGCGTCAATGTTTCCGGAGGCGGCTAAGCCGATGCCACCGGTAACAGCACCGGCCAGGTCAGTCAGGATGTCACCAAAGAGGTTGTCGGTCACGATGACGTCGTAGCGCGCGGGATCGGTGACCATGTAGATGGTTGCGGCATCGATGTGGTTGTAATCCACGGTGACCTCCGGAAACTCCTGTGCCACCTCGTTCACGGTGCGCTGCCACAGCCCGCCGGCATTGACCAAAACGTTGGTCTTGTGCACCAGCGTGACGTGCTTGCGGCGGGACATCGCACGCTGGAAGGCATCGCGCACCACGCGCTCAACGCCGTAGCGGGTGTTCTGGGAAACCTCCGAGGCCACCTCGTGCTCGGTGCCCTCGCGCAGAGTTCCTCCGTTACCGCAGTACAGGCCTTCGGTGCCCTCGCGCACGACGACGAAGTCGATATCGCCCGGGTTCGCCAACGGCGAGGTAGACGTCGGGTACAACTTGGAGGGGCGCAGGTTAACGTGGTGGTCGAGCGCAAAACGCATCTTCAGCAGCAGGCCGCGCTCCAAGACGCCGGGCGGAACCTCACCCGGGGCGCCAATCGCACCGAGCAGGATGGCGTCGTGCTCGCGCAGGGAGGCCAGGTCGGCGTCGGTAAGCAGCTCTCCGTTGCGCAGGTAGCGTCGAGCACCCAGGTCATAGTCGGTCACCTCGATGTCCTCGCGCACCGCGCGCAGAACCTTGAGCGCTTCCGCGGTTACCTCGGGGCCAATGCCGTCGCCGCCAATCACTGCAAGTTTCATTTTGTGGGATTCCTTTCTCACATATTGGATACTTGAGAGAGTACCACCCTCGTGCCCTCCATGAAGCCGAAACCCCCTGAAGAACCATGACTGGCTCTGCAGGGGGCGGTGGACGCCACTCAGGTACGGTGTGGATTAGGCATCCAAATCGAGCTGGTGGCAGGTAGCCCCCAGCGCCGAGTTGATCTCCTCGACGAGCTCCTCTGGTACCTCGCGCTCGACGCGCAGAATGAGCACAGCGTCGGAGGCGTCCTTACCCTGGGTCAAGGCGGCGGCGACAATGTTGATGCCGGCAGAGCCCAGCTTGGTACCTACGGTACCCAGCGCGCCCGGGGCATCCTTGTAGGAGAAGAAGAGGTTGCGGCCGGTAGCGCGCATATCGACGCCGCGGCCGTTGATGCGGATAATCTTCTCCACCCCGTCAATTCCGGTCAGGGCACCGGTCAGCTGCGATACCTTGCCGTTGGGGCCAATCACCCTGACGCGCACCGAAGAGCGGTGGCCCTTCGACTCCACGTTGGTCTTCACGTCCACGGTCACGCCGCGGCTTTCGGCGATCTTCATTGCGTTAACGAAGGTGACAGCCTCCGAGACCACGCCGGAAAACAGTCCGCGAACAGCAGACAGACCAAGAGCCGAGACATCCTCGTTGGCCAGCTCACCGCAGGCCTCGACCTCCACGGCAACCGGTGCAGCATCCAGCAGGTTGCCGGCTACCAGGCCCAGCTTGCGGGTCAGGTCCAACCAGCCGGCGACTTCCTCGCCGACCCGGCCGCCTTCAACGTTGACGGCATCCGCGACGAACTCGCCGGCCAGTGCCTTCAACACGGAGGCGGCGACATCGGTACCGGCGCGGTCCTGCGCTTCGACCGTGGATGCGCCCAAGTGCGGGGACACGGTAACTTGCGGAAGCTCAAACAGCGGGGAATCGGTGCAGGGCTCGGAAGCATAGACGTCGAAGCCTGCGCCGCGGTGGTGGCCAGACTTGATGGAGGCAGCTAGCGCCGCTTCATCGACGAGGCCGCCGCGGGCGGCGTTAATGATGATCTGGCCCTTCTTGGCCTGCGCCAAAAGCTCGGCATCGAACATGCCGGCGGTCTCCGGGGTCTTGGGCAGGTGGATCGTCACAAAGTCAGAGCGGGACATGAGCTCCTCAAGGCTCACCAGCTCCACACCCAGCGCCGCCGCACGGGCCGGGTTGGCATAAGGATCGTGCGCGATGATGGTGGTCTCAAAGGCCGCCAGGCGCTGGGCAAAGAGCTGGCCGATGTGGCCGAAGCCCACGATGCCGATGGTCTTGCCATAGATCTCGACACCCTTGAAGGACGAGCGCTTCCACTCGCCTTGGCGAAGAGACTGATCCGCCGCCGGCACCTGGCGCGCGGTGGCCAGGAGCAAGGCGATGGCCTGCTCGCAGGCGGAGTGGATGTTGGAGGTCGGCGCGTTGACGACCATGACTCCACGCTCGGTGGCGGCTGGGATGTCAACGTTGTCCAAGCCAACGCCAGCACGGCCGACGATCTTCAGGTTCTCTGCGGCGGCCAAAACCTCCGCGTCCACGGTCGTGGCGGAGCGGACGAGGAGCGCATCGGCCTCAGGCACTGCGGCGAGGAGCTCCTCGCGGTTTGGGCCATCAACCCAGCGAACCTCAACGGTGTCACCGAGGGCATCAACAGTGGATTCGGCAAGCTTATCGGCGATAAGTACGACCGGCTTCGACATAACTTCCTTTACTAGTCAGAATTGGAGATGCCGAGAAGTGTAGTTTATTCTTTCCAGCCCTGAGTGATTTTATGCGTGAATTCTGTCACTGAACCGAATTCCGGTCCGAGGGCCACGATAGGCCCCTCCGACAGCCCTGCCGTTATCGCCGCGCCGGCCTTCGTCGCCGACGGATCTGGCTCGGTCATGACGAAGACCGTGCCACCGTAGGCGGTGGCATTGACCACGTTGGCTAGGGGGCTTTCCGCGGTCGCCACAATCACCGGCGCCATTTGTGCGTCGCGGCGCGCCTGGGCCGGAATAGCCGGCATCTTTTCCTTCGTTATGTGCTGCGGCAGGGGCTCCCAGGCGGCCTTGAGCTCCGTCTTCGTAGAGGAATCCAAGCGCGCAATGTTGTCAACCATGCGCTCGCGTTTCATGACCACCTTCGACGTGAAGCGAAAAGCGGTGTATTCCCCCAGCGCCTTGGTGTTTCCTGGGTCGTGGATAACTTCAAGTTGCCCGTTCTGGCTAGCCCACGGAACGTTACCGATAACGAGGAGCTGGTCTACGTCGAGATCAGCGAGCAGCTGTGAAATCTGCGGGCGAATCGACGCATCGTACGTCACCATGGGCACGCGCTGGGACACGCTCAACGTCGCCGCGCGCAGGGCCGCGGCATCCGTCTCTTCGGCGAGGATCAGCGTATTGCTCTCCTTGAAGAACAAGCGCGCGGAGTCGATGCCCCAGCGGTCCCCCACCACGGTGACCTCGTTGGCGAATTGGGGGTCGATAAGCCGCAAGCGGTTCTCCTCGCTCGCGCGGGCCAGGTCGATGTCCGCTTCGGGGAGGGCGGTGATGTCCTGCGTGAGGATCGGCTCGCCCCGCCCCAGCGAGGAACAGCCCGCAGCGCCTAAGCCCGTCACGACTAGCAGCAGCGCTACAGGCACGACCTGTAGCGCACGTGGAGAAGGAACCTTAACGCGCAAAGGCCTGCGGGCCCTCCTCGCCGCCGGAAAGGTTCGTCTCATCCACGTCGCGCACCACCTGCTTGTTGAGTGCATATTCGACGATGCCGACAAAGCGCTCGCGGCGATCGGCGAAGAACTGGTGCGCGGTCTTCGCAGTCAGCAGCTCCGGATCTAAGTCGTGGGAGGCCAACACACTATCGAACTCGGCATCCTCCATGATCGACTTTGACTGCACGCGCGGCAGGTAGCGCTCGGGCGAATGCCCGTCCAGGACCACCTCGGTGCGCTTGCCCATCGGTGTGCGGTTGAGCACGGAGTTCGCCAGTACGCCGCTGATACCGTGGCGCTCGCACCAGCGAAGCGGGAAGACCGGGAAGAATCCCGGCTGCAGCTCCTCGAAGCTATGGCGGTTGAAGGGGCGCCCCGTCCGCCAATCCTTGGCGCCGCGGGCCATGAGCAGAGCGTAGAGGCCGTGCCATACGCCGTCGTTCTCCCCCACGGACAGCAAGCGGGACTCGCGGAAGGAAGCATCGCGCACCGTCTTCGGAACGCTCTCGGTATCGCCGGCAACCCAGCTGGTCACCTCGTCGACATCACGGGCAGCGCGCAGCTTGACGGCCGAGGAGCCGTAAAGCTCACCGAAGACACCGCTCCAGAACCACTGGTTGAGGCGGTCCCAGGCGTCTTGGGTAGATAGCACGCCCTTCTTCTCAGCCAGACGTGCCAGGATGACCGCCAGCGGGATAATCTGCTCGGAATAGGGAACCTGCTCCAAGGACAGGATGCAACGCTCAGCCAAGAACTCGGCGACCTCACGGAAGGTAATCACGAGGGTCTCCGCGGCCTTGCGGTATTCAGCGAGCGTCAGTTGCAGGATGTCTTCGCGCTGACCACCAGCGTTGCCCTTCTCCCCCGACACCAGCAAAGACACGGCCGAGAGGAACTCGTTGCGGCCAATGCCGTCGAGCGCCGGGAAGGAACGCAGCTGCTTCTCGACGGCCGCCCAATCCTCCGCCAGGTGGAAGTCCGGGTCTTCGGAGGCAAAGACAGCCGTGAGCAGATCGAAGACATCCATCTGCAGACCAGCCGAATTTACCTGCGCAAAGATCGAGCCGATACCGGCGCTTGCCGTCTCCCGGGAGAGGCGGATCATCGGCACGGTGTAGCCGGACAGCGGGCGCAGGACGCGGTTGTTGAAGGCTGCAACCACATCACGGGTGGCACCATCGTTGGCGGCTGCGAGCTCGAAGAGCATGCTGGTGCCTTCCTCGATCAACAGGGCTGAGACCGGGATGCAGCACTCTTCGATTGCGGCTTCGCGGTTGTTCAAGGAGCCTTCGATATCCGGCGCGAAGTGGGAGCGCAGCTCGCCATGCTGGTTGACGGCGAAGACGGCCTCGTCCGGCATGATGTCCTCCGAGGTCGCTATGCGCAGGTCCACGTAGTACTTGCGGGAGACCTTCTTGGAACGAAAATCAGTGGTATCGACGAAGCCCTCGCCGCGGAAGCAGTGATACAAGGTGGTAAGGCGCTGCTGCCCATCAAGCAAGAGCAGGCCCGGGTTCACCCCGGTATCCGGAGCCCCAGCCAATGGGCGGGGGCGAAAGCGCATGGTTTCGTTGCGGGTATCCAAGGCCATAAATGCGCCGAGCGGGTAGCCGCGCAAGACGGTGACGATCAGCGATCTAATGCGGTCCTCATCCCAGGAATAAGAGCGCTGGAAGTCAGGCAGCTGAATATCACCGCGATCGATGCGAGCGAAAAGGTCATTAAGGTCATAACTTGGCGTAGAGAAACCCATGGCCTCGAGCCTACCGCCAAATGTGGGAACGTGCCCGTTTGTGCGCGAACATCACATTGCGGGCACCAAGCCCCGGGTAATGAAAAATCCCGCCAGCCGGTGGCCAGCGGGATTACTCAGATCCAGTGCGATTTATGCAGTTGCATCCAGCGGGTTCTTGACCCAGCTCATAAGATCGCGCAGCTTCTCACCAGTCTTCTCGATCTCGTGATCGTTGTAGCTGGCGCGCAGCTCCTCGAGCTCCTTGTTGCCGCCCTCAACGTTGGCGATCAGGCGCTTGGTGAAGGTTCCGTCCTGAATGTCGGACAGGATGTCCTTCATGCGCTGCTTGGTGTCAGCGTCGATGACGCGCGGACCGGAAATGTAGCCGCCGAACTCTGCGGTATCGGAGACCGAGTAGTTCATGTTCTTGATGCCGCCCTCGAACATGAGGTCAACGATGAGCTTCAGCTCGTGCAGGCACTCGAAGTAGGCCATCTCCGGCTCGTAACCGGCTTCCACCAGCACCTCGAAACCGACCTTCACGAGCTCCTCGGTACCACCGCACAGAACGGCCTGCTCACCGAAGAGGTCGGTGACGGTCTCGGCTTCGAAGGTGGTCGGGATAACGCCGGCGCGGGCACCGCCGATGGCCGCGGCATAAGACAGGGTCAGCTCGCGGCCCTCGCCCTTCGGATCCTGCTGGGTCGCGATCAGGCAGGGCACGCCCTTGCCGTCGACGAACTGGCGGCGGACCAGGTGGCCCGGGCCCTTCGGCGCAACCATACCGATGGTGATGTTCTCCGCCGGCTTGATCAGTTCGAAGTGAATGTTGAGGCCGTGGCCGAAGAACAGAGCATTGCCGTCCTCCAGGTTTGGCTCAATGCCCTCGGCGAAGATGGTCGCCTGGGACGTATCCGGGGCTAGCAGCATGATGACGTCAGCCCACTTGGACGCCTCAGCGTTGCTCAGGACCTTAAAGCCAGCCTCTTCCGCCTTCTCGCGGGACTTGGAACCCTCGCGCAGGCCGATCGCCACCTCAACGCCAGAGTCACGCAGGTTCATTGCGTGGGCGTGGCCCTGGGAGCCATAGCCAATGATGGCGACCTTGCGGCCCTGGATGATGGACAGGTCGGCATCGGAATCGTACAGAGTCTCAATAGCCATGTTGTTGTTCCTTCTCTCTGCGGTTCGTTGTCACTACTCAGTGAATAGTGACGTGGTCTACTGAATTTGTATCACATTTTGGGACAAGATGCCCACAATGTGAGATTATTTATTTGCTCGGTGCCATCGCCTTCGGGCCACGCCCCAGCGCGACGTTTCCGGATTGCACCAGCTCACGGATACCGAAGGGCTCGAGGACGTCGAGAAGTGCCTGCAGCTTGCCCGGCGTACCGGTGGCCTCCACCACCACGGACTCCGGCGATACGTCCACGATGCGGGCGCGGAAGATGTTCACCGCGTCGACCACCTGGGGGCGGTTCGAGTTATCCGCGGCCACCTTGACCAGCATGATGGCGCGGGCAATGGTGTTTTCTTCCTCCAGCTCCACCACCTTGAGCACCGGAACAATCTTGTTGAGCTGCTTCGCCACCTGCTCGATGACAACCTCGGAGGCGTCCACAACGATGGTCAGGCGGTTAATCCCCTCGGTTTCGGTCCGCGCGGAGACCAGCGAGATGAGGTTGTAACCGCGACGGGTAAACATACCGGTCACGCGGGAGATGATGCCCTCAATGTCCTGGACCCGCACGGACAGGATGTGTCGGGTGATGTCGTCTTTAGCCATTGTTCTTAGGCCTCCTCGAGGGATTCGTGGATGTCGGCCGGATCCTCGGCCGCGGACTCGTTTTCATCAAACAGCGGGCGCAGGCCCAGGGCGTACTGAATTTCCTCATTGGAGGCGCCGCCACCAATCATCGGCCACACCTGGGCATCCTGGCCCACGATGAAATCAATGACCACTGGCCTGTCGTTGATTGAGCGCGCGCGCTCAATCGCGGGGCCAATCTCTTCTGCCGTGGTGACGCGAATGGACACGCACCCCAGGGCCTCGCTGAGCTTGACGAAGTCCGGAACGTACTCATCGTGCTCACGCAGCTTGGTATGGGAGTACTTGTTCTCATAGAAGAGCGTCTGCCACTGGCGCACCATGCCCAGGTTTCCGTTATTAATGACAGCCACCTTGATGGGGAATCCCTCCACCGCGGCGGTGGTGAGCTCTTGGTTGGTCATCTGGAAGCAGCCATCGCCGTCAATCGCCCAAACCTCACGCTCCGGGCATGCGGCCTTAGCGCCCAGCGCTGCGGGTACGGCGTAGCCCATCGTGCCGGCACCGCCCGAGTTGATCCAGCTGCGCGGGTGCTCGAAGTCGAGGAACTGTGCCGACCACATCTGGTGCTGGCCGACGCCCGCGCAGTAGATAGCCTCCGGCCCCACGATGGAGCTGAGCTGCTGGATAACCTCCTGCGGATTGAGCAGCCCGTCCGACGTCGGCTCGAAACCGCGCGGGTAGCGGCGCTGCAAATCTCCCAGGTACTCCATCCAGTCACCGAGGTTCGGGGCGTCCAACTCCGCGTCATTGGCATAAGCCTTGGTCAGGCGCAGAAGCACCTCGCGGGCATCACCCACGATGGGAACAGCTACCTCACGGATCTTGCCGATCTCGGCCGGGTCGATGTCGGCGTGGATGACCTCGGCGTGCGGAGCAAAGGTATCGGTATCACCGGTCACGCGGTCATCGAAGCGCGCGCCCACGGCGATGATAAGGTCCGCGCGCTGCAGCGCCGCCACCGCCGGTACCGTGCCGTGCATGCCGGGCATGCCCATGTGCTGCGGGTGATTATCCGGGAAAGCGCCGAGCGCCATGAGGGTGGTCACCACCGGGATGCCGGTCAGCTCAGCAAACTCGCGCAGCTCGCGGGAAGCCTCCGCCTTAATGACGCCGCCGCCAACGTAGAGCACCGGGCGCTCCGCGCGGGCAATACGCTGAACAGCCTGCGTGATCTGGCGCGGGTGCGGGGTCGTGGTGGGCTTATACCCCGGCAGGTCCGGCATGACTGGGCCGGAGTACTCCATCAGGGCGTTCTGGACATCCTTCGGGATATCCACGAGGACCGGGCCCGGCCGTCCGGTGGACGCCAGGTGGAACGCGGCAGCAATAGCCCCCGGGATGTCCTCTGCCTTGGTGACGATGAAGTTGTGCTTCGTAATCGGCATGGTCACACCGCGGATATCGGCCTCCTGGAAGGCGTCGGTGCCCAGCAAGGAGCTGCCCACCTGACCGGTGATGGCCACGACCGGCACGGAGTCCAGGTTGGCGTCCGCCAGCGGGGTCACCAGGTTGGTAGCACCCGGACCGGAGGTGGCAATCATGACGCCTACCTTTCCGGATGCCTGGGCATAACCTTCGGCGGCGTGGCCGGCCCCCTGCTCGTGGCGGGTGAGCACGTGGCGCAGCTTCGTGGATTCAAAGAGGGCGTCGTACAGCGGAAGCACGGCGCCGCCCGGAATGCCGAAGACAAGCTCGGTGCCCAAATCTTCGAGGGTACGGACAATGGCGTGTGCGCCCGTGATGCGCTCGGGCGCCCGCTGTGGCGGAGTGGAAGCTGTCACGGTTGTTGTGCTCCTTCAGTGGGGATGGATATCGGAGAGATCATCCAACTAATAACGCCCCCGCTGTCCTTCCTGGGTGTGAAGGTAACGGGGGCGCTTGCTGGTCGACGTCACTAGTGGACTCGCTACGGCTCGCGCCGCCCGGGTACTACTACGAGGTGAAGTCGAATAATGATCATGGGCTAAACTGTACACTGATAGAAACGCCACCGCAGGCATTTACCCCCATTTTTGGGATCTTTTTCTCATTTTGCGAGATTGCACAGGTGGGGCGGTTCGCCACCGCGCCACGCTGTCAATTACGATGACCCACTATGACGTCCTCACACCCGCAGAACGCATCTTCTCGCGCCGAACACCCCACGGCCGAAACGTTCAAGCCCACCCGCGAACACCTCCTCGGCATCGGCATCCTCGCCGCAATCGCTTTTCTCAGCATTGGCTGGGCCCCGAAATACCTCTTCTGGATCCTCATCTTCCCGGTGTTGGCCATCTGGTGGGTCCTGCGGGCCCGCACCACCGTGGACGCGAAAGGCATCCACATCACTTATGGCTTCCGCGGCCCCAAGGACATCGCGTGGAAGGACTTTAAAGGCATCGGATTCCAGCGCTCGAAGGCCTACGCTCGCACCACCAGCGGCGACAACCTCAACCTGCCGGGCGTGACTTTTAACTCTCTCCCCCGCCTTGCCGCCGCTTCCAACGGCCGCATCCCCGACGCCCTGACCGCTGGCCGCGAAGCCGCCGATGACAAGGTCGTCATCGTCCACCGCGATGGCCAACAAATCCTCCTTACCAAGGAGGAATACGCCGAGTACCTCAAGAAACACCCCGAACTGAAGGATTAACCATGTACCCTCTCCGCTCTAAAGTCACCACCGTTGGCCGCCAGGCATCCGGTGCGCGTGCGCTGTGGCGCGCTACCGGCTCCAAGGAGAGTGACTTTGGCAAGCCGATCGTTGCCATCGCCAACTCCTTTACCCAGTTCGTTCGGCCACGTCCATCTCAAGAACGTCGGCGACATCGTGGCCGACGCCGTGCGCGAAGCCGGCGGCGTGCCCAAGGAATTCAACACCATCGCTGTTGACGATGGCATCGCCATGGGCCATAGCGGCATGCTCTACTCCCTGCCCTCGCGGGAGATCATCTCCGATTCCATCGAGTACATGGTCAACGCGCACACTGCCGACGCCCTGGTGTGCATCTCCAACTGCGACAAGATCACCCCGGGCATGTTGAATGCCGCGCTGCGTCTCAACATCCCTACCATCTTCGTGTCTGGCGGCCCGATGGAAGCCGGCAAGGCCGTCGTCGTCGACGGTGTAGCACACGCACCGACGGATCTGATTACGGCCATCACGGCGTCGGCCAGCGATGCCGTCTCCGATGAGGGCCTGGCTCAGGTGGAGGAATCCGCCTGCCCCACCTGTGGTTCCTGCTCCGGCATGTTCACCGCCAACTCCATGAACTGTCTCACCGAGGCGCTCGGTTTGGCCCTTCCAGGCAATGGCACCACGCTGGCCACCCACAGCGCACGCCGCGATCTCTTTGAACAAGCCGGCCGCACCATCGTCGAGATGTGCCAGCGCTACTATGGCGAGGAAGATGACGCTGTCCTCCCGCGCTCGATTGCCACCAAGGAAGCTTTCGCCAATGCCATGGCGCTGGATATGGCTATGGGCGGTTCGACCAACACCATCCTCCACACGCTGGCCGCCGCGCAGGAGGGCGAGGTGGACTTCACGCTGGAGGATATCAACGAGATTTCCTACCGCGTGCCTTGCCTGTCCAAGGTGGCGCCCAACGGCACCTACCACATCGAGGACGTGCACCGCGCCGGCGGCATCCCCGCCATTCTGGGCGAGCTGCGTCGCGCCGGCCACTTGAACCTCAAGGTCCATACCGCGCTCTACGACAACGCCGAGGAATGGCTCGACGAGTGGGATATCCGCGGTGGCAAGGCTACCGACGCTGCCCGCGAACTCTTCTTCGCCGCCCCCGGCGGCGTGCGCACCACCGAGCCTTTCAGCCAATCCAATCGCTGGGATGAGCTCGACACCGACGCGGCCAATGGTTGTATCCACGACGCCGAGCATGCCTTCTCCTCTGACGGCGGACTGGTTGTCCTGCGCGGCAACCTCGCCCCCAACGGGGCCATCGTCAAGGCCGCCGGCGTGGAGGAAGAGCTGTGGACCTTCACCGGTCCGGCCCGCGTGGTGGAGTCCCAGGAGGAGGCCGTGTCCATCATCCTCAAGAAGGAAGTCCAGCCCGGCGATGTCATCGTCATCCGCTACGAGGGCCCCGCGGGCGGCCCCGGCATGCAGGAGATGCTGCACCCGACCTCCTTCCTCAAGGGTTCCGGCTTGGGCAAGGCCTGCGCCTTGATTACGGATGGCCGCTTCTCCGGCGGCACCTCCGGCCTTTCCATCGGCCACATTTCCCCCGAGGCTGCCCACGGCGGTCTCATCGGCCTGGTGGAAAACGGTGACCCCATCACCATCAACATCCGCGAGCGCCAGCTCACCCTCGACGTCGACGAGGACGTTCTCGAACGCCGCCGCGCCATCGAGGAGCAGCGTGAGAAGCCCTGGACGCCGAAGGACCGCAACCGCCCGGTCACCAAGGCCCTGCGCGCCTATGCCAACATGGCCACGTCCGCTGACCGTGGTGCGGTGCGCGTGGTGGATGGTTACGTCAATTAGAGTATGGGGCGATGAATTTCGCCACTAACGCCGCAAGGCGCACACTCCTGACCGCCGCCGGGCTCATCATTGGCCTGGTGGGCGTCATCCGCCACGTCCTCCACACGGACTTCCCGGTGGACATGATCATTTACCGAGAGGGCGTGCGCGCCTTCATGGAGGGCCGCTCGGTCTACTCGGAGCCCATGTACGCCGGGGATTTGGCGCTCCCCTTTATCTACCCGCCCTTCGGGGCGCTGGTCATGGTGCCACTGACTGCTTTTGACTGGATGAGCGATTCGCTCGCCGGCGACATCATGATCGTCCTCTCGGACGCCCTGGTCTTTGCCTGCCTCTACGCGATCTTCCGCGCGCTCAAGGTGCCGCACCTGTGGCCCACCGTGGCGATCGCGTGGGCCGCGGCCATGTTCTTTGAACCCATCCGCCTCAACAATGGTTTTGCGCAGATCAATATCGTCATCATGGCGCTGGTCATCTTTGATCTTGTTCCCCGCGAGCGCAAGCTTCCGCAGGGCTGGCTGATAGGTCTCGCGGCGGCCATCAAGATCACCCCGTTGGCCATGCTGCTCTACTTCCTGCTGCGCCGCGAGTGGCGGCCCATCCTCACGGCCTTAGCCTCCGCCGTCGTGGCGACGCTGTTGGCCGCGGCCTACCGATGGCAGGCCTTTGTCGAGTTCTTCAGTTCAAAGCTTCTCGATATGGGCAAGGGCGCAGACTTCGGCGTGGCTACTGACTATCAGTCCAATTCCTCGCTCAAGGGTGTCATCCAGCGCCTCTTTACCTCCCAAGAGGCGATGAACAACAACGGCATGCTCATCAACGTGCTGTGGCTCGTGGCGGCACTCACGATCATCGGCCTTAGCTCAGCACTCATCATGGCTCAGATGCGGCGCGGCCTGCTTGTCGACGCCCACCTCACCACCGCCACCACCATGCTGCTCATCTCCCCCGTTTCGTGGTCCCACCACTGGGTGTGGCTGTCCCTCATCGTGCCGCTTCTGGTCTACCGCGCCTGGTCCTGGCGCAATTCCACCTGGGTCGCCGGCAGCTCGCTGGCTGTTCTCGCCGCTTGGACTGGCATGCTGCTCACCGTTCCGCCGAAGTGGTGGTTCGGCGATAGCATCGATGTTCACGCGATGCCGCTGTACCAGAAGTTCTTGGTCGATGACTTCGTGTGGCTGGCACTCCTCAGCTGGATTCTCTACGCCATCTGTCTCAAGATTCAGGACAATAAGGCAGACAAGCCACATGCTGAACTCGCTGCGGCCCAAACCAACTGACCCCCGAAACGCAAAACTGCCTGTTCTGCCAAAGTTGTTCGCCGCGCCTGCGGCGGGCTCAGGTGGTGAATGCATCTATACAGCTAGGAGGTTGTGTAGATGTTAGGCGATAGAAAGCTACGTGAGCGGTATGTGCAGGCGTATCTGCATGATGCGCGTCCGATGTCGGTGATCCTCAAGGAGTTGGGGGGCTCGAAGGCTACGGCGAAGGTGTGGCGCCAGGCTGAGGGCCTTAGCCGTGGCAAGCGCCGTCGGAGCCTGAATGAGGATAAGTACAAAGATCAATACCAAAAGATCATTGCTATTGTAGAAAGCGGTCGGTCTGCGCATAGTGCACTGAAAGAGACAGGTTTCCCACAGACCGCTTACCGATACCTTGCGCAAGACGGTATCGAACTCGCCAATACCAGTCGCGGTGGAGCCATACAACACGAGCGGGATCGCATTGCCCAAGCTTTGAAACTTGTGGATGCTGGCAAAAGCTATAAACAGGCCGGCCAGGTTGTTGATCGCTGCACTGCCACGGTGAAAACGTGGCACCATAATCGCATGTATGGGCGTTGGGTACTCAATGATCATCCCACTGAATCCGAATCGAAGGTAGGACGCGGAAAGCGTCTTATCCGCCATGACCGAATAGCGATAGCCTATCTGCTTGATCAGGGTCTTACTCACCGTGAGATTGCAGCCCACCTTGGCCGGAATCAGTCGACGATTAGCAGGGAAATCGCCCGTGGGATGACTGAGCATGGCTACGATGCCCTCGTGGCGCAAAAGCGGGCTGTAGACCGTTTAGCCAGGCCTAAACCCCGTAAACTCGATACCAACCCGCAGTTGCGGGCCTTTGTCATCGAGGAGTTGAACACGAAGTGGTCACCTTCCCCTTGGCTGCTGAGCCCTGCCCCCCTAGGAACAAAACTCGGGGCACTTCAATCTACGAGCGTTACTAGTAGTACTTCGTTACTTCTGTGTGGAGCTGTGATCGATAAATTGGCAGGGGATATACACCTAATTAGGGGTGATTTTACAACTGTTAGTTTCCTAATAGGAATTATCTGTTACTCTGGGTAAGGAGAACCTAATATGCGTGTTTCCCTCGTCACGGATAATCGTTTTCACGAAATTTACAGGAGTTCTTATGCGCAATCGCGCCACAAGATTCATCATGGCTTTATCTACAGCAGCAGTTCTCGCATTTGGTTTAATCATTCCACCAAGTGCTGCTGCCCAAAACCTGGGGAATCTTACCCCCTTGCCCGCATCAACAATTGACTTAGACGCTGAAATTCGCGTAGACACCAGTGATGTCACAGATGAGGACATCATGAATGTTCAAGACGAGATCAAGGTGATGAACGAGTCCGCCGACCCGTACGGTTACTTCGCATCCCTGTCAGCTAATGAACAACGCGCAATCATTGCTGCAGTTGAACGTGCCAGGGTCACTGACATCAATCCTCAGGTAGCGCCTTTTGCGACCACCCAGTCGGACCCCTACCGGATATATATCCAGGGCCTTGAAATGCTGTCCTGCATCGCGCTGGTCGATGTAGTATCATGCGGCATCGCCAATCAGGCAGCCACAACCGCGAGTACGGAAGCGCAGAACCGGTTTCCTGGCGCCACATCACTCCGCAATGGAAAGGGCGATGCTTTTCGGCACTGCTCGTGGAATGCCCTGATGACGATGAGAATCGGTGCAGATGCAGCTGAACGCATTGCTACTAACCACGAAACTGTCGCTCAAGGGCCAGCGGATCAGACCCGCATGGACCTGTATAACAATGCCCAAGGTCGATTTCTTGGATCTGCTTTCGCAAGTAGTGGCGACGAAGCTGCTGCTCTGAACCAGTGCGCCCTCTGGGCAAGGATTGGACTGCTATCTACACTTTCCTAGGATAGGCACGAGAAGGAGGTTATGTTAATGAGACGCATGATGGCACGGATAGGGTTCACTAGTATTGTCTCCCTATCACTCTCCTCTTGTAGTTTTAATGACCCATTGGCTTCTCATCTCGCGTCCCTAGAACGATCGGGACATGCAATCCCCGTTACTGAGTCCATCACACTGGAGGAACTCTACGGACCAGAGTGGACTGAGTTTTCGCTCGTGTGCCCATACACTCCGTATCAAACAGTCAAAGAAACACTTGTGGTTGATGATCCCCCTGTTCCAGAACACGGCTTCACCGAAGAGGCAAACTTCCTCTTTCTTAGAGGAAAGGGCGACAGCGAACAATGGGTGAGGTTCTCTCGACAGGCTCTCGATCTGTGTTCTCCATCAAGTCCGCCTTCTTTAATCATGGAGTCAACGACAGTTGCTCTCAGTTTTTCTCTGGATAATCCGGGTAGTGCTTGGACTCTAACCGGCTTGAACAAGTAGTCGTATGGGCTCGCTGCTTGATGTGCATGATTCCGCCACGACTGTCGATAAGTTAATCGAGATGTTTACCGGAAAAATACGCAACAACACCAAAACACTGACCTGGGACCAAGGTGTGGAACTAGCCCAAGTAGACAGGCTGAGCATCGAACGTGGGCTCGCAGTCTACTTCTGCGATCCACACTCACCCTGGCAGCGTCCTACCAACGAAAACACCAACGGGCTAGTCCGAGACTTCCTACCCAAAGGAAGCGACTTTAGTACCCTGACGCTTCAAAAGGCGTTCAACACATTCAAGACCTACTCAACGGGCGCCCCAGAGAAGTCCTCAACTGGTACACACCAGAAGAGAGAATCCAAGAACTATTCAAGTGATGCATCCACCACTTGAAACCGCCTGCGGCGGGCGGGAAAACTTTGGCAACAAGGGCACCTCAGCGAGGCCGTACTATGCACCCAACTCAACCCTCAGCTAATTCCTTGAGTGCTGCCAAGTGGCCGTCGAAGGCAATCTTGCCTTGCTCAGTCAATGCGACCCACACCGAGTCCTTCGCACGGCTGGTGCCGTACTCGCGGAAGCGAGTCACGTAGCCGGCTTTTTCCAGAGCTCCGAGCTGCTTGGACAGGGAGGCATCGGAAAGCTCCGTGCGAGCGCGCAACATGGCGAACTTCATCTCTCGGTTTACCTCCCCGCCCTGCGTGGCTCCGAAGGCATTAAGTGTGGCGCAAATCTTAAAGCGATTGAGCGGGTGGATTACCGGGTCAAGTTCACTCATCGCGGCCTCCGATCCAGCGCACCAGTATGTAGTGTCCACAAGACCGCCAAGGCGCACAGCACACTTGCAATGCATGAGGGAATAACGTGTCCTTCGACGAAGGGATTGAAGAGCGACGGCAGAATCATAAATCCCAATCCTGCGTAGAAGCGCCAGGTCACGCTCCGGGAGGCGTGCGGATCAACCTTCTGGCGCATCGAATCCCTCACCCCCGTGCGGTAAAAGAAGGCAAGGCTCACCAATAACCCGAGCACAAGAAGAAGTCCGCCGACGAGGACGAGCGGATGGACGTCAACTTTGATCCACATGTAAGCAAACCACGCACCGTACGCCGCCGCTGCGAGCAGGCTCAGCCAGACGGGTGGCCGTTTGGCCGCGGCCAACCGTTGTTGCTCCTCAAATGCGAGTGCGTCCAGAACATTCTGATTCGGCAAAACTAAAGCTCCCCTCCTGCGGCACCAAAGTCATTGTTTTCCACTACAGAAAACAACTTACTTTACATAATGGAAAACAACAACGGCTACCCCATAACTGCAGGCAGGGAGCTTGAAAGCCGGGCTGGTAGGCCTAGTTCAGCGGGTTAACCCCAGCGCCGAACCACCAGATGGCGACCAGTGCGGCCACGCCGATGACGACGAAAATCCAGGACGTCGCCAGCGGGCGGCGGGCCCAGGAGCGGTTGAAGTCCAGGGAGATGAATCCAGGGCCAGTGAACTGCAGGGCCACCGCGATCACGAAGAGGACGAGACCCAACCAGACGTTCTCGTTCCACGCGAAGACGTCTAAGCCTGCCTCGGAGGCGTTGAGGCCATGGATGGCGGAGAAGCCCGTGACGATAAGTCCGAACATAGCCGCGAGCGGGGTGACTAGTCCAAGCAGGAGGAAAGCACCGGCGATAAGCTGAACAGTCGGCACGCCGATGGCGAGTGCAGCTGCCATGGTGTATTCACCGAACTCGTTCTCCAGACCAGCCAGGCCCTCGTTGCCACCGAGCTTAAAGAAGGTCGAAGCACCCGCCACGAGCAAGTAGACACTCAGCGCTAGGCGCACGAAAAGCAGGCCAAAATCGATGGTTCCGCGGCGCGCTGGTTCCGGCTTCTCCTCCACTGCTGCAGTTTCAGAGTCGACGGCGGGGTCAGCGACAGCAACCGTGCTGGGAACTTCCTCGTAGTTCTCTGTTGCTGCTGGTTCGGTTTGGGTTTCCGAGGCTGCGGTTGCCGATACCGGCATAGCCGTTGTCTGCTCATCAGGCTCAGCCATTGCCTCCGCACGCGGGAATGCGGTGGTCTCGGTTTCTGCTGCAGCGCTGTCGAAGGACAGGGAACCGCGGGAAGGGCTTTCAAAGGTTTCGGTCTTAGCCTCCGCGGCAGGCTCAGCTGCAGTCTCAGCCGCTGGCTCTTCTACCTTCTTCGGCTTAATCACCTGCGGCTCGGCGCGGCCGGGGCGCTGGAAGAGGCTGCTCTTTTTGGGCTTCTCAGTCTCTACTTCCTCCGGCGCGCTGGCTTTCGCGGAGTCCGGCCCCGTGTAGGTGGGGATATCGTCATCAAAGTTGGTGGCTTTATCAGGAGTTTTATCGCTCATGCCTCCAACTTAAGGCAGCACTGTGCCTTTATGGCGCATCTTTATCGGCGCGGCGCGAAGCTAAAACCGCACGGCCTGCGTCTAAGACATCCGCCGTGAGGTCCGCGAGCAACTCCGACTCCAACCGCCAGCGTTGCCAGTAGAGGTCGATGTCGAGCGGGAAGTCGTCGAGAAGCACCAGCTCTCCGGTCTCCAGCAAAGGCTGTGCCTGCAGGCGCGGCACTAAGCCCCATCCCAGGCCGTAGCGCACTGCTTCGACATAACTCTCCGAGGAGGGGATCTGGGAAACTCGTGCGCGTAACACGTGGGAGTCGATGAAGCGCTCGCGCATGGCGTCATCCAAGGTGGCGTCGTTCGGCCCGAAGCCCACGATGGGCAGGGTCTCCCAATCCTCGAAGCCCTCCGCCAGAGCGGGCGCGGCGACGGCAAAGTAGCGCATGGTCCCGAGGTATGTAGATTCACAGCCGGAGACCGGGGTTTGCTCGCGCGTGACCGCGCCCAGCACATCACCCCGGCGCAGCATCGCGAGCGTTCGGGCCTCATCCTCGATGCGAATGCGCAGCGCCGCCTCACCGCGCTCGGCGGTGCGCTGGATTACAGGTCTGAACCACGTGGCCAGGGAATCCGAGTTGATCGCGACAGTCAACGGCACGCGGGAGAGGCGCTCGGTGAGCCGCGCATCTGCCTCGGCTTGGACCAGAGCCATGCGCCGCGCGGCTTGGGCGACAATCTCCCCTGCCTCGGTCACGGTGACGGGAGTTCCGCGGCGCAGAAGGATTCGACCAGTCGATACTTCCAGCGCCTTGATGCGCTGACTAACGGCCGAGGGAGTGATTCCCAACACAGCCGCAGCGCCCTCGAAGGAGCCTTCATCGATGATGGCCAGCAGAGTTTCAGTATGGAGCGGGTTCATGAAGCTATTTTAAACCAGCTGTAGAAGATTTAACTGGACTTCATATGCCGTTATACGCACACTAGAAGCCATGTCAGTTTTGCTCGCAGGATTTGCGCTGGGTTTGTCCCTCATCATCGCCATCGGACCGCAGAATGCCTACATCATCAAGATGGGCATTAAACGCGATCATGTCGGGCCGATCCTGTTGGCATGCTTGCTTTCCGACGTCATCCTGATCACCGGCGGCACCGCCGGCGTCGGCGTCCTCGTCGAACGCTTCCCCACCGCGCTCATCGTGGTCAAGTACTTGGGCGCGGCTTACCTCATCTACTTCGGCTTCACGTGCTTCCGCGATGCCTTCAAGAAGGAACAGGAAGCACTGGTCATTGAGGAAACCGCACCGGTGGCCCAAGTGGTTGATGAGAATTCGGGTTCCTCTGGGACACCGGGGAACTCAGTGCTTACGAAGATCCGCCCCCGCGTGCGCTCGAAATCCTGGGTCAAACCCGTCCTCGGTGCGTTGGCGCTGACGTGGCTTAATCCCCTGGCCTACGTCGACGCGCTAGTCATGCTGGGCTCCATTGCAAACCAATATGGCGACCAGCGCTGGGTGTTCGCAGCAGGCGCCATCATGGCCAGCGCAGTGTGGTTCCCCTCCCTAGGCTTTGGCGCCTACAAGCTCTCCCACGTGCTGGCCAAGCCGACGACGTGGCGCGTAGTCAACATCGTCATCGGCTGCGTCATGCTTGCGCTGACGGCGAAGCTCCTGCTTCTCTAGTTCTTCTTTGATTCTTCAGGGAGCTCGTCGTCTTCGGCGGGGTCTCCCACTGCGCCGGTTTCCTCGACCCAGGCCTTGATTTCTTCGTCGCTGCGGTCCTGCTCGACGCCCTCGCGCTCGGTGTAGTAGGAGTGGTCGTTGCGGTTTTCCTCCCACTTTTCCTTGTCGAAGTCGAGCTCTTCATCCGAGTCCAGCTCCTCCACCACATCGGAGACGAGGTCCTCGAAGAGGGCTTCATCGTCCATGTTGGAGTCGGCGATCTGCTGGCCGATTTCATCGTCGTAACGCGCCGCGTCGTACTCTGTGTCGGGGTGCAGCTTGAGGTGCAGCAGGGCGCGGATGCGCTCACGGCGCAGGCCCTCGTCCTTAATCTTGCCCAGGGAGCGCAGCCACCCAATCACCAAGATTGCCACGAGCACAATGCCCATATAGCCCAGGACCGGGTAGACGTACTGCATCAGAGCCTTGAAGCCGGCGAAGGAGACGGCGAAGCCAGCGAGGCAGCCGGCGATAAAGATGATGCGGTACTTGGACTCGTTACCGGAAGACAGGCGCTTGCCGAGCGCATAGAACATGCCGATGGCGGTATTGAAGATCATCAGGTAAATGATGATGGCCATGATGACGCCAAGTGTCGGGTGGATATTGTCCACCAGGGTCAGCATCGGGATATCGGAATCGCCGACGTTCTCCGCGTTCATCAGCAGCGAGAAACCGGCGATGGCCATGAGCACCGCGTAGACCGCGCCACCCACGATGCCGCCGACGCCTGCCTCGCGCGGGCTGATGTTATCGCCGCCGATCACCAGGGACATCGATACCGCCAGGATGAGGGCCAGGCCGTTGTAGTTCAGCGCGGAGATGAGCCAGTGCGGGATTGGGGATTCAATCGCCTCGGAGGCGGCAATCGCCGCATCGACGTTGTCCGGCATGTGCAGCAGCGTGTAGGTGCCGGCGAAGAGTACCGCAATGATGATGGTCGGCGTCAGGAGACCGATGACCTGGGAGACCTTATCGACGTCGAACATGCCCGTGATAAGAACCAGGACGAGCATGAGCAGGGAACCCACCCAGGCCGGCCAGCCGAACTGCTGCTGCATGTTAGATCCGGCGCCAGCCAGCATGACAAAGCCCACCGCAAAGAGCGTGAGGATCACCGCGACATCCAGAATGCGCGAAATGATCGGGTGGGTAATGTTCCGGAACACTTGGTTGTGTTCGCTGGCGTGGAAGTAGCTTCCCAGCTGAAGGAACACCGTGCCAGCGAGGGTCATGACCAAGCCGGCTACCAGGATTCCCCACATGCCCGGAATACCAAAGGACGTAAAGTACTGGACAACTTCCTGTCCCGTGGCAAAGCCCGCACCCACGAGCAAGCCAATGAAGGACAAAGCGATGCCCACGACGTTTTTATAAGACACGTTTTCCTATCTGTTTTCTAGTTTCTTCTTTTTATGCTTAGTGGCTAGTGCATAAAAACGCGCCATACTTTGGCACAAGCATGGCGTTACATAGGTTCTACCTTACGCCAACCTGATAGGAAAACATGTGTGCGGCTGTGGAGAGATTGCTCCTACAACCGCTCAGGCATGAGCCGGCTCACCTCTTAGTGCTCGGCAAACGTCGCGGTATCGATGACGAAACGGAATTTCACATCACCCGCGACGACGCGCTCATAGGCCGCGTCTACCTCGTCGACGCCCACCTTTTCGATCACCGCGCCCAGGCCATGCTCGGCGCAGAAGTCCAGCATCTCCTGGGTTTCCGCGATGCCACCAATATTGTTGCCGGTCAGCACCTTGCCGCCGCCGACCAGACGGCTGAGGCGCAGCGGCAGTGCTTCCGGCGGTAGGCCGACCACCGACATAATGCCGCGCGGCTTGAGGAGGCGCAGGTAATCTTCGAGGTCATACTCGGCGGAGATGGTGGACAGGATGAGGTCAAATTCGCCGCGGTGGTTCCTGAAGAAGTCTTCCTCTTCGGTGGTGGCCAGGGTACGGCTCGCCCCCAGCTTCTTGGCCTCCTCTGCCTTGCGCGAGGTGCGCGAGATGACCGTGACATCCGCGCCCTTGGCGGCAGCAATCTGCACGCCCATGTGCCCCAGGCCGCCCAAGCCCACGACGGCTACCTTCTGGCCTTCCTTGACGTCCCAGCGGGCCAGCGGAGAGTACGTAGTGATACCGGCGCAGAGAAGGGGTGCTGCCACGTCAAAATCAAGGGCCTCCGGGATGCGTAGGACGAAGTCCTGTTTCACCACGATCTTTTCCGCATAGCCGCCCTGAGTAATCGTGCCATCGACATCCGTGGAGTTATAGGTTCCCACACCGCCCTTGAGGCAGTTCTGCTCCATCCCTGCCTCGCACTGCTCGCACTCACCGCAGGAATTCACCAGGCAGCCCACGCCGACGCGGTCCCCCACCTTGAACTTAGTGACCTCCTCCCCCACGGCGGAGACCACGCCGGCGATCTCGTGGCCAACGGTCAGCGGAAAGTGCGCCTCGCCCCACTCGTTGCGGATGGTGTGGATATCCGAGTGGCAGATGCCTGCTGCTTTGATGTCGATGACAACGTCATCGGCGCGCGGCTCGCGGCACTGGATGGTCACGACTTCGAAGGGCTCGTTCGGACCGGTCTTCTGCAGTGCTTTAGTAGAAATAGTCATGGCGACCACGGTACCCCGCAGCCGCCTGACCTCGCCTAATGGAAATCTCTACCGACTAGGAGAGCTTCTTCGCAATCAGCTTGTTGACCTGTCCTGGGTCAGCCTTACCCTGGGTGGCCTTCATGACCGCACCCACGATGGCACCGGTGACCTTCTTGTTGCCGGCCTTGTACTTCTCCACGATGTCCGGGTTAGCGGCCAGGGCATCATCGACGGCCTTCTCGATCGCGCCATCATCGCGCACGACCTCGAGCCCGCGCTTGGCGACGACCTCGTCGACGTCACCCTCACCGGCCAGCACGCCGTCGACCGCCTGGCGAGCCAGCTTGGTGGTCAGCTTGCCTTCCTTGACCAGCTCAACAACGCGAGCGACCTGCGCCGGGGTAATGCCGAGAGTGCTCAGTTCAACGCCAGCCTCATTGGCCTTACCGGTCAGGTAGGACACCCACCAGGAGCGGGCCTCGTCAGGAGTGGTGCCGGCTTCCACTGTTTCGATAATGAGATCGAGAGCGCCGGCGTTGACCAGGTCACGCATCTCCTCGTCCTTGAGGCCCCACTCCTCCTGGATGCGGGCGCGGCGAATCCACGGCATCTCCGGCAGGGTCTGACGGATTTCCTCGACCCACTCGCGGGAGACAATCACCGGCGGCAGGTCCGGGTCGTTGAAGTAACGGTAGTCCTCGGCGGTTTCCTTCGGACGGCCCTTGGAAGTCGAACCATCCGTTTCCTGGTAATGGCGGGTTTCCTGGACGATCTCGCCACCGTCGACAAGCACCTGCGCCTGGCGCTGCATCTCAAAGCGCACCGCCTGCTCCACCGAGCGCAGGGAGTTGATGTTCTTGGTTTCGGTACGGGTGCCGAACTCCTCCTGGCCCACCGGGCGCAGCGAAACGTTGGAATCCACGCGCATCGAGCCCTGATCCATGCGGGCATCGGACACACCCAGTGCCGCGACGAGCTCACGCAGAGCAGAAACATAGGCGCGGGCAACCTCGGGGGCGCGCTCGCCAGCACCAATGATCGGCTTGGTCACAATCTCGATTAGCGGGATGCCGGCACGGTTGCAGTCCACCAACGAGGTCGTTGCGCCGTGAATGCGGCCATCGGCACCACCCAGGTGGGTCAGCTTGCCGGTGTCCTCCTCCATGTGAGCGCGCTCAATCTCAACGCGCCACTCAGTGCCGTCGTCGAGGACGACGTCGAGGTAGCCGTCGTAGGCAATCGGCTCATCGTACTGGGAGATCTGGTAGTTCTTCGGCTGGTCTGGGTAGAAGTAGTTCTTGCGGGCGAAACGCGAAGATTCCGCAATCTTGCAGTTCAGCGCCAGGCCGATCTTGATGGCGCCTTCCACACCCTTGGAGTTGACCACCGGCAAAGCGCCTGGCAGGCCGAGGGACACCGGGTCAACGTTGGAGTTGGGGGCTGCGTTGAAGTTCGTGGGCGAGGTGGAGAACATCTTGGTCTCCGTATTGAGCTCCACGTGAACTTCCATGCCCATAACGGGTTCGAACTTTTCAAGGACCTCGTCATAGTCCATCAGGTCATACATCGCAGCAGTCATGCGTGCCATCTTAGTATGTCAGCGCGACACCGTGCGCAACCGCCTAACCCAACAAGGTGATGCCGTGCGTAATGAGAATCTTGGCTATCATCGCCGCCGGATAGACCATGGCATAGCCCAAGGCGACGCGCTGGTCAGTGTTCGTCCGATTGTTCACGAAAGCGAGCACGGCCGGCTGGGTTTGCGCGCCCGCCATAGCACCCGCGGTCTTCGTGGCACCGACGCGCAGGAAGCGGCGCATGACGAGTGCGAATCCGGTCGCCACCAGCGTCGTGATGATCATGCCGAGCAGGAGAATCTTCCACCAGGCTCCACCCGTAAAGGCACCGGCGATTTCCCCGCCCGCATTCGTTCCGGCCTGGGCCAAGAAGAGCAGCAGTCCGAGTTCGGAGAGGATTGTGTTGGCCGAGTGCGGCAGTGCGGTGACGGTATTGCCGATGCGCCCGATACGCGCCATGATCAACGCCACGATGAGGACGCCAGCGGCAGCGCCGAGGCTAAAGGAAGAGCCGCCTGGAAGCGGGATTTCGAGGTGGCCCACGAAAACGCCGAGGGCCATGCCGAGGCCCAAAGACACCGGGTTGATATCTGTCAGGCCTTGCGAGGAATCACCAAGAAAAGTGGAAATCTCCCGCAGGGACTTCTTGGAACCGACGACGCGCACGCGGTCGCCGAGCTCCACGATGTGTTCTGGGATAGCGACCTGATCATTATCGGCGCGACGTACTCGCGAGATACGCGCGCCCCAGCGATCCGCCAGCTGGTTATTGAGCTCCGCGATGGTCAGGCCCGCCAAGCTGTGCTCGGAAATAGTGATGCGGCGAAAGTCCAACTCGTGGCGGTCATCATTGAGGATCTGCGGGGACTCGCGCCCGGCTCGCTCGATGATGTTGTCCAGGTCCTCCGGGGCACCAACGAGCGTGACCACGTCACCGGGGTGCAGCACGTCGAAGAATTTCGGCAAAACGATAAGGTTGCTGCCCACGCGGCGCAGGCGTGTTACCTGCACTTCCCCATTGCCAATATCAGCGATCTCCGCGACTGAGATCTCGCGTTGAATCTGCATGTGCTGGCGCGTGACGGGTGACAGGGTGTCGTCGTCATTGCCGGCGTCGCGAAGCACGAGCACCGTCGCACCGAGCATGCCGATGACACCGAACAGGTAAGCCACCGCGTAGCCCACCGTAGCCGAGCCCGGATCGCCCGTGGCTTCCGACGCCGCCGCCAACGCCGGGGTATTCGTCACCGCACCGGCGAAAGTACCAGCGATGGTGGCATTCGACAGCCCAAAAACATACGTGCCCAGACCCCAGGCAGCAAGGGCGGCAACGACGAAAACCCCGATCATGGAGAGCACCGGCCCCGTGGCCGTCTTCAGCGACTTGAAGAAGGACACACCGGAGTTATTGCCAATGCCGAAGGCAAAAAGCACCAGGCCGAACATGCCCAAGATGGGAGGAACGGAGGCCTCTACCCCGGCAGCTGATGCGGCTGCCGAGAAGGCGATGCCGAGAAAAAGCACGGCCGCCGCGCCCAAGCTGATGCCCCGCGTCTTGATGCCGCCGAGTGCCATGCCGACACCTATGAGCAGAAACACCAAGAGGACCGGCTGCTCAGCCAGATAAGCTAATACGCTTGTCATCGCTACCTTTAGAAACTATGGATGAGCTAACGGTGGTGTTTAGCCAAACAGGGCCTGTGCGTTGGCATAACGCTTGGCCGGAACCACCTTCAGCTTGCCCACTGCGTCCTCGAGAGGCACGAGGTCAATATTCTCGCCATGGAGAGCCACACACATGCCGGACTGGCCGTTGTGCGCAGCACGGGCGGCATGGGTGCCGTAGCGAGTGGCCAGCACACGGTCATAGGCCGTCGGCGTACCGCCGCGCTGGATGTGGCCGAGTACGGTGGTGCGCACGTCGTAGCCGGTGCGCTTCTTGATCTCATCACCGATGACCTGGCCAATTCCGTTGAAGGTCTGGTGGCCGAACTGGTCCACACCGCCTTCTTCGAAGTCCATGGTGCCTTCCTTCGGCAGCGCGCCCTCAGCGACGCAGACGATGCCGTACTTCTCACCCATCTGGAAGCGGCGCTCCATGGCCTTGGTGATATCGGCGATATCGAACGGGACCTCAGGGATCACCGTGTAGTGCGCACCGCCGGCCATGCCAGCGTGCAGCGCGATCCAGCCAACGTGACGGCCCATAACCTCGACGATGAGGATGCGGTCGTGGGATTCAGCGGTGGTGTGGAGGCGGTCGATCGCGTCAGTTGCCACGGATACTGCGGTGTCGAAACCGAAGGTGTAGTCGGTAGCGTTGACGTCATTATCGATGGTCTTTGGCACGCCCACGACCGGGATACCGTTATCGGAGAGCCACTTGGCACCCTTGAGCGTTCCCTCACCGCCGATGGCGATGAGCGCATCGACCTCAGCATCAGCCATGTTGGCCTTGATGGTGTCCAACCCAGCCTTGAATTTATCTGGGTGGAGGCGGCCGGTGCCAAGGATGGTTCCGCCGCGCAGGAGGATGCGGTCGATCTCTGCGTCGTCATAAAGGTCACGGCGGTGGTCTTCCATCAGACCAACCCAGCCGTCCTCGTAGCCGACGACCGTATCGCCGAACTCGTTGGATGCGGTGCGAACGACCGCGCGGATAACAGCATTCAGACCGGGGCAATCACCACCGGATGTCAGTACAGCAAGACGCATGACATCCAATCTACTCGCTTCCCTATAGCCTCGCAGTTTCCGCTACCGCATGCAGGGTGTCGCGGAAGAAGAGCGAAGCCACACACCCCACCGCCAGCATCGCAACGATGACCACGAGGGAATTCGCGGCCCCCGCTACCTGCATGACTGCGGACACAGCGGCCACACCGATGACCGACCCCACCTGCCTGGACGTGTTGTAGACGCCGGATGCCGCGCCCATGAGATCTGCGTCAATATCGCGCATCGTCGTCGCGGCGTTGGAGCCCCAGATGAAGGACTGTCCCGCTCCCAGCGCCGCGCAGGGCAAGCACAACCACCAGGCCGACACTTCGGCCTGCATGAGGAACCACAGTGCGAGGAAGGTCGCAATCAGGATGCCGAAGCCCGCGACCGCCAGACGTCGTGGGTGCAGCTTATCCGCCAGAATGCCCGCCAAGGGCGACACGCACAGAGAGACCAGCGCCATGGGTGTGACGATGATTCCGGCATCGCGCGCCGACATGTCCTGCTCGACCTGCAGCCACATCATGATTGGAATCATCATCGACGCCGCCATAAAGCCCATGGACACGATGGCCACTGAACCTGCGGAGTAGTTGCGGTCCTTAAACAGCACGAGCGGGACGAGCGCCGCCTTCCCCCGCGATGATTGCAAGCGCACGAAGAGGTAGATGCCCACCACACCAGCAAGGAGCAGGACCCAAATCCACCACGGCCAACCAGTCTCTGGGCCCTGTTGCACTGCGAAGACGAAGCACGTTAACGCGATAAACGACGCCCCCACCGACACGAAGTCAATCTTCCCCATCGCCGTTGGCAAGGAAGGCACCCACAGGCCGGATAAGACAATCGCGGCGACAACAAAAGGAATATGGATCCAGAAAACAGCCTGCCACCCAAATGCAGCGACGACGAAGCCTCCCAAGAGCGGTCCGGCAAGTGTGGCCAAAGACCCAACCACTCCCCAGACGCCGAGCGCACGGCCGCGCCGCTCCCGCGCGAAAATACGGTTGATGACGGCCATAGTCTGCGGCATTTGAATCGACGCGCCGAAACCTTGCAAGGCTCTTGCTGCAATAAGAAACTCCACCGAGGGCGCTAACGCGCACAACAGCGCGCCGATGCCAAAGAGCCCGACGCCCAGCTGGAACATTTTCTTCTGGCCGTAGATATCGCCGAGGCGGCCGGTAAACAACAGCGGCACGACCACGGCGAGCAAATAGATGGCGGAAACCCACAGCACCTGGTTGACATCGGCGTGGAACTCACGGCGGACGTCGGGAAGCGCGACGGCAATCATCGATTGGTCGAGCAAGGACATGAAAAAGCCCAGTGATAGCGCGGCCATGGCGAGCCACGCTTGCTTCTCCGACGGCGGCGTTCCTCCGAGTTTCATGCAGCGAAGTCTAGCCACCGCACGCTCACGCGGCCTAAACTGAGGCGCATGGGAATGATTGATATCAAGAAACCGCAGGACGTATCGACGGCAGCGACCGTCACGCTGGGACTTATCGGCGGCTGGCTCACCGCCCGGGAGACTGGCATTCGCCCGCTTGGCGGCGTGGTGCTTGCCGCCGCTGGCGTGTGGGCGGGCCGCAGCTGGTGGGCTAAGACGAACCCGGCCACTACCGTTGGCCTGGCGGCTCTGTACACCGGCGCTTTTGGCCTCTCTCACCCGCTAGCTAAGAAGATGGGCTCCTGGCCGGCAGTCCTGACCGTCACTGCCGCGAGCGCCGGCGCTGCCTACGCGCTTTCCGACGCCAAGTAGATCCCCCTCCCACGCCCCTTCACGCTGTCCTTGACGGCTGGAGGGGCGTTTTACGTCCTCGCGCGGGCAAAGGCTCCAACATTTTTGCGTCGAACGTGCTGGCTAACGTGGGGTGGCTACCCCCGTTTATAGTAACGACTTGACGGGAATTTACCACTGGCTATAGCCATGCGTGGTGGTAGCCGCTAGGATTATGGTTAGAACATTTCTTCTAACACAGGTTTATCTCGGGGGAGATACCCATGACCACCACCGCTACACGCCCGCCTACCTTTTTCTTTTCCACCACCAACCCTAATAACCCACACGCCATAGCCCGCTCCAAAGCCCGCCGGGCCACCTATAAAACCTGGGTCGGGGCCATGCCCAGCCTGCACGCCGATATCAACACCACCGCCTTATCCCTAGTCGCCGCCTGGTCGCTGCCGGAAGGCCACATCAAATCCGGCCTGCGTGCTATCCACCGGCTAGAGAGTCTGCCGAAAGTCAAAGCCATACAAGACACCCACTGCCTGCTCGACATTGAATCCCTCATTGCTATCGATCAACCCATGTCAGCACTGACAGCCTTGACTGATGAAACCCTAGAGTTCATCGACACCCTCCTGGCTGACTTCTTTACCCCCTCTAAGCCGAATCAGGCTTTTCCTACACGTAGTCAAATCAGGCGCAAAGTCCGCGATATTTGTAAAACCCTGGATGATTCCATTGCCTATCAGGACACCCGCCCTAAAAATACGTACCGGTTTTCTTCTAACGGCACCTCAGCCTGGCTGGAACTGCAAGTTGCTGAAGACACCGGCATTAAACTCGATGCCTTCATCCACCACACCGCCGCTAAGGAAGACATCACCGTCCCGGAGGCAGTCATCAAACTGCTCTCCGGTGAGATTAAGCCACCAGCTACCGTGGTGTTACACACCTACCAGGCTTGCGACATTGAGGATGCACCAACCTTTATTGAAGGCTTCGGCTGGCGGGCTAAGCCGATGCCGCATGATAAGACCCGGGATTTAACCGGTGACGTCGCCGAAGCAGATGGCTACCAACCAGGAATCATCATGCGCAAACATGTCGAAGGCCGTGACGGGACCTGCCGGGTCGGCGGGTGCGGCAAACCAGCTTTCCTTAGCCAGTTGGATCACCGGCATAACTGGGCTGAAGGCGGGCCGACCCATCCGAAGAACCTGGCGTGTTTATGCCAGGGTCATCACAATATGAAAACTGATGGCAGCCTCAAATACCTGCTGGACCCCTACAGCGGGGATGTCATCTGCCTGTTTGAAGACGGTACTTGGACTATCACCGAAGCCGACGGGCCGCTAGCACCAAAACAGAAACGGTGGGCACAAACAGTAGCCCAACACATCACCGCCACCAGAAAACGCGTACGCGAGGAAGCCCAACACTTAAAACAAGAACTCGACGACTACGCACAACAACAAGCCAAAGCCAAAGCCGAAGCCGAAGCCAAGGATGAGAGCAAGACCAACGCTGATGCCGGCACCGACGACATCCCCTTCTAAACCCCGTCGTTCCAGACGACGAAGAACTCAGACACACTCCGCGGAGGCTGAACCCAGACTCGTCGTTTCAAACGACGAAACCCGACCAAGGAAACCGAAAGGAAAAGAGAAAGACTACGAACCAACGAACCCACACCGTCGAATAAAACGACGAAGGCCGGCGGCCTCCCACGTCAGTGAAAGACCCCGGCTCATGCGCACTACGGGCTGGCCCGAAGTGTGTCTACTACTTGCGCCCTGCTTCGTAGGCGGCGCCGACCTTGTACAGGCGGTCATCCTTAAATGCCGGTGCCATGATCTGCAGGCCGGTGGGCAAGTTGGTGTCGGATGCCATTCCGGAAGGAACGGACATGCCGCACACGCCGGCGAGGTTCAACGGCAGGGTGCACAGGTCGAAGTTGTACATCTCCATCGGGTCCTCGACCTTCTCGCCCAGCTTGAAGGCTGTGGTCGGGGTGGTCGGAGAAACGAGGACATCGACCTGCTCGAAGGCACGCTCAAAGTCCTGTGCAATGAGGGTGCGAACACGCTGCGCTTGGAGGTAGTAGGCGTCATAGTAGCCGACGGACAGGGCGTAGGTACCCAGCATGATGCGGCGCTTGACCTCGGGGCCGAAGCCAGCCGCGCGGGACAGGGACATGACCTCTTCCGCAGAGTGGGTTCCATCATCACCGACGCGCAGGCCGTAGCGCATGCCGTCGAAGCGGGCCAGGTTGGAGGAGACCTCACACGGCATGATGAGGTAGTAGGCAGCGAGAGCGTCATCGAAGTGCGGGCAGTCGACCTCAACGATCTCTGCGCCCTGAGACTTCAGCTGCTCAACGGCTGCATGGTACGCCTCCATCACGCCCGGCTGCCAGCCATCGCGCTCGAATTGCTTGATCAGGCCAACCTTCACACCGGACAAATCGCCGTTAGCGCCCTCCTTGGCAGCGGCGACTACCGGCGCGACCGGCTTGTCCACGGAGGTGGCGTCGAAGGAGTCGTGGCCGGCAATGATTTCGTGCAGCAGTGCGGTATCCAGGACCGTGCGGGCGGTCGGACCAGCCTGGTCCAGGGAGCTTGCAGCGGCGATGAGGCCGTAGCGAGACACCGTGCCATAGGTCGGCTTTACGCCCACGGTGTTCGTCAGAGCGGCCGGCTGGCGAATAGAGCCACCGGTGTCGGTACCGATACCCAGCGGAGCCTGACCAGAAGCAAGGGCTGCCGCGGTACCACCACCGGAGCCGCCCGGAGTGCGCTCGGTGTCATACGGATTGTGGGCCGGACCATAAGCGGAGTTCTCGTTGGAGGAGCCCATCGCGAACTCATCGAGGTTCGTCTTACCCAGGATCGGAATACCGGCCTCGCGCAGCTTGGTCACCAGCGTGGCGTCATAGGGTGAGACCCAACCTTCCAGCATCTTGGAGGCGGCGGTTGTGGGGGCGTCGGTAGTCACCAGCAGGTCCTTGAGCGCCAGCGGCACGCCAGCCAGGGCAGAGGCTGGTTCTTCGCCGGCGTCGAGGGACTTATCGACGGCGTCGGCAGCCGCCAGCGCTTCCTCAGCACCAACGTGCAGGAAGGCGTTGAGTTCACCATCGGTCTCCGCGATTCGGTCCAGGAAGGCCTGAGTTACTTCGCGGGAGGTGAGCTCGCGGGAGTGAATCTTCTCAGCCAGCTCGGCGGCGGTCAGTGCGGTAATGCCCTCGGTGGGCGCAATGAATTGTGCCATTCTTATTCGTCTCCTCCACCCAGAATCTGCGGAACCATGAAGCGGTCATCCTCGGTCGCGGGCGCCTGATCCAGAGCCTGCTCAGCGGTGAGGGTGCGCACGATGACATCCTCACGCATCGGGGCGTTAACGGAGTGCGGGTGCGACATCGGCTCCACACCTTCAGCCTCGACCTTGCCAACCGCGGACACCGAGTCCACGATCTCGTCGATCTGCGCGGCGAACTGTTTTAGTTCTTCCTCGCTCAGGGCCAATCGCGACAGCTTTGCCAGGTGCGCGACCTCGTCACGCGAAATATCAGACACGCGAACTCCATCCTTTTATTCATTGAGACGGTTGATAGCTAAGCACCCATGGTACTGCACGGCTGGTGCCACGCCACCACCACTCCTCCCCCTACACACCACTGAAGCTATTGAATAGTATTCGATACGTTGGGTACCATCGATCAAGTTGTACAAACTATTCGCATCAGCGATTTCCCTACCTAGTCATCTTCCCCCAGAAAGAACGATATGTCGTATCTCGTCCGTGTCCTACTCCCTGACACTCCCGGCAGCCTTGGCCTCCTCGCCAACGCGATGGGCAGCATCGAGGCCGATATTCGTTCCGTGGATATCGTGGAGAATTTCCCGGACGGCACGGTCATGGATGACATCGTCCTCGATCTCCCCCAGTCCACCATGGCTGATGAGATCATCACCGCTGCACAGACCGTGGAGGGCGTAGAAGTTGACTCCATCCGCCCCTTCAGTGGACGCGTTGACCGCCGTGGGCAGATCCACGTGCTGGCTAAGGTGGCTTCGCAACGCAACGTCACCGCCGCGATGAAGGAGGTGTGTGCAGCAATCCCGAAGGCGCTGACCTCCAATTGGGCCATCGTCATTGCTAATGACGACAAGATCAGCCGCATTGCTGCCTCCGACGCCGCGCCTGCCGACGACGGCTCGATCCCCACCGACCTCAACATCACCTCGGCGCGCGTGCTCAATCCGGAGAAGGACACGTGGATTCCTGAGTCGTGGACGCTGATCGAATCCGCGCTGGCTGCCGCTCCCCTCGTGGGCACGAAGTATGTCGTCGTCATGGGCCGCGTCGGCGGACCGGACTACCTTGCCTCCGAGGTCGAGCACTTGGGTGACTTGGGCGCTATCTTGGGCGCCTTCCTCACCTAGTTAGCAATGCGTTGAGTCCCGCGGCGACGTCAGGAACCACGTGGTCCACCTCGTCGGTAATCTGCGTTCCCGGGAACGTGAAGGACTCGGTGGCGATGGAGTGCATCGAGAGATCGTTAAAGCTATCGCCGAAGGTGTAGAGTTCAGCTCCTTCGTGACCGAGGTGGCCAAGCAACCGCGTCAAGCCCTCGCCCTTGTTGTGCCCGGGCGGCATGATGTCGTAAAAGTCGCAGTTGAACGAGGACTCGACTGCACAATTCGCGCGGACCCACTCGTCGACCTCGCGGCGCAGCTCAGCGTTGCCTGGAATCCACAGGGACATGAGAACGGTGCTGCGCTTGGCGACGTCCCCCGGATCCATCACTTCCGTATTCGCCACCATCGAGGATTCCCGGCCAGCCAGCCCATCCCACACCACCTGGTCTGCTCCAGACAAGCCTGTGAGGTAGATATTCAACGGCAGCCCAGTGAAACGGTCGATGACGGCTTGGACGATATCGCTGGGCAAGTGCTCCTCGTGGAGGATCGAGTAATCGCCGTCCGTGATGACGGTGCCGTTGTAGAGCACGTGGTAATCCAGCTCCACGCCGAATGGCTCAAGGGTGTTGCGTGCATTGGCGATGGACTTGCCCGTCGCGGAGATGGCGAGGTTGCCAGCGGCCCGCCACGCAGCGATGGCTTCCTTTACGGCCTCAGTTATGTCTTCGTTGACGTAAACGGTTCCATCCATGTCCAAAGCCGCAATCTTCATGCCCCGTAGTGTATTAGACCTTTCACGGCCGAGTCCACCACCGCGGTGCACGCCTCCTGGATGTCGGGTTGCGCCCAGGGGAAGGTCAGGGAGACGTCGGCAAGCGCGTGCATAGGCAGGTCATTGTGACCATCGCCTAAGGTGATGAGCTCAGTCGCGGAACGCTCGTGACCGAGACGTTGAAGCAGCCAGGTCAAGGCAAAGCCCTTGTCGTGGCCGGGCGGCGTGATATCGAAGAAGTTTCGGTTCATCGCGGTGCCGACGGGAAAGCGGTCCGTCACCCACTGCGCGATCTCTTTCTGTAGCTCTGGGTTACCCGGCGTCCAGGCGGCTACGAGGGGAAAGACCTCCTTCTCGATGCGCTCAGGCGCGACCGCCTCAGGCTCGCTGATGATGGGATTGTGAACGCCCGCTACGTTGCGCACGAGGTGGCCATCGAGGCCTTCCAGGCGCGTGCAGTACAGGTCGAGCTTCGGGATATCACGAACCCGCTCATACACAGCGCGGACTACTTCGGGCGGCACGTGGCTTTCATAGAGCAACTCATAGTCGCCATCCATAATGACGGTGCCGTTGCACAGCAGGAAGTAATCGAACTCGACGCCGAAAGGCTCAAGCGCACGCCGCGCCGAGTGCGGCGACTTACCCGTGGCCACGACGGCGAGGTTGCCTGCAGCGCGCCACTGCGCAATGGCCTCTGGGACTTCCTCAGGCATATACCCATCGAAGTAGATGGTGCCGTCGAGGTCGAAGGCGGCTAGCTTCATGCCTCGCCCGTTTCCAGCAGACGGGTGAAGCCCTCTTCATCCAGGATGGTCAGCCCCAGATCGCGGGCCTTCTGTTCCTTGGATCCGGCATTCTCTCCGACCACGACGTAGTTCGTCTTCTTAGACACCGAACCGGATGCCTTTCCGCCGCGGGTGATAATGGCCTCCTTGGCCGAATCACGAGTGAAGTTCTCCAAGGTACCGGTCACCACCACGGTGATGCCTTCAAGGGTCTGCGCCGGCTTATCGCTGGCTTCCTCCTCCATGGTGACCCCGGCGGCGGTCCACTTCTGCACGATGTTGTCGTGCCAATCCACCTCGAACCACTGCTTGAAGGATTCCGCGATGATGGTGCCCACACCATCGGTATCCGCCAGCTCCTCGACCGATGCTGCGCGCAGCACTTCCATGGAGCCAAAGCGGGTGGCTAGTGCACGTGCCGCAATGGGGCCGACGTGGCGGATCGACAGCGCGACGAGCACCCTCCAGAATTCAGCCTGGCGGGCCGTCTTGAGGTTCTCCAGCAGCTTCTTACCCGAAGCATTGAGCGCGCCCTTCTGCGTGGTGTAGACCGAGGATTTGAGGAGTGCTTGTTCATCGAGATCGAAGAGGTCCGCCTCATCCTTGAGCACTCCGGAGGAAATCAGATCCGCGGCAGCCTTCTCCCCCAGCTCGCCAATGTCGAGCGCCTTGCGGGAGGCCAGGTATTCCAGGCGTGCCGCCAGCTGGGCCGGGCAGCTACGAGTGTTCGGGCAGCGCCAGTCCTGGTCGCCTTCCTTCTGCGGAGCCAGCTTCGTACCACAGGCAGGGCAATTCTCCGGAAAGACCCATTCAGTCTCGCTGCCATCGCGCTTGTCCAGAACGGGGCCGAGGACCTCAGGGATGATCTCTCCGGCCTTGCGGATGATGATGGTATCCCCGATGAGGACATTCTTGTTCTTGACCTCGAATTGGTTGTGCAGGGTGGCCATGGAAACGGTCGAGCCGGAGACGAAGACCGGCTCCATGATGGCGAAAGGCGTCACGCGCCCGGTACGTCCCACACCGACCTCGATGTTGAGCAGCTTGGTGGTGACCTCCTCCGGCGGGTATTTATAGGCAATAGCCCAGCGCGGCGCGCGCGAAGTCGCGCCCAAGGCGCGCTGGCTGGCCAGGTCATCGACCTTGATGACAAGCCCGTCCATTTCAAAGTAGGCATCGTGGCGGTGCTCCTCCCAGTACGTGACCCGCTCTTGTACCTCCTTGGCTGTGGTGACCCGCTGGGTATAGGGAGACACCGGAAATCCCCAAGCCTCTAGGGCCTTGTAAGCATCGTGCTGCGAGGTGGGCTGGAATCCCTCGCGCGCGCCAATGCCGTGACAGACCATGTGGAGCCGACGCTTCTTGACGTCCTCTGGGTCCTTCATGCGCAGCCCGCCCGCCGCCGCATTACGGGGATTGGCAAAGGTGGGCTTGCCGTCTTCGCGGCGCGCGGAGTTGATCTCCTCAAACTCATCCGGGCGCATGTACACCTCGCCGCGGACCTCCACCAGGGACGGCACCGGATACTCTTTGGTACCCGTCAGCTCGTGCGGGATATCGGGGATAACGCGTGCATTGGCGGTGATGTCCTCGCCCACACGACCATCACCGCGTGTGGCGGCCGTGGCGAGCTTGCCATCGCGGTAGACCAAATCAATGGACAGGCCATCAATCTTGAGCTCGGTCAGATAAGCCTCGGCCGGCGTGCGGTCCAGCCAGTCCTGCAGCTCATCCGCACTGAAGACGTTGTCCAAGCTGTACAGGCGCTCCAGGTGCTCGATGTCGACAGCACCTTCCGGCGCAGCACCGACCTGCTGGGTTGGCGAATCCGGGGTCTGCAGCTCCGGGTGCTCCGCCTCAAGCGCCAGCAAGCGCTGGAAGAGCGCGTCAAAGTCCGCATCCGGGATTGACGGCTCACCGTTGTAGTACAACTCACGGTGCTTGCGCACTTCCTGGGCAAGCTCGGACCATTCGCGTTGGATATCTACTGCATCACTCACGAGTCACTAGTGTAGCGGGGCTACCGGACATGCCGATGACCTGCGGATGGTCATTCTGCAAAGGTTCGTCCGTCATTCTGCAGCACTTCCACAGTGCGTGTCCGAGCCGGGCGCTAGAGTGTTGTCCATGAACTTCGACGCCACCCGCATGCTCTCCTTCGACCTCGAAACCACCTCCGTAAAGCCCAAAGAAGCCCGGATCGTCACCTCTGCCCTGGTGCGTATCGACGGGCGTGAAGTAGACAAGCGGGAAATGCTCGCTGACCCCGGCGTGGAGATCCCCGAGGAAGCCGCCAAGATTCACGGCATCACTACTGAGAAGGCCCGCGCGGAGGGCCGCCCGCACGAGGAGGTGCTCAAGGAGACGGTCGATTCCATCTATCAGGCCTGGGACGAGGGACTCACGCTCATCGTCTACAACGCCGCCTACGATCTCTCCGTACTGCGCGCGCTGACCGGGGACTTCACGGTCAACGGTCCGGTGTTCGATCCTTTCGTCATCGACCGCGTTAAGGACAAGTGGCGCAAGGGCAAGCGCACCTTGGAAGAGGTCTCCGCCCATTACGGCGTGGAGTTAAGTAACGCGCATGAGGCGACTGCCGACGCCCTCGCGGCCGCCCGCGTGGCCTGGAAGCAGGTGCGCCAGTACTTCCCTGAGCTAGCCCAGATGGATACCAACGAGCTCATGGAGTACCAGGCCGTCGAGTGGTACAAGGACCGGGAATCCTTCAAGAAGTACCTGGAAGGCCGCGGGCGCGACGCCTCGGACGTCTCCACCGCGTGGCCGATGATTTCTTAACTCCCCCTCACCCAAATAGCGCTTGCCAGTTTTCTAGAGTTCTGGAATTCTAGAAAACATGGAAACGACAGTCGAAGCACGCCTCGCCGAACTCGAAGCGCGCGTCGCCGCGCTGGAGGGGCGCACCACGCCCACCGACGCCGGCCCCGCATCCACCGCGGAAGAAGCCTCGGCCTACTGGCTGGTCGACGCCCTCGCACCCAACGAGCAGCTTCCCGACGGCTCCATCATCTTTGGCGGCAACATAAACGTCGGCAAGCGCACTTATGCCTATCAATGGCAGCGCCCCACGAACTTCGTCACCGACGAGGATTGGGCAGAAAACCTCGAGCGCCTATCCGCCCTTGCCCATCCAGTCCGCGGCGAAATCCTGCGCCGCCTGCTCGCCGCACCCGCGACAGCCGCAGAGCTTGTCGAAGAAGACATCGTCTCCTCTACCGGCACCGCCTACCACCACTTGAGCGCGCTGACCCATGCAGGCTGGACCACGAAGTCTGGCGGCGAGTATTCCATCCGCCCCGCCCGAGTTATCCCCCTTCTCACCATCATCACCGCGAGCGAGGACCACTAATGCGTAGAATATCCCTAGCCGTCATCGCTGCCATTGCCGTTGCAGCCATCCTGCTCATCACGGGGCCGCAAAGACTTGCTCTGGCACAAGACAAAACTGGCGACGAAGCCTTAGCTGCCCAGTTGGAAGAGCACTCAGAGTCCGGCTTCCACAACCTCACTGCCTTTACCCTCCAAGACGGCAAGGTCACCTTTGCGGGACTGGGCAGCGACGAGCACACGGAGGTCGAAATCGGCTCCGTGACCAAGATGTTCACTGGCGAACTGGCCCACCAGCTCGTCGAAGAGGAAAAACTGAGAACTGACACCACTGTGGGCGAGGTCCTCAATGTTGGCGATGCGCCCGTCGCTGACGTCACCCTCCAAGAATTGCTCGACCACACCTCTGGCCTACCGCGACTGGCGAGCGCGAGCCTCCTCAGCAATCTCGCCTCGGGTGTCACCGGCTCGAACCCCTATGAAGGCGAGACCGTAGAGGACATCGTGGCTGCCGCCAAGGAGGCCGAACTAAAAGACCGCGGTAAAGAATCCTATTCAAACCTTGGCTATGGGCTCCTGGGCCACATGCTCGAGACCGTTGACGGGCAACCTTATGAACAGATGCTCAAAGAACGCATCTTCGAGCCAGTTGGCATGACAGAGACCTATCTCATGACGCCGGGCTCAGTACCTGACGACGCTCCACGCGGCCTAACCCCCACCGGCCGCCACGCTGAGCCGTGGGAGATGGAAGGCTCCGCACCCGCGGGAGCCATCCGCTCCACGGCAAGTGACATGGCCAAGTTCGCCGAGTGGTTCATGGACAACGGCGATACCGACTACGGCTGGCAGCCTCCCAGCGAAAACAATGCTGGGTACTGGCACAACGGCGGTACATACGGTTACTCGACGATGCTCATCATCGAACCAGAGACCAAACGCGCTGCCTTCGCCAACAACGATTCCCTCGCCGGTACCGAAGACCTCGCCCAAGCTCTATTCGACGAGCTCGGATCCTAAGGAGACACCGTGTTACTCACCATCAGCATGATCGTTATCATCGCCTCCCTTCTATGGTCCGCATGGAAGGCATTCACCACCCCAGGGAAGACAGTCTCGCGCGTTGTTTCCGTAGCAATCACTGCCTTCGTTATCGTGCTCATCGGATATACCTTGCCCTGGAATGCGGACCTCCACTTCTTCTGGTGGTATGGCCTCGTCGCCGCATGTGCTGTGTACGCCGGTGCGGTGGCCTGGCGGGCTATGGATTCGAAGCCCGCAAGCACAATCTAAGTCCTCCCGTAGACTGACGTTATGACTGCTCCCGCTTACCGCACGGTCCATATCCACGACGTCAATCCCTCCGTAATTGCCACCCTTCAGAAGCGCGCTGACGCCGCTGAAGTTTCCTTGGAAAACTACCTGCGCGATCTCCTGACGACCACAGCTTCACGCCCTGAATTTTCGCCGCGTCCCAGCGTCCAGGAAAAGCTCGCGGAGCTCACCCAGCGTGACCCTATAGCTATAAACGGCGATTTTGACATCGTCGGCGCCATTCGGGCGGGGCGGGACGCCTAATTCCACCTGGGGGACGAAAGTCTCCCAAATCTCCGCTTTTAGAAAAGTCTCCCAAATCTCCCAATGCCCTAGGATTGAGACTATGTCCCCACATGAGAACCCATTCCGCCCCACCTTCGGCGTTCCACCACTCTTTTGGGTTGGGCGCACGGCAGTGCTCGACACCTTCCGGGCTGCACTCGACTCCCAGCCGGGCAGCCCGGGCCGCTCGCTCATCATCAGCGGTGCCCGCGGTATCGGTAAGACGGTTTTGCTCAATGAGCTCGAAGATATCGCTTCTAGCCGCGGGTGGATTACCCTGCGGGCCTCGGGACGCAGCTCCTTGGTGGAGGAACTCGTGGACACCACCATCCCGCGCATCATAGACAAGCTTGCCCCGGCGGATAAGAGCAAGGTCAACCGCGTCGGTATTGGCGGCCTGGCAACCATCGGCATCCAGCACAACACCGAGGAAGCCTATAAACCGACGTTGAACACCCGCCTGCGCGAGCTTTTAGGCCTGCTCAAAGGCACTGGCGTACTGCTCACCATCGATGAAGTGCAGGACGCAGACGCCGAGGACCTCACCTCCCTGGCCGTGACCTACCAAGACTTGGTGCGCGATGAGCTCGATGTCGCTATTGTCGCCGCGGGCCTTCCGCAGGGAGTCAACCGCCTGCTGGACCTGCCGGGTGTGACCTTCCTGCGCCGCGCGCAGAAGTTCGTTCTGGGGCCGCTCTCCCCCGCGAACGCCAAGGTGGCCTTCACAGAAACCGCGGCGCAGTCCGGACTCGAATTCACCGAGGATGCGGTTGCGGCTGCGGTGCGGCTGTCCCGAGGCTACCCCTACATGGTGCAGCTGGTGGGCTCATTGGCCTGGGGAAAGGCGCAGCGCGAGGGTGGAAGCCGCATCGAGGAGGGTGACGTCGCGGCAGTGTCAGCCGAGGCGATCTCGGTTCTCGGCGCCCAGGTCCACCAGCCCGCTACCCTGGCGCTTCCGCCAGCGCAGCGCCTCTTCCTCGAAGCGATGAGCGCGGTTATGGAGAACGGCACGGCGGAAATCAAGAACATCGCCGCTCACCAAGACCGGACGGTGCGCTCACTGTCGGCCACGCGCCAAAGGCTTATCGACGCCGACCTGATCGAGCCCACCGCACACGGCCAACTCCAGTTCGTCATCCCTTATATGGAGGCCTACTTCACCGCGACGGACAGCCTGGGGAGGATTGATTAAAAGGGAAATTGGGGAAGCAAAACTAGCCGCAATCCCAGTAAAAGACAGCACCATCGGCCCTGCCAGTGTTTTCGGAGCGGTACACGACAGCCTCGCCAGCCTGCATTTTCTTCAATGCGTCCGGGTGCAGAAATACGTGGGCCACACCGAGGTCACCCCACATGGCCTCGAAAGGAAGCTCTTCTTCTTCCAGATATGTGGAATCGATTTCTAGGAAGTGAACGTACCCTTCAGGCTGCGTAGGGTCTTGTGCGAAGGCTGGGAAACCGCCAAGCATAATGTCGCTTTGGTTTCTGGCTGCGGCTCGCAACTCAACCAGCTCGTCAAAGTAATCAAACTCTTCAAGAAAGTCATCGCCTTTTCTAGACTTCAAAGCCTCGTACACTGCATAGTCGGTGGGAGGGACCATTGCCACTGCACTAGACAAGGAGATCGGAGAGTTCATAACCTCCCCAAGATCCTTGCTAAACGGGGAACAAAAATCCTCGTGCTTTTCATCGAAGGCAGCAGGCTCCGCGGTATGAGGTCCAGGAAAGCTGTGGTTGCCAAAGCCTTCCGCAGGCTCAGGGATATAGCGAATTTCCATGCCATCGCCAGGCGAATCCGAATCGAAACCGCCGAAGAACGGATCAGCACCGACGAAGAGTTGAAAAATTCCTGACTCCGGAATCAATCCGTCGAGAGTTGCTTCGCTTTCCGACGCCCCCTCCGCACGCACATGACAGACAATATCGGCAAAATTTAGCTGAATGATATGGAGTAATGGCTGACCGTTCTTTGAAATGGGCCATGTCGAACCTTCCGGAAGATACGGTCTACCTCCGAAGTACGAGCCATGTTCGGTGGGAGTGCCGTTGGAGTAGGGAAGGACGACGCCTGGCTTGGCAAGTTGGATTAGGTCATCGGCATCTTCGGAGACGAGCTCTCCGGACTCGATCATCGAACGTAACGCTTTAACCTGTGCTGTGAACTCTGGCATGGCAGGTGGTTCTTTCTCTAGGACAACGAGGGATTTAATCAGGGATTATCCTTCAAAAGAAAGCATGCTGCAATAGATATCTAGCCTGTTCTGGTTCATATTCGAGGCCTAGGTCAGGTGAAAGCTCAATTAGAGATCCCCAGCATCGCGGGTGAGAATGCCGGCGGTCTCGTTAACCGAGCGCAGGGAACGAGCGGAAGCCTTGACGGGATAGACGTCGAAACGGTCGACGAGGAGCTCGCGCGGCATGCCGATGCGGTCGAGATGCCGGGCCAGCGCAATGGCCTCCGCGCGGGCATCGGAACCTTCAAGGCCCAGACCAATGCGGTGGCCCGCGTTGAGGTGCTCGCCCAAGCCGTCCAGGTGGCGCGGGGTCTCCAGACCACGGAAATCCGTGAGGAAGGTCGTGGCTGCGGGCGCGACTGACCACAGCGGCGGGGCGTGCAGGTAGTCGGCCTCGAAGACAAGGAGCTGCTCAAGAGCTACCTCATCTGGGACCGCCGGAATGGTATCGAAGTCGGTGGTGCCGGGGATTCGGCCGGCGATAACGTCTGCGAGGAGTGGTTCGTCGAGTTGGACGACGACCTCCCCGTGGAAACGGCGCGCAACATCCGCGGCGTGAGCGCGGAGGCCATAGAGAAGTGACTCCGCGAGTTCGCTAAAGGCGCCGCGGTCGGTGAGGACACGGTGGCCGTCGGAAAGCTCAATGCTCGCCGCAAGCGACCAGGGACCGAGCGCTTGCACCTTAATACGGGGCACGGTTTCGCCCCAGACTTCCTGGACCTCGTCGATATCGCGCTCCAAGCGGTCCCACGTACGCCGGGTCAGCAGCTGCGGGCGCGCTGTCATGCGCCACGAGCGCGGGCCGCGGTCGATGGAGATAGCCTCCAGCATGCTGGCCGTGCGGCCCACCGCATCCGACCCCAACCCGCGCTCGGGAAGTTGCGGGATGGCAGGGAGCTCGGTCTCCCCCATGATGATGTCCGCGGCCTCTGCGATGGAGGTACCGGGCATGGGGCCAAGGGCGAATCCCGTCATCTGTTCTCCTTCCCGAATGTTTTTCTTTTAATACCGAATCAAAGACTACTGCGACATCTATAATGCAATTCACAAACCACTAAGTCGCAGATAGTAAAGGATACTCCCGTGGCACTTGAACAGTTTTCTGGCTGGACCTTCTATTCTCCTTGCGAGATTCCGAGCGACATTCCGTCAATTCTCGCAGCCAACGAAAAGCCAATCTGCGCATTTAAAACTGTCCGAGACGCAGCGGTCTTCACTAGCCACCGATTGATTATCCGAGATTCTCAAGGTCTCACTGGAAAGAAAGTCGAAATCTATTCTCTCCCTTACTCCTCCATTAACATGTGGTCGACGGAGAATGCCGGAAAGCTCCTGGACGTAAATGCTGAACTGGAGCTCTGGACACGGGCTGGCCACTTCAAAATCAACATCGGGCCCAAAGTCGATATTCGAGCCCTCGACCGACTCATCGCCGACTGCGTGCTTCGCTAAAGCTACTCGGTCCCGCAGATGGTGCCGGAGCCCAGGACAATATCGCCCAGCTCATCCGGGCTCGGCAGATAGAGCACAGCAGCCTGGCCACGAGCCACGCCGGAGAGCGGCTCGTTCAGCTCCAGCGTCATGCGGTCGGCCTCGCGGTCCACGTGAGCGCGGCAGGGAACCACAGAACCGTGGGCGCGCACCTGCACTTCGCAGTCGAAGTCACCTTCCATAGCCGGGTGCAGGTACTTCAGGCGATCGGCCTCAATGCGGGTTACGGCCAAGTCGGCGCGCGATCCGACGGTGACGGTGCCGGTGGCAGCGTCGATGTCGGTGACGTAGCGCGGGGAGCCGTCGGCAGTCGGCGTCTTGATGTCGAGGCCCTTGCGCTGGCCGATGGTGTAGTTCCACGCGCCGTCGTGTTCCTTGAGCTCATTGCCCTCAGTGTCCACGATCATGCCGGGGCGCAGGCCGATGGAACGGCCCAGGAAGGCCTGGGTATTGCCGTCCGGAATGAAGCAGATGTCATAGGAATCCGGCTTGGCCGCCGTGGAGAAGCCATGGCGTTTGGCTTCCTCGCGGATCTGCGGCTTCGGGGTATCGCCAATCGGGAAGAAGCAGTGATCCAGCTCTTCCTTGGTGATAACACCCAGCACATAGGACTGGTCCTTGTTCTCGTCCAAGGAGCGGCGCATGTAGCCATCATCGTCGATTGTGGCGTAATGGCCCGTGGCCACCGCATCGAAGCCCAGCGCCATCCCCTTGCGCAGTAGCGCCGCGAACTTGATCTTCTCATTGCAGCGCAGGCAGGGATTCGGGGTCTCACCGCGGGCATAGGAGTCCACGAAATCGCCGATGACGGCTTCCTTGAACTCCTCAGAGAAGTCCCACACGTAGAAAGGAATGCCGAGCTTGTCGCAGATGCGACGGGCATCGGCGGAATCCTCCAAGGAGCAGCAGCCGCGTGCCTTCTCACGTGTCTGCTGCGCATCCTTGTGCAGGGCCAGGTGCACACCAATGACGTCGTGGCCCGCCTCCACCGCACGCGCGGCTGCGACCGAGGAATCGACGCCGCCGGACATGGCTACCAATACTCGCATGCTCTCCCCTTCTCGTTTCGTTATCGCCCACCAAGGCTAGTCGCGGTGCACCTCATACCCCAACACACGAACCACGCAGCCTATTCCCTAAGCTAAGAGGCACTATGGGCAGAAAGCGCAACACCACCAATTCCATCGCGGGCACCTACGAGATTTCCACCGGCGAGCTCGTCGTCGAGCCGGATCCTTTCCGCGACGGTGCCTTCATCCTCAACGTCAATGGTGTGCCATCCTCACACCTCATCCCTGAGGAACCTCGCACCCTCGAGTTTGAGTACATGCGCTGGATTGCCGCTGCGGTAGAGAACCTCGCCCCTGGCAAACGTCTGCTCCACCTGGGCGGCGGTGGCTGTTCTCCCTCGCCCGCTTTCGCTGACCTCTGCCGGATTCAACACCGCGGCTCGACGCCAAATGGCCGAGCTCATCCGGGAACTGGCCGATATTCCTTCCGCTCCTCGCGTGAAAATCCGCGCCGGCGAGGCACGCGCCGACGAGGTTTGCAACCGCTGACGTCATCATCGCGCGTTTCGCGCCGTCACGCCATCTCACTCGAAGGTTTTCCAGCACGCCCTATCCCCGGCGAGTCTTCGTTGCCAACTGCGGTGACCATTCCGATCTCCAGGGCGCGAAGGCGGAGCTAGCCGGAATGGCGGAGGTCTTTGCGCACGTCGCCGTCATCGCCGATCCTCCCATGCTTAAGGGTCGGCGCTACGGCAACATTATCCTCATCGGCTCAGACACCGAGCTGCCTGTCGACGGCTCCCCCGAAGCCGCCGCCCTGGCCAAGCCGCTCCTCTCCGGTGCGGTGCCCGCACACTTCCGCGACGAATCCTGGACCCGCCGCTTCTTTACCGGCGCGAGCCCCCGCCACGACGCCCCGGCAACCGCCGACGATTAGCGCAGGCTCTTGAGCAGGTCCGCCACCTGCTTGGAATCAAATGCCGGGATCTCCACACCCGCGGCGTGACCAGCACTGCGTGCAGCACGGCTGGCATTCTCCACGTCCTGCTCGCTGACGTTGTTGGCATCAAAGTCCTGCAGGTGCTGCGCGTTATCCAGGAAGATGGCTAGGTCGCCGACGGTGGCGTCGTTATTTGCCAGGCTCTTGAGGTCATCAACGCTAATAGCGCCGGTGTTGAGCAGCTTCTCTGCCTGCTTCACAAGCCCGGTCGGATCCACGTCTAGACCCGCATCCTTCGCGGCATCGGCCACGGCAGGAACGGCCGCCGCACCTGCTGCCAGCGCCAGGATTCCAGCAATCAGCACGCCGGCATCATCACCCAGGTCCACGCCCGGAATGACCAGGTCATCCAAGATTCCACCGAAGTCGATGTAATTGCCAGCAGAGAAAGAGTGCAGCTGCGCCTCAGTACCGTTGAAGAGGTTCAGGTCAACGTCGGTCTCGATGCCGGCTACGCGTCCGCTACCGGAGCGCTGCCAGAAGGCCAGCTTGTCCCAGCCGCCGACCGGGTCCGGTGCGGTGTCCTGGTAAGCCGCCAACCACAGCGGGTACTCGGAGAAGCGCGTGGTGTTCCCCATCTGGCCCATCCAGAAGTACTTGTAGGTGTACAGCATCGGCGTGCGGCCGGTCAGGGACTTGACCTCCGTCATGAAGGTATCAATCCAGTCAGCAAGCTGGTCGGCACTCAGCCCCTCATCAACCTCGATGTCGAGCACCGGTGGCAGGGTCTGCGTCGGCACCAGCGCGATCTGAGAGGCGAAGCTGGCCGCCTGCTGCTTGGCATCACGTGCCGGGCGCGCGTAGTGGTAGGCGCCGACCTTCAGTCCAGCGGCTGCTGCGGCGTTGGCATCGCGCACGAAGTGGTTGTTGACAAAGCCGACGCCCTCGGTGGCCTTGACAAAGGCATAGGACTGGCCATCGGACTTCACGGCATCCCAATCGATTCCGCGAAGGGACGCGTGGTTATTTCCGGAGACATCCACACCAGAAGGTGCGTAGGACGGGATGGCAACGGCAGTGGATACGGACAGCGCAAGGGCCGTTACTGCAGTAACGGCAGCGGTAACAAGGCGACGTGCATGGCTCATGCGCGCCACACTACCTCCGCTTTAACACCAATCACTGAAACAACACGCGAAACATTGAACTCTTTTGCCACACCAACAACTCAACTCCCCAACAACCGCTCCCAACAGCAGCAACCGCTGCTAAACTTCGCTTCACATCGCCACCACCCCATCAGGTGATCACGACGCCGACGAAGGACAGCGCCATGGACCAACCCACCATCGACCCACACCTTCCCAACGAGCCACAACAACCACAGACGCCCAACGCACCCCAAGCGCTCAACGCGCCCCAGGAGTCCAAAGCATCGGAACTACCTCCACGCCGCGGCTGGGAAGGAGTCTTCAACGAGAAACTCGCCCTGTGGGGCTCCGCTATCCTTCTTGCTGGCTGGGCGCTGGGGTTGCTCTCCTTGCTCATCGCAGACAGCGCTGCATCAGGCACTAATGATGCCGGGTCCTACATGTTCGGCTTCCTCGGCATTTTCGCGTTCATCGGGCTGTGTATCGCAACGCCTTTTCTCGCGACGCTCTTTGCCTTCATCGCCATCGCATCACTCGACTCTGACGTGCCAGAACGCAAACGCAACGCCAGAATCGCACTCGTGCTGGCGATACTGAGCATAGTGCCCATCGTTGTCTACTTCGGGCCAAAATACATGTTTTAGGTGCTGTCTCTGTGATGTCTAGGCCTTAACAACCTCAGCAAAAGACAGCAGCAAAGACTGATGCCGACGAAGGACAGCCCCATGGACCAGCCCACCATCGATCCTCACTGTCCCAATGAGCCTCAGCAGCCCGCTGAGCCCAAGGAATCGAAGCTGCCTCCACGCCGCGGCTTAGCAGGAGTCTTCAACGAGAGACTCGCCCTGTGGGGCTCCGCTATCCTTCTGGGGAGCTGGGCGCTGGGATTCCTTTCCTTGCTCTTAGCAGACAGCGCTGCATCAGGCCCTGATGGGGCCGCGTCCTACATGTTCGGATTCTTCGGCCTTTTCGCGTTCATCGGGCTGTGGTTTGCAACGCCTTTTCTCGCGCCCCTCTTTGCCTTCCTCGCCATCGCATCACTTGACTCTGACGTGCCCGAACGCAAGCGCAACGCCATCATCGCACTCGTGCTTTCGATCGCGTCGGTGATTCCCATCGTCGCGCACTTCGCGCCGAACTATTTGTTCTAGGTCTCGACCCTAGGTGCTGGGCTCCAGGTGCCAAGTCCAAAACCTTGATAGTTATGCAGTGCTTGGCGACGCCCCCACCCAAGCTTGCGGACCCTGATCATCCAGGAGTCCTGAGCGGGATGAGCCGCAGCCACGAGTAACCGGGCGCAGCTTATTGCATCGCTATTCGGAACCCAGCCCATCCACGATTCGCACTGTCTCCATCGCCACGCGCACGACTTTCCCAATCAGGTCCACGATGTAGCGCGGGTTTCCAACCTCATCGGCCCAATCGTTAGGGTCGTTGACGATGCCAGAAGCCTTATCCTTCTTGACCTGGTAGCGGTCAATCAGCCACGCGACTGCCGAGCGTGAGCCCAGCATGTACTCGTCGGCTTCTTCCGGGATACCGGCGATGGTCACGCGCTTGTTGTAGATCAGCTTCGTCACGTCATTGACGTTCTTGCCTGTCTCCGGGTCCTTGCGCTTGGCCCACTTCATCTTGAGCACGCGCCACGTCTCACGGTCAGCCTCATCACCCGTGACCTGAATGTCTAACGGCCACGGATCCACGGTCTCGTAGTTGACGTGAAGGGACATCAGCTCCTGCCCGGCAGCCGCGAACTTGTCGAACTCCGCACGCGAACTCGGCGTCTCAATATGCGGCAGCATCTTCTTCAAATCCGCCGCGTACTTCGTGCGGTAGACGGGGTCATGCAGCTTGCCGTAGACAAAGTGGAAGATGTCATCGCCCGTGATGTCTGAGCCCAGTGCATCGCGGTAAAGGGCCCTAATTTCATCAGTGATGTTGTCCACGCGCACGTAACCGTCGACGACCTCACCAATCGAACCGTAGACACTCGCTTCGCCTTGCTTGACGACGCCTCCCTCACCGAACAGCCCACCGTCGTCGGCTTTGACGGCGGCCCAGGTGAAGCGGGGGAAGAATTGGCTCGCGGTGAAAACATTCAGGTCAGGGAGCAGGTTTGTTGCCAAAAGACTGCCCGCAACATTTGGGTAAGGACCCGCAATCGAAAACCCAATGTTTTGATGAACTGGTGTAGGGAACATCGACGGGAGCTGATACTGCCTATCATTTAGAGCTGGCTCGAAATAAGATTTCATCCTTGTGAATGGACGATAAAGGGATGTATACATCCTCTCGCTCTTCACTTGAACCGGCTCATTATTTGCCGCCAATCGCTTGAGATTTTCGGTCCATGAAATCTGTTTAGAATCCGCATACTGCGGATGGATTTTCAAAAATCTAGTGGTATCTGAAGCATTCGGATCAGTGACGGTGTTCTCTCCAAACCATGTCTGCAGAACAGGGAGGGCTTTGGCGTAGGAATCGGTCAGTTGAGTTAACTGTGAGAGCAAAAGGTTTCCGGTTTGGGCATAGGCCCAAGCATCGCGAGCTGTAGACAAGCCGCGCGAATGACTTTTAAAGATCTTTGTTGAATCCCCCTTCTTTTCGCTTATAACCGGCCAAGTCTCGAACTCCTCCGACCGCTGGTTTAGCCAGTCGCCTTCCTTGTTCGGCGCAATCTGTTGCCATTCCATGTGTTCCACGGTCGAGTTTTCAACGATCTCAAGTTTCTCTGTCGCTGAGAGGTAGTCGCCGATGTCCCGATAATGCAAGTCAAAGCGAGACTTCAAAGGGTCCTTCACACCAATCGTGATGGCCACGGTATTACGAGACCCCGAGCCGAAAACTTTGCCGCCTTCTTTGCGTGATTGTTCACCCGCGGTTCGCTGGTTACCACGAAGATTAAACACATAGAGGTCAGTGAAATCCTCTGCCATCGACAAACGCACCCCATCGCCGGTGTTGCCGTCAATCCATCCACCGTTAGAGACGAACGCGACGACGCCCTGGTCGCCAATGCGGTCGGTAGCCCAGCGGAAAGCTCGAAGGTAGGAATCGTAGAGCGAGTTCTTATTGGTCGCAGTGGACTTCGCGGCGTATGTCTCTGCAATCCGCTTATCCAGGCTCGGGTACTTCAGGTTCGCGTTGAGGTCATTCGCGGACTTCTGCCCTGCGGAGTACGGCGGATTACCAATCACGACGTTGATGGGCGCCTTCTTCTGACGCTCGATGGTCTCGTTGTTCTCGCGGAAGATGTTGAGGTCCGGGATGTCGCCTTCCTCGTGGATTTGGAAGGTATCGGCCAGCGCGATGTTGGTGAAAGGCACGTACTCGGGTGCGGGTTCGCCGTTGCGCAGGGCTGCCTCTTCGCGCAGGGCGTTGTAGGTGGTCTCAATATTCACCGCTGAAACGTAGTAGGCCAGCAGCATGATCTCAGTGGCGAAGAGCTCGTTGGCGTACTTGCGGCCGAGGTCTTCTGGCTTGATGAGGCCAGACTGGAGCAGGCGGACCGTGAAGGTGGAGGTGCCGGCGAAGGGGTCAAGAATGCACACGCCCTCATCTGTCAATCCCTTGCCGAAGTGCTTCTTGGATACATCGTCGGCAGCACGCAGGATGAAATCGACAATCTCGACTGGGGTGTAAACGATGCCAAGGGCCTCAGATTGCTTCTTGAAGGCCTTGCGGAAGAAGCGCTCGTAAAGCTCCTTGATGACTTGCTGCTTACCGGAGGCAGAGTTCACCTCAGAAGCACGGACGCGGACGGACTCGTAGAACTTCTCCAGGGACTCGGTTTCGGTATCGAGGTTTGCCTTGGACAAAGCCTTGACCATCTTCTCCATGACCTGAGCCACGGGGTTGTGGGTGATGAAGTCATGGTTCTCAAAGAGCGCGTTAAAGACCGGTGCCGTGATGAGGTGCTGCGAGAGCATCGAGATGGCGTCTTCTTCGCTGATGCCATCGTTGAGGTTGTTGCGCAGGCCTTCCACGAAGCTGTCGAATTCGGTGCGGAGGGAGCCATCGGCGCCGTCGAGAAGGGCCTTGATGCGGGTGATTTGGTTCTCCGCGATGGTGGCGACATCGTCGGCCCAGTCCTCCCAATAGGTGCGGGTGCCGACCTTGTCCACCAGCTTGGTGTAGATGGCTTCCTGCCACTGTTCCAGAGAGAACAAGGCAATCTGCTGGGTCACGGTTGAGTTATCAGCCAACGGCTCAGGGGATTTGGTTTCATCCGCTTCCTTGAGCTTCTCAGTGTCGCTCTTCTCGTCATCCCCTGGCACGTGGACGACGTCGATTGGCAGGTCTTCTTGTCCCGCAGTGCCGTTAAGAGCAATCGAATTAATCTTCGCGTTGAAGCGGTCATCGTGGGCGCGCAGCGCGTTGAGGATCTGCCAGACCACCTTGAAGCGCTGGTTGTCGTTGAGTGCTTCGGCCGGGGAGACGTTGCTGGCCACGGCCACGGGCAGGATAATGTAGCCGTAGTCTTTGCCTTCGGACTTGCGCATGACGCGGCCGACGGACTGGACCACGTCCACCATGGAGTTGCGGGGGTTGAAGAAGATGACGGCGTCCAGCGCCGGGACGTCTACACCCTCAGAAAGACAGCGCGCATTGGTGAGCATGCGCGACTGTTGCCCCCCCCCCTGAAGGAGCCTCCAGCCACGAAAGCTTGGTGCCGCGCTCCATGGCATTCATGCCGCCGTCGACGTGCTGGGCGGCGACGTGGAGATCGACGTTGGTGAGGGAGACGTCGTTAAGCACTGCCTTTTCTTTGAGCAGTTCCTGGTGAGTGCCGATGAGTGACGGGTATGTCTCCGCAATGAGTTGGGAGGTCTTGATGTCCTTGGCAAATGCCACGGCGCGCTGCATGGGCTGGGCGTCTTCCTCAAAGCCGCCCTTCTTGCCCTGCAATTCACCGGAGCGCTTGGCCAGGCCGTTCCAGGCGCCGATCATGGCGGAGGCTAGTGAAAGGTTGACCTGGTTGTTCTCACTGTGGGCCATGGCTTGGGCGGCCACGGATTCATCCACGGTCATAACAAGCACCTTGTAGTCCGTGAGCAGACCCTTGTCCACGGCCTCGCCGAAACCGAGGCGATAGAACTCCGGGCCGTAGATGGCTTCATCATCCATAGAGGCCAGCTCCGCGGAGTGCTCTTCGGCCTTGCCCTTGACGGCTTCGTCGTAGAGGCGCGGGGTGGCCGTCATGTAGAGGCGCTTGGCGGCCTTGATGTAGTCGGCGTCGTGGACGCGGACGAAGTTGCTGGCGTCCTCATTAGCCAAGGTGATGCCGGTGGTGCGGTGGGCTTCATCGCAGATGACGAGGTCAAAATAATCGAGGCCCACCTGCTGGGCATCGTGCACCGCCTGGATGGACTGGTAGGTGGAAAAGACGATGTTGAGCCCCTTGGCGCGCTTGCCGGATTCAAAACGCGTGGTGATGTCCTTGCCTTCGGTGGAGACTGGCACCTCAAGGTCATAGACGGCGATGTCTTCAGCCTTCTTGGAAACCTTGCTATCGGAGCACACCGCGAAGGCGCGCATGTCGAGGCGGCCCTGGGCGGTCCACTCCTTCAGAGTTTGGGAGAGCAAGGAGATGGACGGCACGAGGAAGAGGATGCGGGCCTTGCCGCCGTTGTCCTCAGCAACGCGCTCTGCTAGGCGCAGGGCGGTGAAGGTTTTACCAGTGCCGCAAGCCATGATGAGCTTGCCGCGGTCATGGGTCTTGAAGCCTTCGATGGCTTTGTCGATGGCCGCCTGCTGGTGTGGGCGGGGCTCGAAGGTCTCACGCTGGGAGAGGTTAATCTGGATGGTCTTATCGCGCACCTCTGAACCTGGGAAGGCCACGTCCCAGTTGATGGGTGATTCCGCGATGGCGGAAATGCCAATGCGGCTGGTGGGAATGATTTGGTTGGCCAGGGCGTCCTCCGCATGGGAGGACCAGTGGTCCGTGGTGGAGATGATGAGGCGGCTACCAAAGTGCTGGCGGCCCTCTTCCGTTTCGAAGGAGTGACCGGAGGCTTCGAAGAAGGAATCCAGGTGGGACTTCTGGATGCGTGCCTTGGAGTCATAGAACTTGCACTGGATGGCGGTCCACGTGCCGTCATCCACGCGGCGGGCCACCAAGTCGATGCCGGTGTCAGCCTTGCCGCCGTTGTAGCGCCAATCCGTCCAGCGGCAGACCTCATCGAATTGGTTCTTTAAGGTCGGGTCGGTCTTGAAATAGTTGACCATCAGCTTCTCAAAGGCAATGCCGTACTTTGCCTTTGGTTGGTTTTCACGCAGCTGGTCTAGGACCTCAGAGAACTTCGACATGAGAACATTGTGCCCGAAGGTGTGCACGAGGTTCTGTCAACACACTGGTCTTAGCGTGGATCTGCTTTGCTGGGTTCCGTTGCGCTTTGCTCCGCTTTGGCTTGCTTGCGCTCAGCCAACCACGTCTTCACAGCTCGGGCGGCGTCGGCTGCGCGCATGTCGGGCACGTAGGCGTGTACAACGGCTAGTCCAATGGCGGGCAGTGCCAGCTCATCGTTGTAGGCCAGGTACCACTTGTGTTCTTCCGGCTGGAATTTGTGCTTGGAGGCGGCCAGGCTGCGGAAGCCGTAGAGGGGCTCCATTTCTTCGCCGAGGCGGGTGAGGAGGGCGTCGAGAAGCCCGGGCTCCTCCGGTGTTCCTGACAGGGGCGCACCGGAGAGCGAAATCCAGGCGCAGCCTTCGCCGGCGGCGATGATCATGGCCTCAGAAATGAGCAGCTCGATAGCGCCTTTGAAGCCGTGGTCGGCGCGGCGCATGACGTCGAGGGTGTAGCCCACCACGCTTCCGTTCTCACGGACAGGCAGCCAAGAGGTCACGCCGTGCAACGTGCCGTCCTCCCCCAGTGCGAGCAACAGCTTGGTGCCTTCCTCCCGCAGCTCGGTGACACCGCCCAAAGTAAAGCCCATCTCCGGGAGAGCCTTGTCGGAGACCCATTCCTCGGAGAGCTCCGCAATTTTGTTGCGGGTGGCAAGATCGAGGTCCTTCCACTCCGTCCACAGCGTGGTCACCCCCTCTTTGCCGGCCTTGTTGCGAGCGGTGCGAATGTTCTGGTATTTCTTTCCCTTGAACTCGGTGTTAGAGGTGTCCAAGACGGCTTCCTCAGCTACTTCGAGGCGGCGAAAGCCGGGGCGGGTAAAGCTTTCCCTAACCGAGTACCAGGCCGGGCGCCCGCCTTGTTCGCGCGCGAAGTCCTCGAAGGCGGATGCGGTGGCTTGCGGGTCATTGCCTACTGGCTCGCCGAGGCTGAGCGCAATCCCGTTGTGGACGCGGTAGGCCACGTAGTTGCTGTCGTTAAAGAAGTAGCGGTTCCCCTTCCACAGGGTCATGGCGGAGAGGTGGTCACCACTGCCCTGTTCCAGGATGGCGCGGGCACGCTCGCGGGCCTCAGCGGCCTCAGGGTTAGCCGGCGTGGCAAACATGCGGTAAGCAACCCACGCTGCGTACATCCAGAATAGAGTGCCGGCCCACTCGTAGAGGGCCCAGGTCAGCCACGTGGTCGGTGCAAGTTCGAGCGGGAGCAGAGTGGCCACGACTGGTCGGACGTAGCGCAGCGGGAGTTCGGCGAGGATAGTGCCGACAGTGGCTGACAAGACGAATCCGTCCTTGAGAAGTAGTGCGCCGACTCCCCAGAGAGCGGCTGTGAGGGCGAAGGCAGCAGCGATTTTGCCAGCGGCCTGGCCCAGCGCACCTGCGCTTTCGTGAATGTGGAACACGCGGTGATTCCAGATTAGTACGAGGAGGCAGGTGGCCCAGGGCAGGACCACGGCCGCTAGGTTGACGCCGTAGAGCACAAGGCCTTCTTGGCTAAAGTCCCACAGCTGAGCTAGAAGCACAGCGATGACGAGTACCTGGGTAAGGACGGATAGCAACCAAGCAAGACGGCGTCCGCGGATGAGGCCGAAGCACAGTACGAGTTGGATGATGAGCGGCATGACGCTGGCGATGGCCGGACCCACGCCGTGGACGCGGGCAACGTCGAGGGCGGCTTGGCAGGCCTGGCTTATAGGGTCAGTTTGGCAGAGCTCAGTGGCGTGATAAGCAGCAGAGTTGAAGGACCACATCAGTCGGGTGACTGGGCTGAAGGGCCCTTCGGCCAGCGAGTCAAGGGCCACGAAGGCTGGGCCAATGGCTACCACGCCCAAGATGAGCGCGGTGAGCACGCGGCGTTCAGGCACCGAGGCGCGGTGGAAGGCAGTGGGGCGCTGGGCATTTGTGCGAGGCGCAAAGACACTCCACGCGATACCGGCGGCGATGGAGAGCACCGAGGCGGTGACGCCGAGAACATCGCTCAACGTACCGCCATACAGGGCCATGGTGAGAGTCAAGGCAAGGATGCTGAGGCGTACGCGGCGCTGCCAGAGGCGCGGCATCCACGCAGAAGCGAAGCCGGCAGTACCCACGATGAAACCGATGGGTGATAAGTCAGTGGAGCTCAGAAGATCATCGCCCCAGCGGTTTAGCCCGAGCACTTCGATGCCGTGGGCGGCTACGTAGGCCAAGGGAACGGAGATAAGCTGCGTGACGATACCAACGGCGAGAGTGCGCAGGGAACCTAGCCGGTATTCCGAAGGAAGAACGAAAGCTAGGGCCATGAGGGTGAGTGCCACAACTGCGCCGAAGGTACGACCGGTCAGGCCGATCGTTTGCGTAATGCCCGCCAGCCCTGGAACCGCGTAGGTCACGATGACCAATACCCACATCAGAAGGATCAACACCCACGTCACCGGAATGCGCCGCGCGAGGTGTCGGAAGTTGTTAGCGCTGAAGATCTGCATCTTGGACTCCATCAAAAGGATCGTTCACATCTTTCAAACCACCTTGGCGGGCGATCCAGGCGAAAGTTTCGCGCAGAGCCGGGCGCCACACCTCGAAGGAATGCCCACCCGGGCGGGTGGTGTAGAAAGTCCGCATGCCGGCGGCGCGGGCGGCATCACTCAACTGGCTGAGTGCTTTCACCGCGTTAGTGTCGCGGTTGCCGGCGATTAAGATGGCCTGGTGGTCGGGGTACTTCTTCGTTGCCAGCAAGTGTGCGGGATTAGCGGCTTGGTAGGCGGCTTCATCGCCACCATAGAACTTGGACACGGTGGCGGCGTGGTTTCCAATAGTGGGTTCGGCCTCGCCGGAGATGTCCACTGCCTGGCCATAGGCTTCGGGATGATTGGTGAGGATCTGCAGAGAGCAGGTTCCGCCGTATGACAAACCAGCGACGGTCCAATGTTGTTGATTCTCGTCGACACGGAAAGCGGTTTTGATTCCTGTCGGCACGTCGGTTGTTAGGTAGGTCATGACCTTGGCCACGGAGGTGTCCGCGCAGATGGGATTGGCGGTCTCACTGCCGGTGGCGTCGACCGCCACGACGATGGGGCTTAGTCCCCCATTGGCGCGTTGGAAGGCATCGGCGGTTTCGGCCGCCTCGCCGGAGCCGAACCACTGCTCGGGCCCACCCGGGTTGCCGTGGAGCAGGACTAGGACGGGAAGATTCATATCCTTCTTGCTCCAATAGGCCGGCGGGATATAGGCCGTGGCCTGGCGCGCGCTGAACCCTGAGGTGGTACCCGGAAGATCCACGTGCACAATCGCAGCGGAATCCGCGGACTTCATGGCCTTGAATTGGCCGTAGTCCATCTCTTGGGCTACCGGCGTGGGATCGAGCGAGGCGATGTCCGGATAGGACTGGTACTCCATATTGGCCAGGCCGGCCACCGCAAGTGCCGAGAATGCTGCTATCACGGCCATAAGGACACGACGGCCCGCGTGGTGAATGAGGGAGATGAGCGCCGCGATGGGTACGAGCCCAGCCACGAAAAGGTAGAACGGGACGTCCCAATGCTTAAGCGCGAAGTAGGCCACGGTAGCAATGACTGCGGCGAGAAGGAAGGACACGAAGTCGCGCTTGCGCAGGCGCCACGCAATGAGCAGCGCGCTGATGACCAAGATAGCAATGTAGATCCCGCCGTTCACGGGGTCAGTCAGCGGCAAGCCCAGTACGGACTGGATGAAGTTATTCACGGATTAAACATAGACCCACGCCGAGTCGAAAGCGCTGTGGACTATCTGTGAATATGTCCGAATGACTGTGATCTTGATCGGATGCGCGCGCTAGACCGACCGGGCGCGGCGGATGATCTCCGGAAGCTCTGCCAGGACCACGTTGATGTCCTCTTCGGTGGTGAGGCGGCCCAGTGTGAAGCGCAGGCTGCCGCGCCCGTGTTCCTCGTCAATGCCCATGGCTTCCAGCACGTGGGACATGCGGTTGACACCGGCGTGGCAGGCGGAGCCGGCGGAGGCTTCGATACCGGCGGCGTCGAGAAGCATGATGAGGCTGTCACCATCCGTGCCCGGGAAGGACACGTGCAGGTGGGAAGCCAAGATGGGCTCGGCGGAGTTGATGATGACGTTGTCGATGCTGGACTCGATGCCTGCTTTGAGCTTGTCGCGGAGTGCCGTCAGGCGGGTGTCCTCCTGCTCCATTTCCGCGACGGATTCACGCAACGCCGCGGCGAGCGCGCTCGCACTGGCCACGTCTACGGTGCCGGGGCGGATGCCGCGCTCTTGGCCGCCGCCGAAGGCGATGGGTTGAGGCGCCGGGGTACGGCGTGCGAGCAGCAAGCCAATGCCGCGGGGACCGCCGAACTTGTGGGCGCTGGCTGCGAGTGTGGAGGCGCCCAGCTCGTGGAAGTTGACGGGCAGCTTACCGGTTACCTGCACGGCATCAATGTGCACCGGGGTGTTGTGTGCGGCGGCGCGTTCGGTGATGTCGGCGACCGGCTGTATAGCGCCGGTCTCGTTGTTAGCCCACATGCAGGTGGCAACCGCGGCCGGGGTATCCAGGGCGCTTAAGTCGCTGATGTGGCCGGTGGAATCGACCGGCAGCAGATCCACGGTGGCGCCGTGCTCAGCGCGCAGCTTCTCTACGGTCTCCAGGACGGCGGGGTGCTCGATGGGGGTCGAGATGATTCGTTTCGACGATTCTTGTGCAGCGCTCCCGCTGCGCGCTGCGCTGTGCGCAGCACGGAAAAGACCCTGGATGGCAATGTTATCCGCCTCCGTGCCGGAGGAGGTGAAGACTACCTCGATGGGTTCGCAGCCCAGGAGCTCGGCGACGGTCTCGCGGGCGTCGTCCAGCACGGAGCGCGCCTTGCGGCCGGAGCCATAGGCCGAGCCCGGGTTCAGGGCCCCGGAGGCATTGACCCAAGCGTCAATAGCGCTTTGGCGCATGGGCTGGGTGGCTGCGTAATCGAGGTAGCGTGGCATTAGTTGCCGGCCCCCTTGCGGGACTCGAGCTCCTTAGCCAGGGCCGGGGCGATCTCGTGGAGGTCACCCACCACGCCGAGGTCGGCGATCTGGAAGAAGGGCTCGTCCTGATCCTGGTTGACCACGACGATGGTCTCCGAGGTCTGCATGCCGGAGGTGTGCTGGATAGCACCAGAAATGCCCAGGCCAATGTAGAGGTTCGGGGAGACGGTCGCGCCGGTCTGACCAATCTGGAAGGCAGGGTCGTAGAAGCCCTCATCCACAGCGTCGCGGGTAGCGCCGACGGCGGCCCCGAGGGCGTCGGCAAGCGGCTCCACCACGTCGGCGAACTTGTCACCCACGCCGCGGCCGCCGGCGACGACGACCTTCGCGGAGGTCAGCTCCGGACGGGCGGTCTTCTCAGCCGGGGTGAAGGAGGTGACGGTGACGTCCTTCGCGGTGGCGGCGGGCAGCTCAAAAGGAGCCGGCGCCGCGGTGACCGGCTGCGGTTCCGCGGTGGCGGTTCCCGGGCGCAGGGTGTAGACCACGGAGCCGGTGGCCGTGGAGGAGGTCTCGTAGGAACCACCGAAGATGGTGTGGTGTGCGCTGCCGTCGGCATTGATGCCGTCGACGTTGACCAAAGCACCCGAGCCCAGGCGCGCAGCAAGGCGGCCGGCAATTTCGTTGTTGGTTGGGGTGGAGGCCAGCACGATGGGCGCCGGGTTATTGGCGGCCAGGGCGTGGAGGGCGTCGACTTCCGGGGTGACGATGCGCTGCTCATAGTCCGCGGCGGTGGCCTGGACCACCTGGGCGGCGCCCAAGTTGCCCAATTCGGCGTCGAAAGAAGCGGCAGTAGCGGCATCCTTGGCCACGACGACGGCGGAGACGGTACCAAGTGCGCGGGCAGCGGTGATGAGCTCGCCGGTAACGGGGCTGAGCTGCTCTGCTTCGTGCTCAACTAGGACATAAACGTGAGACATAATTTTTCTCCTTTAACCCTCGATGAGATTCTTGGCGGCCAGGAAGTCCGCGACCTTGGCGGCGGCCACGGCCGGATCAGTATCCGTGATGACCTCACCGGCGGTACGGGCCGGGCGCTGTGCGGAGGCGGTAACCGTGGTGGTGGACGGCACGCCGTCGATGCCCAGATCGGCCACGGCGAGCGTGGTGACCTCAGCCTTCTTGGCGGCCATCAGGCCCTTGAAGTTGGGGAAGCGCGGCTTGTCGGCCTTGTCCGTAAAGGACAGGATGGCCGGCAGGTTGGCGCTGAGTTCCCAGTGGCCGTGGACATCCTCACGGGTACCGGTGGCAGTGGCACCGGCCAGGGAGGCTGCCTTGAGTTCCGTGAGCGCGGGCAGCTGGCGGTACTCGGCCAGCAGGCCGGCGATAAGCCCGGTGGAGGCATCCGAGGAGTTATTGCCCAGGGTGATGACCTGGACCTCGCCGAACTTCTCGGCCACCTTGTTGATGGCGGCGTTAAGAACCCAGGCGGTGGCCAGGGCGTCGGCGCCAGCGAGGGCGTCGTCCGTCACGTGCACGGCGTGGTCCGCGCCCATGGCCAGGGCCTTGCGCAGGGCCTCATCGGCAGCGGCCGGGCCCATGGTAAGCGCCACGACCAAATAGCCGGCGTCGGCGTTATCGTCGCGCAAGCGCAGTGCCTGCTCGACGGAGTACTCGTTGACCTCATCGATGACGTTATCCACCGAGGTGCGGTCCAACGTGTGGTCCGCCTCGAGGGTCTTGGTTGACCACGTATCCGGTACGTGCTTGACCAGAGCCACAATGACTGGCATGTGGGCACTTCCCCTTCCGTAAATTTTGAAACTATTAGGGTGCGTAATTACCTTCGGTCGATACTACTCGCGGTCCGCACAACACCGCGACTCCCTTCGTTCCAATGCGCGTGACCACGAGAGTCTTGGCCGTGGAGCCTTTCAGTTTGAGCTTCTTGCGCAGTTGGTCCGGGTTCACGTCTTGCCCGCGTACCAGGATTTCCAGCGAACCAACATCGTGGGCCACCATGGCCGCCTTGAGCTTCTTCATGGGGACCATCTCGATGAATTCAAATCCGGACGTGCCTTGCGGCAGGCGGTCACCGGTGAGGTAAGCAATGCGCGGGTCCAGTTGGTGCAGGCCTTCCCGCGCGGCGTAGTGGCGCACCAGCCCGGCGCGCACGATGGCGCCGTCGGGGTCGATGAGGAACCGGCCGATGGGGCCGGCCTCAGGTAGCTCGTGCTCTGTGACGCCGTCGTCGATGACGTCCTTGTGGATTCCATCTGGCGTGGTACTGAGGACCACTGCCCTCTTCCCTGTTCCCAGGCCTGGGGTGTACAGGCAGGTTTCCTTCACCCCTCCGTCGAGGCTGACCACGCAGGCTAGGCCTTCCCATTCGGAGTGGTCGATGCCGGGTGCGCATTTGATGGCCATCTCGCCGTGGGTGGCCAGCAGATCTGCTGGCGGGGGCAGAAGTTGGTCCAGGCGAGTAATGCGGTTGCCGCCTTGGCGCCGGGCAGGGTCGGCGATGCAGACTTCGGCGGTCGTCGTTGTTGTCAGCGCATTTGCGCGAAAGACGGGATGCTCAATGTTGTGCTGCGCCATGGCTACGCGTGAGGCGTCCAGGTCGCTGCCCACATAAGCACCGGGACGATAAGCCTGCCCCTCGGTGCCGATAGAACACGTGAGGTCGTGGACCATGTCCACGTTGCGTTCCTGAAGGAACTGCGCGCGATAAGCCGCCACTGCGGGTGGAGTGGCTTGTTGGGCGGAGTCATGGTCCATGAGCCACTGCCCCGGCAGCTTGCCGGAGCTGCGGGCTTGGATGAGTTCGGCCACGGCACGCCCGTAGTCACCAAAGTGGGCCTGCAGCTTGGCGACGTCCCGCAGGTGCGCCTTCTTGGTCCCCTCCAGGTCTGCTGCGGCGGTATCGATGGCGGCAGCGTTCTCACGCAGGAAGGAGACTTCGTCCAGGGTGTAGCTCATGCAGGTTTCTTCAGGGGTGGATTAAATTCGGTCGACGGGAAAAGTGGTGAAGTATTCGCGGTAGCGCTCGTCATCGCGCGGGTCGCCGATAATTGGGCGTAAGTCGGAGAAAGAGGCATCATCTAAAACCTCTTTAACGCTGGAATAGGACGTGAGGCGCTTGAGCTGGGCCCACGTCGGGATGGCTAGGCGGACCAGCCCGGCGCGCCAGCCGTCGAGGACCAATTGCGGGTCGAACCAGCCGGCGTCATCGGCTTCGCCCGTATCCCCATCGGGTTCTTGGCCCTCGGGCAGTACACCGATGAAGAAGAAGGTATCGAACCAGTGGTTGTTATCTTCACCGGCCCAGCGGGACCAGGGCAATAGCATGTCGGCGTCGACACGCATGCCGTTGTGCTCAAGGAACTCGGTGAAGGAAATCTCGTGGGTTTCTAGCAGCTCGCGCTCGCGGTGGTAACGAGAGGCGTCGGAGACCAAGCCGTCCTCGCGGATGGCTAACAGCGTGCCGGCCTCCTCGAAAAGCTCCCGGGCGGCGGCGAAGACAAGGGCGTGTGCCTTGTACTTGGTTACGCCCATGCGGCGTGCCATGGACACCACTGAGCGGCCTGCCCACAGTTCGCCAGAGTCCCAGGTTCGGGGCGGGAAGTCACGCGGGTCTACCCCGCCGCCGGGAAAGACGACGTGGCCGGGGTAGTTGCGCATGGTGCGCACGCGTTCTTGGATCCACACGCGCAGCCCCTCGGCCGTATCGCGCAACAAGAGGACAGTAGCGGCCAGACGTGCCCCGTTAAAGCCCGTTGTTTCGCCGGGGTCGATGGCGTCAAGGCTGTCGTGGATGGACTGACTCATGCAACTTTCCGTGTCTGCAGGCTGGGGGGCAGAATTCGAGAGGTATACGTCGAGGGTGTGTACTGAGGTTTTGTACTGAGAGATATGTACTAGGGGTTAGCGGACTCGTCGGGCGAAGTACCTCTCCCCGATGCGATCCACCTGGATAGGTTGGTGGAAGGCCTTGGAAAGGTTTTCCGACGTCAGGACAGAGTTAATGAGTCCTTTGGCCACGACCTTACCCTCATCCAGGAGCATCGCATGGGTAAATCCGTAAGGGATTTCCTCCACGTGGTGGGTAATCATGACAATCGCCGGGGCATCCGCATCGAGTGCTAGGTCCCCCAAGTAGCCCACGAGGTCCTCACGGCCGCCCAAGTCCATGCCCGCGGAGGGCTCATCCAGGATGAGCAGCTCCGGGTTGGCCATGAGGGCACGGGCGAGGATGACGCGCTTCTTCTCACCTTCGGAGAGCGTGCCCCAGGTCCGCTCTGCGAGGTGCGCGGCGCCGACTTGTTCCAAGATCTCGTCGGCACGGGAGAAGTCCATGTCTTGGTAGTCCTCACGCCAGCGGCCGAGGACCGCATAGCCAGCAGACACAACGAGATCATCCACGCGCTCGTTGTCCGGGATGCGGTGCTGGACGGCAGCGGAAGAGATGCCAATGGCGGCGCGCAGATCGCGCATATCCGTTTTGCCCAGGCGCTCGCCCATGAGGAAAGCCACGCCTGCGGACGGGAATTCTTCGGCGGCGGCCATGCGCACCAGGGAGGTCTTGCCCGCGCCATTGGGGCCGATGATGACCCAACGCTCATCGAGCTCCACCTGCCAGTCGACGGGCCCGACCAGCGTGCGCCCGCCGCGTCGTAGCTCGACGCCGCGGAAGTCAATCAACCAATCCTCGTCGGTTTCCATCAATTCAGGGTCTTGCTGGCTCAATTGCTCTGGAGTGTTCACACGCACCATTGTGGCTGATATCCTCCTTCCCCGGTGAAACTGACACAGCTGCATTATTCTATGGGCATGACTCAACGCCTTGGTATCGACGATGTCCGCCCCTCCCTCTCCGGTAATGCCGCCTCGAAGGCCGTAGTAGGAGAGGTCGTCCCTGTCACCGCGCTGGTGTGGCGTGAGGGCCACGATGCCGTCGCCGCGACGCTGTCGGTGTGGAACACCGAATCCCCGTCCACCTCTGCCGTGACCATGACGGTGGACCCGGAAGACCAGGACCGAGTCCACGGGGTGTTTACTCCGGCGACTCCCGGGCGTTGGTTCTTCCGCATCGATGCCTGGTCGGATCCGATGTCCACGTGGCGCAACGCGGTGGTCAAGAAGATGGAGGCGGGGCAATCGGCGCGGGAGCTCAGCAACGATCTGTTGCACGGCGCCGAGCTCTTCGAGGAGGCGGCCATCCAGTGCCCGAGCGATAAGGCGGAGCTGCTCTTTAAAGCGTCGAAGGAGCTCAAGGATGACACGGTGGACGTCGACAAGCGCGTGCGCACCGCGCTCTCCGAGGAGGTCGCCGAGATCCTCCACCACCACCCGCTGCGCCACCTGCTGGTCGAAGGTGACATCCACGAGGTCCTGGTAGAGCGCCGCGAGGCCCTCTACAACTCCTGGTACGAGCTCTTCCCGCGCTCGACCGGCGGGTGGGATGACGAGGGCAACCCCGTGCACGGCACGTTTAAGACCACAGCGCGGGCTCTGGAGCGCGTGGCTGCCATGGGGTTCGACACCGTCTACTTCCCTCCCATCCACCCCATTGGCGAAGTGCACCGCAAGGGCCGCAACAACTCGGTGGTGGCTGAGCCTGGTGATGTGGGCTCGCCCTGGGCCATTCAGGACCACTCCACCACGCACCCGGAGCTGGGCACCATGGAGGACTTCAAGGAACTGGTCAAGAAGGCCGCCGACTTGGGCCTGGAGGTAGCACTGGACCTAGCGCTGCAGGCCTCCCCGGACCACCCGTGGGCCAAGACCAACCCGGAATTTTTCACGGTGTTGGCCGATGGCACTATCGCCTACGCGGAGAACCCGCCGAAGAAGTACCAGGACATCTATCCGCTCAATTTCGATAACGACCCAGACGCCATTTACGCGGAGATCTACCGCATCGTCATGATTTGGGTGGAGGCTGGTGTCACCACCTTCCGCGTGGATAACCCGCACACCAAGCCGACCAACTTTTGGAACTGGCTGATCTCCAAGGTGCACATCACCCACCCGGAGGTCATCTTCCTCTCCGAGGCCTTCACCCGCGCCCCGCGTCTGTTCGGTCTGGCCAAGGCAGGATTTACGCAGTCTTATACCTACTTCACGTGGCAGACCTCCAAGCACGAGCTCACCGAGTTCGCGCAGATGCACGTAGAGCAGGCCGATATCTGCCGGCCCAACCTCTTTGTCAATACCCCGGATATCCTCCACGAGTCCCTGCAGACCGGTGGGCGCGCCATGTTCGCCATCCGCGCCACCCTGGCGGCCACGCTTTCCCCGCTGTGGGGCGTGTACTCGGGCTTCGAGCTCTACGAGCACCAGGCCGTCAAGCCGGGCAGCGAGGAATATCTCGACTCAGAGAAGTACGAGCTGCGCCCGCGTGACTTCCAGGCAGCGCTGAAGTCCGGGGATTCCCTGGAATCCTATATTCGCCTACTCAACGTCATCCGCCGCGAAAACCCGGCCCTCCAGCAGCTGCGCACGCTACGCTTCCACAACACGGATAACGAGGCCATCATTGCCTACTCCAAGGCCGATCCCGCTACCGGCAATGTGGTGCTCGTGGTGGTCAACCTCGATCCGCGCAATGCACAGGAGGCCACGGTCTTCTTGGACTTGGCCGCCGTGGGCCGCCACCCGGGTGAACACTTCACGGTGCAGGACACCATCAGTGGTGCCGCCTACGAATGGTCCGACCGCAACTTCGTGCGCCTAGAGCCGCTTCGCGACGTCGCCCACGTCTTCATCCTCCCGCCAGCCCACCATGACCTGCAGGAACGCATTGCGTGGCGTCGTGTGAAGGACTACCGCGCTTAAGTTTTAAAGCGACTGAAACCCCGCGCTGAATCCATACCCCCTTCATGGGTAGCGCGGGGTTTCTTTTCTGCCCCGCGAGCACGTGTTCTTGGGTAATTTGGTCTGTATGAACATCCCGGCCTCAGACCTCGAACGCCTCAACCACTGCCGCCACCACGCGCCCCATGATTTCTATGGTTGGCACGATGGAACCGTCCGCACTCGCCGCCCCGGTGCCGAAGCCGTCGAGCTCGTCACCGCCACCGAAACCCTCGCCATGCGCGCGGTTGGGGATGATATCTGGGAGGCCCCGCTCGCCGAAGAAGCAGACTACCGCCTGCGCATCACCTATCCGGGCCAGCCCGCCATCGAGGTAGCGGATGGCTACCACTTCCTGCCTACCCTGGGCACCTTGGATCAGCACCTCATCGGCGAGGGCCGCCACGAGCGCTTGTGGGAAGTGCTCGGTGCCAACCTCAAGAGCTACACCACCGACATGGGCGTAGTCGAAGGCACCGCGTTTGCCGTGTGGGCGCCCAACGCGGAGGGCGTGGCCGTCGTCGGTGACTTCTGCGGCTGGAACCCTACCCAGTACCCCATGCGTTGCCTTGGCTCCACGGGCATTTGGGAGGTCTTCATCCCCGGTGTGGGCGAAGGCGAGCGCTATAAGTTTGCGGTCCACGGCAAGAACTCTCCGCGCATCGATAAGGCTGATCCCCTGGCCAAGCGCACCATTGCCCCGCCGGAGACCGCCTCCGTGGTGGCCCGCTCCAACTTCGAGTGGAGCGATGAGGAGTGGATGAGCAAGCGCACCGGGGACCTCGACGTCCCGATGAGTGTCTATGAGCTCCACGTCGGCTCCTGGAAGGTGGGCGCCAACTACAACACCTTGCGCGAAGAGCTCATCCCCTCCCTTCTAGACCACGGTATTACCACGTGAGCTGGCCGTGGCCGAGCACCTTCGGCGGCTCTTGGGGCTACCAGGTCTCGGCTACTACGCTCCCTCGGCGCGCTGGGGCTCTCCGGATGAGCTGCGCGCGCTTATCAACGACCTGCACAAGGCAGGCATCGGCGTCTTCGTCGACTGGGTTCCCGCACACTTCCCCAAGGATGAGTGGGCGCTGGGCCGCTTCGATGGCCAGGCACTCTACGAGCACCCGGATCCGCGCCGCGGCGAGCAGGCCGACTGGGGAACTTATGTCTTCGACTTCGGTCGCAACGAGGTGCGCAACTTCCTCGTGGCCAATGCTCTCTACTGGGCCGAGGAGTTCCACATCGACGGCCTGCGTGTCGACGCCGTGGCATCCATGCTCTACCTCGACTACTCCCGCGAAGAGTGGCTGCCCAATATCTACGGCGGCCGCGAGAACCTCGAGGCCGTCCAGTTCCTTCAGGAGACCAACGCCACCCTGAACCGCACCCACCCGGGCGTGCTGACCATCGCCGAAGAATCCACCTCCTGGCCAGGCGTGACCGCCCCGACGCATGAGGGCGGCCTGGGCTTTAGCCTGAAGTGGAACATGGGCTGGATGAACGACACCCTGGAGTACTTCAAGCACGAGCCGATTCACCGCCGGTACCACCACGGTGAGCTCACCTTCTCCATGGTCTACGCCTACTCGGAGCGCTATGTGCTGCCGTTTAGCCACGACGAAGTGGTCCATGGCAAGGGCTCCCTGTGGGAACGTATGCCGGGCGATGACTGGAACAAGGCCGCGGGCCTGCGCGCGCTGTATGGCTACATGTTCTCCCACCCGGGCAAGCAGCTGATGTTCATGGGCCAAGAGTTTGGCCAGACCACCGAATGGGCCGAAGGCCACTCCGTGGACTGGTCCAACTTGGAGGGCTGGGGCAACGAGTGGCACCACGGCATTAAACGCCTGGTGCGCGACCTCAACGCGGTGTACAAGCAGCACCCGGCACTCTGGACGCAGGACTTCACCCAGGACGGCTTCCAGTGGGTCAAGGCCGATGATGCTAACAACAACATGCTCGGCTACGTGCGCTACGGCAAGGATGGCTCCGCGCTGCTGGCAGTGTGCAACTTCTCCGGAAGTTCCGTGCCCAACTATGACCTCTGGGTGCCGCGCGACGGTGAGTGGGAACTGGTCATCAACACCGACGACGCCGTCTACCAAGGTGCTGGCAACGACCTTGCCCACCGCGTGCGCTCCGAAGGCAACCACGTCCAGCTACACCTGCCGGCCAACTCGGTGCAGTGGTATGCCTTCCGCGGCTAAGCTGCGCGGCCTAGCGCCGAGCCTGGCTCGGCGCGTGCTCACGCTCGTCGCAAGCAAGGCCTGAGAGACACAACTGCCCCAGTTGCCAAAGTTCTGGCCAGATCTTGAATCTCGGCGGGGTTCTTTGGCAACTGGGGCAGTTTTAGTTTTCAGTCCTGCGCGTGTGCACCAAGGAAAGCTCGTACGCGAGCATCAATGTCATCGCGCAGCGCATCCATTCGCTCATCTCCCTCTAGGCCGCGTACGGACGGGTCCTCAATCTCCCAACGCTCAGCCACTCCGTCATAGTCGGCATCACCGACGATGATGACGTGGTCCACCGAAGATGCGAGGTCGGAATCAATCAAGGTCGGCGTACCTGCCATGTCGGCGCCGACCTTTGCAAGGGAGGCCTGCGCCTCAGCATTAACGCCCTGCTCACGATGCTGTTCAGTGGTCTTTACTCCTGCGGAGTGAATCTCCCAGTCGGGCGCATGCTTCCTGGCTAAGGCAGCCGCCATCTGGGACTTACCGCGGTTGGTATTACAAAGAAAAAGTACGGAGGTCATGCCACCCTACTGTAATCGTGTTGCGGTGTGCCAGTAGGACCAGAGCGCTAGTTCTTCTTCACCGCGTAGTACACCGGCAGGGACTTCCAGTTGAAGGTCACGTCCTGGACGTTCTCGGACCAGCCGCCGACCACGTTCGGGTAGAACAGCGGGATCGAAGGAAGGTCACGCAGCAACAGCTCCTGTGCCTGGTTGTAGAGCTTCGCGGCTTCCTCCTCATTTGCGGCGCCGTTGGCCTTGACGATGAGCTCATCAAACTCCGGGTTGGAGTACTTCGAGTCATTGGAGGCGACACCCGTGGTGAAGTTTGGCCCGAGGAAGTTGCCCATGGAAGGATAGTCGGCGAACCACGCCGTGCGGTAGGCACCGTCCATTCGCTCGGTGCGGTAGGCATCGCGGAAGGACTTGAAGTCCGGGTAGGGGTTCCCCACGGCCTGGATGCCCAAGGTGTTGCTGATGTTGTTGGCTACGGCATCGGCCCAATCTTTGTTGTCACCATCGGTGTTGTAGTTGATGGGGAACGAGCCTTCAAAAGCACCGTACTTCTTATCGGCCTCCGCCCACAGCTTCTTTGCCTCCTCCGGGTTGTAATCCAGGTTCTCCGATCCGGGCAAGCTGTCGTTGTAGCCATTGAGGACCGGTGAGGTGAACTCGCGGGCCGGTGTGCGGGTGCCATGGAAGATGGTCTCCGCGATTTCCTCACGGTTGATGGCCATCGAGATTGCTTTGCGGCGCAGCGTGCCCTCTTCCCCACTAAAGTGCGGGGTCTCCATGTGGATGGACATTTCCAGGTAGGTGGCGGCCGGCTTGGTTTCCTGGCGGCCGGCCAGGTCATGCTCATAGCTGCCGAAAGCAGAGGACGGGATAGCTTCCAGGACATCGAGGTTATTCGCCAACAGGTCCATGTAGGCCGCACTGGAATCAGCGTAGAAGGCGAACTCGATGCCGTCGTTTTGTGCAGCACGGTCGCCCTTGTATTCCGGGTTGGGCTCGATGATCAGGTTCTGGTTGTGGTTCCATTCCTTAATCTTGTAGGGGCCATTGGACACCGGAGTCTCGCCGAAAGCCTGCGGGTCCTCCAGCGCGGCCGCTGGAACCGGGAAGTAAGCGTTGTAGCCCAAGCGGCTCGGGAAATCACTCTCCGGCTGGGTGAGCTCGATGGTGAAGGTACGCTCATCGATGACCTTGAGGCCCTCCATTTCCTTGACGCCTTCCCCGTATCCCTTGATGGAGGAGAAGAAGCTCTCGTTGAGCTGTTCGTTGGCCACCGCGTAATTCCACGTATCGACAAAGGTATCCGCGGTCACAGCGGAACCGTCGGAGAATTTCAGGTCGGGCTTGAGCGTGACCTTGTAGGTCTTCTCCCCTTCCTTGTCGATGGACTCCGCCATCTCGTTGTGCACGTTGCCCTCGGCGTCGTAGTACACCAACCCGGAATACAGCATGTCGACGATGCGTCCGCCGCCGTTCTCATTCGTCATCGCGGGGATAAGCCCCTGCTGCGGCTCAGTGCCGAGAACGCGAACATAGTTGGAGCCACCGGCGCTATCGCTTCCGCAGGCGGCGAGGGTAAAAGCAAGAGAGGTGGCGCCGATGACGCCGAGGAGATTGCGCATGAGAGTCCTCCTGAAAGAGCTAAAAACAAAGTGTGCGTTATGACACCAAAATGAACTTAGCATGCGACACCTCACATACCAGCGTCGACACAAAAAGACCCTCAGGAGAGGACTTAATCAGCCAATCCTGAGGGTTGAGTGTGAGGTGCAACAAGCGCCCGTGAAGGCTGCAGCTGCTCGTGGAACTCCACAAGGAAGGGAAATTAATACAAGGCACTAGCCAGCTTCGTACGCGCGGCCAGCACGCGCGGGTCACCCGAATCAAAGAGCCCGAAAAGCTCCAACAGACGGGTCTTGAGCTGTTCCTTCTCATCCCCGGCGGTGCGCTTCATAGCCTCAATGAGGCGCTCAAAGGCGCGATCGGGAGCACCGGCGACAACCTCGGCGTCGGCGGCATCGAGCTGCTTGGACACGTCCTCCGGAGCGGCATCCGCCGCAGCGATAGGATCCTCGCTGCGATTCGCCGGGTCCAAACGCTTGAGCAGCAGCGTGGTATCGCGAGCCTGCTTAATCTCCACGTTGTCCGGCTCGGCGGCCAGGATCTCCTCGTAGGTAGCAATAGCAGAATCGAAATCACCGCGGTTGAGAGCTTCCTCCGCCAGGCTCAGGCGTGGGTCCGCTACTTCCTCTGCGGGACTCTCCCCCGCCTCGCCCTGTTCGGGTAGGCCCTTGAGCTGGGGGCCGAGCTTGTCAACGATCGCCGCTACCCACTGCTCCAGGTTCTCTCGCGGCTGTCCGCCCTCGAAGTTGGTGACGGGCTGGCCGGCGGCAATCGCAACAGTGGTCGGCAGATTCTGCACGCCGAAGACCTGCGCCACCTGGGGCACGACATCGGCGTTGATGTAGCCGACGATGAACTTCAGCCCACCGGCGGCGGCCATCTCCTCGAAATCTTTCTTGAGCTGCTCGGAGGCAGGTGAGCGCGGCGAGCCGATCAAGGCGATAACGGGTACCTCCGCAGAACGGCGCACCAGATCATTTTCAAAGTTCTGCTCGGTGACCTCGAAGAAGGGCGCAATCCCTCCGCCGGATCTAGCAGCTCCGGCCGCTCCGGCGTGTGCGGTCTGGGATTGTGCTTGTGCCCGCGCCTCCGCCTGCTGCTTGATAGCACCCAGGTCGAGGGCTCCTCCTACGTACGGTCCGGTCACTTATTCTCCTCCAGGTAACGGTTAACGGAATCTACTTTTTGGGTTATCTGCCCGGTCACGCCTTCGCGGATATCGGCCTTAATCACCAAGCTCGTGCGCGGCGACACGGCGCGCACGGCATCGGTGGCCTCCTTAATGACCGCGAAGACCTCGTCCCACTCACCTTCGATGATGGTGAACATGGAGTTGATCTCATTAGGGAGGCCGGAGGCCCGGACAACGCGCACGGCTTCGGCCACGGCCTCGGACATTTCAGCGCTTTCATCACCCACGATGGTGGGTGCTACGGAAAAGGCAACAATCATGCCCGCTATCCTACCGCCGCTCCCAGCAGTGCCGGTGCCAGTGGCGGCGATCATCGGCGCGCCCACCGGTATCCCGTGGCCACGCCACGATGTGCGCCACCCCGGGTGGGATGTTCTGATTGCATCCCGGGCATACGTAGTACTTCTGCGCGGCGGCACTGCCAACGTGCCTCATGACGAAGGGCTCCCCATTAGTCCAGCGCGGCCCAGCTACAGTCTGGGAACCGAGGAAAGCGCTTCCATCGCGCGGCAGCGAGCGTGGCTCTTCGCGGATTCTGCGATTGCGGCGTGGCACTAGAACAACCGCAACTCGTTGGATTCGATGCCGCGCAGCTCCTGGTAATCCAGGACGACGCAACGGATGCCACGGTCTTCCGCCAAGGTCCGTGCTTGGGGCTTGATTTCCTGCGCTGCGAAGACACCGTGGACCGGCGCAAGCAAATCGTCGCGGTTCAGCAGTTCGAGGTAACGCGTGAGCTGCTCGACGCCATCGATGCCCCCGCGGCGTTTTACCTCCACGGCGACGAACTCGTTCTTGGCATTCTTGGCCATGATGTCCACCGGCCCGATAGCCGTGGGGTACTCGCGACGCACTAGCGAGTACTTCTCCCCCAACGTTTCGATGTGCTCGGCCAGCAGCTCCTGCAGGTGCGCTTCCACGCCATCCTTGACTAGGCCGGGATCTTCCCCCAGCTCCATAGTGATGTCCTGGTGGATTTCAGCAATGGTGATGCGTAGCTGCTCACCCTTCGGGTTCTCCACCAGCCACAGCTTTTCTCCTGTGTCTTCGCCGTCGATATCCTCAATCGCCGACTCTTCAAAGGTGCATGGTGGTGTCATCCAGTTCAGAGGCTTGTAGGCGCGATCATCCGCATGAATAGATACCGAACCATCGGCCTTAATGAGGATGAGCCGATCCGCCATCGGAAGGTGAGCGTCGAGGCGGCCGACGTAGTCTACGGAGCATTGGGCGATGACAAGACGCATGCCCTCTACCCTATCGTTGAGCGCTACTTCTTAGGCAAACGGGTAACCCGTTGACGCATTTGGTGATAGTCCAGCTTTTCTTGGCGCTTCGATGGGGCCGACTCCACCCACGCGTTCAGGGCCATAATTCCCTGCGCATCGGAGGCGATCTCATAGTCCTGCCCATCGACGCTGATCTGGATGATCTCGTGGCCGGAGGGCATAAAAGAAGCCTCGTCATCGTCCATTGGGCGGGTGCTGCCCAGTTCGATGTCGAGGCGATTGAAGCGCTTGTTGGCGCGCGGCATGACGGAGCGAAGCTTGAAGTAGTCCATATACTCGCCGTCATAGCGCACGAGACCATGACGCCAAGAATGAGAGTCCTTCGACGGTAGGTGGCGCAAAAGAATGCTCGTGCCGCGGGAGCGCACGGTGAAAAAGCGCACCGCCGCTAGGATGAGGAAAACCAGAAGGACCAGTGCACACAGACCTAAAAGAATCGTTAGCCCCTGAAGCACCTGTGAATTCATGGGTTGATTGTACCGCCGTTGGACTAAGCAATGCTACTCATTGCTCAGAGTTACTCGTCTTGGGGCGAAGAAGACGAAGGAACCCCACCCCCTCTTATCGAGGTTGTGGGGTTCCTAGGTGAGAGTGGGAAGGGCGGTCATTGCTGCCCGTCGTTTCCCTCTCCGCTCATCCGTTAGCTGTTGAAGCGGCGGACGGCGCGCAATGCAGCTTCGCCGCGGGACCTCGTGAGCTCGCGCTCAGACTTCAGGTCTTCCTGCGCCTGAGCCTCATCGACCTCGCGAGCCCAGATAGCCCAATCGGCGAGGACGGTGATCTTATTCTCGGATACGGAGAGGAAGCCACCCTGGACGGCAGCGACGCGGCGCTCGCCGTCGACTGGGTGGATGGTCACAACACCATTGTCGATCAACTGACCGACCATGGGCTCATGGCCAGGAAGCACGCCGATCTCACCCTCGGTGGTCTCAGCCGTCACCATGGTGGCCTTTCCGGTCCACAGCAGGCGCTCGACGGAAACCAATTCGGCGGTGATGTCAGCCATGTGCCTCTCCCTACTTCTTCTCAGTCAGCTTCTTGTACGCAGCCTCGACGTCGTCCAAGCCACCCAGGCCGTTGAAGGCCTGCTCCGGGTAGTGGTCGAATTCGCCGTTGCAGATGCGCTCGAAAGCATCGATGGTATCGGCCAGCGGCACGTAGGAGCCCGGCAGGCCGGTGAACTTCTCTGCGACGAAGAAGTTCTGGCCCAGGAAGCGCTCGATACGGCGAGCACGCTGAACGGTGATCTTGTCTTCCTCAGACAGCTCGTCCATACCAAGGATGGCGATGATGTCCTGAAGCTCCTTGTTCTTCTGCAGAATACCGATGACGCGCTGTGCAACCTCGTAGTGGCGCTCGCCCACGATGGACGGCTCCAGAATACGAGAGGTAGAGGTCAGCGGGTTCACTGCCGGGTAAATACCCTTCGAAGCAATACCACGGTCCAACTCGGTGGTGGCGTCGAGGTGGGCGAAGGTGGTCGCCGGAGCCGGGTCGGTGTAGTCATCGGCCGGAACGTAGACGGCCTGCAGGGAGGTAATGGACTTACCCTTGGTGGAGGTAATACGCTCCTGCAGCACACCCATCTCATCAGCCAGAGTCGGCTGGTAGCCCACGGCGGAAGGCATACGGCCCAGCAGGGTCGACACCTCAGAACCGGCCTGGGTGAAACGGAAGATGTTGTCGATGAACAGCAGCACGTCCTGGTTCTGCACATCGCGGAAGTACTCCGCCATGGTCAGGCCGGACAGAGCCACGCGCATACGGACTCCTGGCGGCTCATCCATCTGGCCGAAGACAAGTGCGGTGTCCTGGAGAACGCCCATCTCTTCCATCTCGAGGAAGAGGTCGGTGCCCTCACGGGTACGCTCGCCGACGCCGGCGAAGACAGAGGTACCGGAGAACTCGCGTGCGATACGAGTAATCATCTCCTGGATAAGAACGGTCTTACCCACACCTGCACCACCGAAGAGGCCGATCTTGCCGCCCTTGACGTACGGGGTCAGCAGGTCGATGACCTTAATACCGGTCTCCAGAATCTCGGTCTTACCCTCGAGCTGGTCGAAAGCCGGCGGCTCGCGGTGAATGCCCCACTGCTCGCCATCGCGGCCCAGACCCGGCTGGTCAAGGCAGTCACCGAGGGCGTTGAAGACGTGGCCCTTGACCACATCGCCCACCGGCACGGAAATCGGCTTGCCGGTGTCGGTCACGGCGGCACCGCGGACGAGGCCGTCGGTCGGAGCCATGGACACGGCACGAACGAGGTTGTCACCGAGGTGCTGAGCGACCTCAAGGGTGACGGTCTTTGCAACAGCCTCGAGGGTCACCTCGACGGTCAGTGCGTTGTACAGTGCCGGCAGCCCGCCACGCGGAAACTCCACGTCGACGACCGGACCGATGACACGCACCACACGGCCGGCGGTAGCCGACGACTGTGTGTTCTGCTCTTGCAGAGCTGTAGTCATAATCTAGTCACTTTCTGCGCTTTCGGCGAGCGCCCCAGCGCCACCGACGATCTCTGTGATTTCTTGGGTAATCTGCGCCTGACGAGCCTGGTTGGCCACGCGCGAGAGGTCCTTGACCAGCTCGGTAGCGTTATCAGTTGCAGACTTCATTGCGGTACGGCGTGCGGCGGACTCGGAGGCCGAGGACTCCAAGAACATCGCAAACAGGAGGCGGGACACATACTGCGGAAGCAGCGCTTCCATCAGGGTGTCCGCGTCCGGCTCGAAGTCGTAATCAGGAGTGATCTGATTGTTCGGCTCGGCGTCGGAAAGCGCGGACTCACCCATGTTGTAGTCCTCTTCCTCAATAACCGGTACCACCGGCAGCAGCTGCTGCACACGCGCGGTCTGGGTCAGCATCGACTCGAACTCGGTGTACACAACGTGCACCTGGTCGAAACCGCGAACGGTATCGCCCTCCAGGTGGATACCCTCGCGGGTCTTAGCCTGGCCATTCGAACCGGCAACGAAGCCGTCGATAATGTGGCGGCGCACATCGTGCGTCTTCTCCCAGGTCGGATCCTGCGAGAATCCAGTCCAGCTGCCTGCGACCTCGGCCTCACGGAACTTGTAGAAGCCAACGCCCTTGTTACCGGTGACGTAGCGGACGGTCTCGAAACCCTCGCTCTTGAGCAGAGCCTCCAGCTCGGCCGCCTTCTTGAAGATGTTGTTGTTGTAGCCACCGCACATACCGCGGTCAGAAGAGACCACGAGAATGGCGGCAACCTTGGCATCTTCACGCTCCCGGAGCATCGGGTGATCCAGGGACGTGTGCGCCGCCAGCTTATTGAGCACGTTGGACAATTCACGTGCATAAGGCTGCGCCGCTTCTACCCTGGCCTGAGCCTTGGTAATGCGCGAGGTAGCAATGAGCTCCTGTGCCTTGGTGATCTTCTTGGTGGAATTGACGGACCGGATACGGTCACGCAGTTCACGAAGATTAGCCATGGTGTTCGCTCCTCCCTTCTCTTTCTAGACGGTTAATTCTTAGAGCGTGCGAAACTCTATTTGGCCGTCTTGCGGGAGACGTTGAGCTCGGTCTTGTTCACGTCATCCGCGGCCAGCGGGTCAACCGGCGCCTCGGTGCCGAGGTTGTTGCCCTCGGTGGTGCGGAAGGACGGAGTGAAGTCCTTTGCTGCTGCAACAAGTGCATCCTTGGACTCGTCGGTCAGAGCGGTACCGCCCTGGATCTGCTCGAACACCTGCGGGGTTGCAGAGTTGAGGTGATCGTGCAGCTCCTTCTCGAAGCGGCGTACGTCCTCGACGGGAACGACGTCGAAGATGCCCTGGTCTGCGAGGAAGATGGACACCATCTGGTACTCGACAGGCTGCGGGGAGGACTCGGACTGCTTGAGCAGCTCGACGAGGCGCTCACCGCGCTCCAGCTGAGCCTTGGAAGCCGGATCCAGGTCGGATGCGAAGGCCGCGAAGGCCTGCAGGTCACGGTAGGCGGCCAGCTCGAGACGGAGGTTACCGGCAACCTTCTTCATGCCCTTGGTCTGTGCGGCACCACCAACACGGGAGACGGACACACCGACGTTAATTGCCGGACGGACGCCCTGGTTGAACAGGTCGGACTCCAGGAAGACCTGGCCGTCGGTAATAGAAATAACGTTGGTCGGAATGAAGGCGGAGACGTCGTTCGCCTTGGTCTCGATGATCGGCAGTGCGGTCATGGAACCTGCACCCATGTCGTCGGAGAGCTTTGCAGCACGCTCCAGCAGACGGGAGTGGAGGTAGAAGACGTCGCCCGGGTAAGCCTCGCGGCCCGGCGGACGGCGCAGCAGAAGGGAAATCGCACGGTAGGCCTCAGCCTGCTTGGTCAGATCATCGTAAATGATCAGGACGTGGTTGCCCTGGTACATCCAGTGCTGACCCAGAGCTGCACCGGAGAACGGTGCCAGCCACTTGAAGCCGGCGGCGTCGGATGCCGGAGCAGCCACGATGGTGGTGTACTCCAGAGCGCCGTGCTGCTCCAGGGTGTGGCGCACACCAGCGATGGTGGAGCCCTTCTGGCCGATGGCGACGTAGATGCAGCGGACCTGCTTGTTCTTGTCGCCAGATTCCCAGTTAGCCTTCTGGTTCAGGATGGTGTCGATACAGACGGCGGTCTTACCCGTCTTGCGGTCACCAATGATCAGCTGACGCTGACCACGACCAATCGGGGTCATTGCGTCAATAGCCTTGATGCCGGTCTGCATCGGCTCTTCCACCGGTTGACGCTGCAGCACGGACGGTGCCTGCAGCTCGAGGACGCGGTCCTCTTCAGCGGTGATCGGGCCCATGCCGTCAATCGGCTGGCCCAGGGGGTTGATAACGCGGCCGAGGAATTCCTCGCCCACAGGGATGGAGAGAACCTCGCCGGTCCTCTTGACCTCGTCGCCTTCTTTAAGCGACTCGAAGTTGCCCAAGACCACGACACCGATGGAATTGGTGTCAAGGTTCTGTGCGACGCCAATCACGCCGCCGGGGAACTCGAGCAGCTCATTCGCCATGACGGACGGCAGGCCCGAAACCTGCGCAATACCGTCAGCTGCCGAAATGACCACGCCGACCTCCTCACGGGAGGCCTCCGCGGAGTAGCTCGAGGTGTAGTTCGCAATCGCGCTACGGATCTCGTCGGAGGAGATCGTCAGCTCCGCCATGTTCTTCCTGCTCTCGGTAGTATCTTCCAGCAATTACTTAATCGTTTCTGTCGTTTCGGCTTATGCCATCTGCGCGCGAAGGCGGGCAATCTTGCCTGCCGTCGAGCCATCGATGACTTCGTCGCCGACGCGGATGGTCATACCACCGAGGAGGCTGGTGTCAACCTCAGAGTGGATGGACATCGCACGACCATAAATTTTGCCCAGCTTTTCAGCGAGTGCTGCCCGCTGGCTATCGTTCAGCTCACCCGCCGAGGTCACGCGCGCGATGGTACGGCCCTGCAGCTTAGCTGCAGTGTCCGCCAAACCGGCGAGATCATCAATCGGGTTCTGCTCCGGGCGGCCAATGGCCTGCAGCGCGAGGGCTTCAGTAACCATCGTGACCTTGCCGTAGAGCACGCTTGCCAGCAGTCCAACCTTGCGGTCGGACGTCGCAGTACGGTCTGAAAGCAGCTGGGTCAGTTCGCCTTCGCGGTCAAGCACGCGCGACAGGGAGAAGAGTTCGTCTTCCACCTGGCCCAGCTTGCCCTCAAACTCAGCGCCACGCAGCAGTGCGCGGCGGCCAAGGATGATAAGGCCACGGGCGATATCACGCGGCGTCGACCACTGTGCGGCGGCTGCCTCCTGGAGCACCTGCAGTGCTACCGGGGAAACCTTGCCGCCGAAAAGGGTCTGGACCAGGGACTTGCGCTCCTCGGAGGTGGCGGCGTCGTCGGTCAGTGCGACGCGCAGCTCGCGGTCGCCGTCGAGGACGCGGACCACCTCGAAGAGGTCCTGGCCTGCCTGGGTAGCAGTCGCTACCGAGCGGTCACCGGAGAGGAACTCATCCAGCTTGGACTCAACGGTAGCGAGTGCTTCGCGGCTAGCTGCCTTCATCGTTGCCTACTTTCCGGCCGGTGCCACAGTGTCGAGCTCGGACAGGAAGTTATCAATGGTGGAGGACTGCTTGGTGGCGTCCGAAAGTTCGCCGCCGAGCAGCTTCTCTGCCAGGTTGATGGAGTTCTGCCCGATGTCGGAACGCAGCTCAGACACGACCTGTGCGCGGGAAGCCTGAAGCTGCTTCTCGCCAGCGGTCAGAATGCGACGAGATTCTTCTTCTGCAGCTTCCTTAGCCTCTGCCTCGATCAGCTTGCCGCGCTCACGCGCTTGCTCACGAATCTCCGCAGCCTCTGCTCGCGCGTCAGCGAGCTGAGCATTGTACTTTTCCAGAGCGGCCTTTGCTTCGGCCTGCTGAGCCTCCGCACGCTTAAGGCCACCTTCGATCCGGTCTTCACGCTCCTGCAACATCTTGTTGTATGCCGGAAGAACGAACTTCCAGAACACAATCAGGATGATGGCGAACGGAATGAGAGACCAGACCAAGTCGTACATCTTGGGCAGAAGGATGGAGTTGCCGCTCTCCAGCGGCAGGAGCTCACTTCCTTCCGCTGCAAGGTAGTAAATGACGTTGTTCATGGGGCTCCGTTCTTAAAGTTCGATTTACTTTGTGTAAAGCGCTCTTTAGAACAGGAAGCCTGCAACGAGGCCGATCAGGGCGAGGGCCTCAACGAAGGCGATACCCAGGAACATGGTGGTACGCAGCTGGCCAGCCATCTCCGGCTGACGTGCCATGCCCTCGACGGTCTTGCCGACGAGGATACCGATGCCCAGACCCGGGCCGATGGTTGCGATGCCGTAGCCGATGGCACCGAGACCCTTGAGGGTGGACTCGTCAGCGGCCTGAGCAAGAATGATTTCGTTCATGATGAAAGTCGTTCCCTTTCAATGTTTTCCCACGGACTCTTCCGCGGGGGATGTGGTGGTTTTGGGGTATTTAGTTAACCGCGAGGTTCGCGTTGTTGTTAGTGCGAATCTGCATGCAGCGATAGTTCGATGTATACCGCCGTCAGCAGGGCGAAGATGTATGCCTGCAGGAAGATGACGATGATTTCGTAAATCGTGAACAGAACCGCCGCGACCAGCGTTAGGCCACTCAGTGCAGTCCAACCGTTGAACTGGAAGAAGAAGAAGTTCGTTGCCGAGTACAACAGGACCAAAATGAGGTGGCCAGCCAGGAAGTTCGCCATCAGACGAAGAGCCAGCGTGACTGGGCGCATGACAAACGTAGAGAATGCCTCAATCGGCACGACAAGTACGTGCAGCAACGGCGGCAGGTTAGGAATAACCACCGAGGACTTGATGAACTTGCCGAAGCCAAAGCGCTTAGCGCCGGCGTAAATCATGGCGATGTACGCGACGACAGCCAGCACGATTGGCATACCAATACGAGCGTTCGGAGAGATGTTTAGAGCTGGAACAATAGTTGCTACGTTCCAGAACAAAACACCGAAGAAGATCGTGGCCAAGATCGGAAGGAATCGACGCCCTTCCTTGCGGCCCAAGATGTCTTCTGCGATGTGAATTCGTACGAAGTCAATCGCATGCTCCGCTACGTTTTGCAATCCTTTAGGAACCAGCTTCGGGTTCCTGAAGGCGACAACAAAAAGGAGCACCAGGATGGCCGCCATGAACAGGCGAACCAGCATGATGCGATCCAAAGCGAACCAACCGTTGGCGAAATCGGCGAAAAGAAGATCGACGACTTCACCATCATCGGTTACGTGCCCCGGGAAAAATTCTGGATCCAGTTCGGGTGCGTGAAACTCACCCTTCATGGCCAATGTCGTAACGCTCAGCGTTCTCTCCCGTGTTCGGGCCACACAGCTTGTCGAAGGCTATGTGGTGCGATGGACGTCTCAAGCTCTTTGCCCTGTCCACGGACTCCGTCGCACATCAGCGTAAACAGGGCAAGGATAAACCGTACTTTTTCGGGATAGCATGACGCTAACCCGCGGTAACCCGAAGAGAATGCTATCAGTTCGCCCTCAAGTTTTCGCACGTGGGGGCCCCGTTGCGGCCCTAAAGGCACAGCCTAGTGCCAACGGGCCCTATAAAACGCCCACATTCTGCCGAAACCCTGCCAAGTGTATTTGGTCACATACCCGCGTTTTCCCACCTTGACGGGGGTAACGGGCACTGTTGCTGCCACCGCTTTACTACACAAAAAGCCACCCTCCCGGGGTCACCGGAAGCAGTGGCTCAGTCTAAAAGGTCGAGGCTGGCTAGGACACGTAGGTCACGTTGGATGTAATCACGCCCCAGACCTCGGTTCCCAGCGTCACCGCCAGGGCTAGCAGCACAGTCACAAACAGCGCCATCGTGTCATAGAACTCCAAGTCCTTAATCAGCAACAGCACCATAATCAGGATGACCACCTTGAGCAACCAGCCGCCGAGCACCACAGCCATCGTGGTCGAGGGAGTAGTCCGCGCGGTAAGGAGCACCGAGGCTGCGGTAAAGAGCACGAAGCCGCCTCCGATAGCGGCGCCGACGAGCACTCCCCAGATGCCAGGCAACCCGCGGACACCACCCCAGATAGCCAGGGACGCGATGGTCACGACGACAAGGCCGATGGCCCCGAGGCGGAGCGCACGCTTGAGGGGACGCCGATGATCGTCGTACGGCGAAAGCTCTTCGGAGGTCGTTGAATCAGTCACAGCCCCATACCCTACCTCAGGAGGGATCCGTTTCCACCACCACGCTGGTGGGACGCGGCTGGCGCCCAAGCTTCCCCTGACGCAGCGGAATCAGAGTCACGCCGAAGGCCACAACGAGCGCGACAGCCGCTAGTACGACGGCCACGGGCGCGGGAACGATGGAAAAGGAGACGGCCCCAAAGGCCACCGCAGAGACCCACAGGTACAGCACCAACACGGTGCGGCGGTGAGTATGCCCCAGTGAGAGCAGCCGGTGGTGGATGTGGGCCTTGTCCGCGGCAAAGGGCGAGCGCCCCTGGGATACGCGCCGGATCACGGCCCAGACAAGGTCGAGGACTGGAATAAAGACCGCAGCAACAACGACGATGACAGGTGACATCAGCGCCACGATGTCCACGGTTCCATACAGCGACATGTTGATCTTGCCCGACGCTGAGGTCGACGCCGCGGCAAGCAACAAACCGATCAACATCGCCCCGCTATCCCCCATGAAAATGCGGGAGGGCTCGAAGTTATGCGGGAGGAACCCGGCGCACACGCCCACGAGTGCCGCCGCGATGATCGCCGGCGGATAGGCCGACACCGCTCCACCCTGGTCATGCAGCACGGTCAGCGAGAAGACCAAGATGGCGCCACCAGCAATCATGCCCAGCCCGGCGGCCAGCCCATCGAGCCCGTCCACGAAGTTGATTGCGTTGATGAGCAGAACCGTAAAGAAGGTAGTCAAGAGTGTTCCCTGGACCTGGTCGAGGATAACCGTGGTCCCATCACCAAAGGGCAAGAAGAGAAGAGTCCACGTCAGACCTAGACCGCTCATGATGGCCGCGGCCACCAATTGCCCGATGAGCTTGACCAGAGCACTCAGCTCCACCAGATCATCCACCACGCCGACGATGACAATGGCCGCGGCTGACCACAGCACAGCATTCATCTCCGGCGTGACCGGCATAAACCCGCGAGTCAAGGCTGGAAGCTGGCCCGCTAGGTACACAGCGGCCCCAAACCCCGTGAACATGGCAACGCCACCCAACTGCGGGGTCGGTTGCGAGTGACTATCACGCAGACGAATCTCCGCCACCTGGCCGCTGCGCACCAAGACGCTGCGCACCAGTCCGGTGGTGAGGTAGGTAAACGCCGCTGCGACGAAGATGATCAACGCCAGTTCGCGCAGCGGCACTCCGGTTCCAGCCACTGATGTCTCCTTAAGAGGATTGGCTACCCGGTCGGGTGCGCAAGGACTCTGCAGACACTCCGATGACCTCGCCGATCTGCTCGGCGCTCAGCGCGCCTTCGCGCAAGAGGTAGGGGCGCGGACCGGACAGATCGATAATGGTGGAGGGCTTGCCCACCTCGGCCTCTCCCCCATCCAGATAGACCGTGACGGCCTTGCCCAGCTGCTGCTTGGCGGCAATCGCGGTGGTCGGCGGGGTTTGGCCGGAGATATTCGCGGAGACAGATGGCCCTCGCGAAAGCCGTAATACGAGTGCGGGGCGCGCATCCCGTGCCGGGTATCGCCAGTTCGGAAGCGAGGCGCTTGCGGTCGATGGACAAACCCACCGAGAAGGCCTCGATAAGCGTTTGTGCGGTGTCATCCAAAGAGGCGACAAGGCCTTTTACGGTGTCCCAGGATCCCGAGCACCGGCGCATGTCCGGCCGCGGTGTTGGTGGCCAACAGGCTCGCAGCGGCGTCATTATCGAAGGCAGCGCAGCCCAACCCGTAGAGCGTGTCGGTGGGCATCACGACGAGTCGACCTGACTTGGCCGCTTTGACGGCAAGTGCCATACCTTCTTCGCGCTCACTAGCGTCCGCACAGTTATAAATCTGTCCCTGCATTGGTCTCTCCTTCAATCCCGTTCCTATCGGCTTGTCGACCAATCTTCGACCAATCTACTGTACTCCTCGCTTCGCTGTGACAAATCGTGCGGTGCCAGTGAGGTCCTTGAGCACCTCGATATCGCTGAAGCCGCCGTGCGCGCGCAGGGCTTCCTGCACCTGTTGGGAGGTCTCGTCGTCGTGCTCAATGCCCACATGCCCGCCGGGGCGCAGCAGCGCGGCGATGGTCGGAATCATCGCGTTGATGGTCTCCATGCCGTCTACTCCGCCAAACACCGCATCGTGCGGATCCTGGTAGACCTCCGGGTCCAAGTCTGGGGTCTCCGGAACGTAGGGCGGGTTGGTGAGCACGAGGTCAACGGTGCCATGCAGCTTCGACAAAAGCTGGGCGTCGGTGACGTCGCCCTGCACCACGTTCACAGAACCCGCCCCGCCGCGCGCAGCGGTTGCGGCATTGCGCCGGGTGTAGGCCAGGGCGGCGTCGGCTAGCTCCACTGCCCACACCTGGGTCTGCGGCACATAGTGGGCGACGTACAGCGCGAGTGCCCCGGACCCGGTACACAAATCCACGACGCGGGGAGAGTGCGAGTTAAGTTTCTTCGTCACCTCCGCGTTAAATTTCTTCGACTTCTCCAACGAGTTAAGTTTCCTCATCTCCCACGAGTTAAGTTTCCTCAGAAACTTAACTCCCCAGTCGGCGAGCACCTCCGTCTCCGGGCGCGGGATGAACACGCCGGGGCCCACCTCGAGTTCGAGGGGGCCGAACCACGCCACGCCCAGGATGTGCTGCAGGGGCTCGCGTGCTTCACGACGCCCCACCAACGCCCCATAGGCCACGTCAAAGCCGGGCATCGGAGCCTCGTTAAGCGGGATATCCAGGTGGCCGCAGAGGATGAGGTGGGCAGCCAGCAAACGCGCGTCCCACTCGGGGGAAGGAACCCCGGCAGCGCGAAGGCGCTCCGTGGCATCACGAAGCGCCTCCTTATAGGTGTGAAAAGTCACCGAATTAAACCGTGCCTTAGTCTTCTAGTCCTCAGCTTCAAGGCGCTCCGCGCGCTCCTGGGCTTGTAGAGCGTCGATGAGGTCCTGCATGTCACCGTTGAGCACGGAGTCCAGGTTATTGGCCTTGTAGCCGATGCGGTGGTCGGTGATGCGGTTCTCCGGCCAGTTATAGGTGCGGATGCGCTCGGAGCGGTCCATGGTGCGCACCTGGGAGGCGCGCTGCTCGCCGGCCTCGGCCTCGCGGGCCTCGCGCTCCATCTGGTCCAGGCGGGCTTGCAGCACCTGCAGGGCACGCGCCTTGTTCTGAATCTGGGAGCGCTCCTTCTGACAGGTCACCACCAGGCCGGTCGGCAGGTGGGTAATACGCACCGCGGAGTCAGTGGTGTTCACGCCCTGACCACCCTTACCGGAGGAACGGTAGACGTCGACGCGGATATCCTTGTCATCGATGTTGACTGCTTCGACTTCTTCCGGTTCCGGGTAGACCAGCACACCGGCTGCGGAGGTCTGGATGCGGCCCTGGGACTCGGTCACCGGCACGCGCTGCACGCGGTGGACACCGCCCTCAAACTTGAACACGCTCCACGCGCCATCACGGGACGGGGTCTTGGACTTGAAGGAGATGGACATATCCTTCACGCCACCGAGGTCGGACTCGTTGAGGCCCAGGACCTCCCACTGGAAGCCGATCTTATCGGCGTAGCGCTCGTACATGCGGGCCAGGTCGCCGGCAAAGAGTGCTGCCTCTTCGCCGCCGGCACCGGCCTTAATCTCCATGATGATGTCCTCGGAGTCATGCTCATCGCGCGGGGCCAGCAGGTCCGCGAGCTTTTCCTCCAGCTGAACGACGAGCGGCTCGAGGCGGTCGACCTCAGGCTGGAACTCGTGGTCCTCGTAGGCCATTTCTTTGGCATCGGCCAGGTCTTGGCGAGCCTGGACCAGCTCGTCGTTCACGGCGACGATGGGCCGCAGTTCGGCGTACCGCTTGGACAGCTTGCGGAACTGGGACTGATCACCGGCTACCTCCGGGTCAGCCATCTGCATTTCGATGCCTTGGAACTCGGAGACAATGTCATCGACGAGGGAAACCTGGTTAGACATTACTTGTAGTCCTCCTCATCCGTGTCAGCCGCCATGGGCGCGGACGAGGCCACCTGCATGAGGAACTCGCCGTTGGAGCGGGTCTTCTTGAGCTGCTTAATCAGCAGGTCAATAGCGGCGAAGGAGTCCAGGCCGGAGAGGATGCGGCGCAGCTTGGTCATGATGCGTGCTTCCTCCGGAACCAGCAGGAGCTCGTCCTTGCGGGTGCCGGACGGGTTGACATCCACGGCCGGGAAAATGCGGCGCTCGGAGATGGCGCGGTCCAGCTTGAGCTCGGCGTTGCCGGTGCCCTTGAACTCCTCGAAGATGACGGTGTCACCGGTGGAGCCGGTCTCCACCATGGCGGTGGCGATGATGGTCAGCGAGCCGCCGTTCTCGATGTTGCGGGCAGCACCCAGGAAGCGCTTCGGCGGGTACAGGGCGTTGGAGTCCACACCACCGGACAGGATGCGGCCGGATGCCGGGGAGGAGTTGTTGTAAGCGCGGCCGAGGCGGGTGATGGAGTCGAGCAGGACGACGACGTCCTTGCCCTGCTCCACCAGGCGCTTGGCGCGCTCGATCGCCAGCTCCGCCACCGAGGTGTGCTCTGACGGCGGGCGGTCAAAGGTGGAGGCGATGACCTCACCATTGACGCTGCGCTGCATGTCGGTGACCTCTTCGGGGCGCTCGTCCACGAGGACGACCATGAGGTAGCACTCCGGGTTGTTCGTGGCGATGGCGTTGGCGATGTTCTGCAGGATCGTCGTCTTACCGGCCTTCGGTGGGGAGACGATGAGCGCGCGCTGGCCCTTACCAATCGGCATGATGAGGTCGATGACGCGGGTGGTGAGGATCTTCGGGTCCGTCTCCAAGCGCAGGCGCTGGTTCGGGTACAGCGGGGTGAGCTTGGCGAAGTCCGGGCGCTCCTTCGCTGTGGACGGATCCAGGCCGTTGACGGTGTCGACCTCCACGAGCTGGTTGTACTTGCGGCGGTTGCGGCCGTTGCCGTGGGTGTGGGTCGGGCCCGAGACCTTGACCTTGCCGGTCAGGGCGTCGCCAGAGCGCAGGCCCAGGCGGCGCACGAGGTTGTTGTTGACAAAAACATCGGAGCTGGCCGCGCGGTAGCCGGTAGTGCGCAGGAAGGCCACGTTGTTGTCGACGACCTCGAGGATGCCGCCGACTACCTGCACTTCATCGCCCTCGCGGATCTGCAGGTCATTGCCACCGTTGCCGCCGCCATCGCGGTCACGCCCGCGGCGGTTGCGACGGTTGCGGCGATTGCGGCGGCCACCGCCGCCGTTGTTGTCATCATCGTTGCGGTGGTTATCGCGGCGGTTGTTGTTGCCGCCCCCGTTATTGCCACCGCCGTTGTTGCCACCGTTGCCGTGGTCCCCGTTATCGGAGTTGTCGGAGTTGTTGCCGCCACGGGACTGGTTGCCCTCCGACTTGGACTGCTTGTCCTCGGCGCCGTTGCCATTTCCGTTGCCGTTGTTATTGCCCTTGGCTTCTTCGCGGGCCTCGCGCTCCTGGCGGCGCGCGCGGTTACGGCGGGCGCGGCGGGCCTGGGAGCGGGACTCGTAGCGTTGCTCGTCGTGACCGTCCTTCTGCTCGGACTCCTGAGCGCCGTCCTCGCTCTTGTGAGTGTTCTCAGGCTCCTGCTTCTCGGAGGCCTGGTCAGCAGCGCCGGCAGGGCGGGAAGCCTTGCGGGTCGCGCGGCGCGGCTGCGCGTCCTTCTTCGACTCCTTCTGTGCGGAGTCCTCTGCGGCGGGTGCGTCCTTAGCCTCGCCCTGGGCAGCGGCCTTCGCGCCGCGCGCCGGCACCTGGCCGGTGGTCAGGGCAGTAATGAGATCCCCCTTGCGCAGTCCGGAGACGCCGCGAAGTCCGCGCTCCGCAGCTAGCTTGCGCAATTCCGGCAGCTTCAGGGAGGCGAGATCCTGTGCTGCGGTCTTGTCCGTATCGCTCACGGATATCCTTTCGTCGCTTCACCAACGCGCGCCGTCTTGTCTGCCGCACCTGCACTGTGCGTGGTGCTGTTCCAGTCGGGCGTTGGAAGCCAGTGTGTAATTGGGATGGTCCTCCGCCACCAACGAGTTCACGCAACCGCGATCCCCGTGGGCGGTGGTTGTCTTGGCTCTCCCCCCTCTCCGGCCCTGCGGTACGGAACGTGAAGGACTCCTTGTTGAACTCCTGAAAGCACTCAAGGAATCGGCCGCGGGTCAAGCGCGAGGAGATATTTTAAGAAGGCGACTGCGAGCGTATCTCTCCCCTCTCACCGTCGCGCGCACCGTTGGACTGCTATGAGTTTTCACCGCAGGTGTGTGCGTCGTGGAGGGAGCTCGGAGATGCGGGGAAAGCCTTCCCCGCCAGTCGCGGATAACTATACCGCATCCTTCCCCCGCGCTCACACTGACACGGCTAAAGTAGTGCGCATGCTCTCCACAATGCAGGATATCCCGCTGTCCCTCACCCGCATCCTGGAGTACGGTTCCTCCGTCCACGGCCAAACCCAGGTCATCACCTGGCACAGCGCCAATCCCGGCAATGAACGCGAGGAAACCACTTTCGCCGATGTCGGCGCCCGCGCCGCGGCCTTCGCCCACGCCCTGCATGACACGCTCGGCATCACCGGTGACGAGCGCGTGGGCTCACTGATGTGGAATTGCGCCGAGCACCTCGAAGTGCTTTTTGGCACCGCCTGCAAGGGCGCGGTGTTCACGCCGCTCAACAAGCAGCTGATGAATGACCAGATCCGGCACATCATCAACCACGCTGAGGTCCGCGTCATCGTCGCGGACTGTCGCCTCGCCGAGCAACTGGCCCAGGTTCTGGAAGGCGTGGACTGCGTGCGTGCGGTGGTGTTTACGGGCGTCGGCAAGCCCAGCACCGCTCTGCCGGGCAACGTTGAAATCTACAGCTACGAGCAACTGCTGGATGGGCGCTCCACCGTCTATGACTGGCCGGTTTTGGAAGAGCACACCGCCGCCGCACTGTGTTACTCCACCGGCACCACTGGTGCACCAAAGGGCGTGCTCTACTCCCACCGCGCTCTGTACTTGGAAGGAATGCAGCTGCGCTCCTCCGATTCCCTGTGTGTGACCCACGGCGAGACATTCCTGTGCTGCATCCCCATCTATCACGTGCTGAGCTGGGGTGTTCCCTTTGCTGCGTGGATGACGGGCACGCCGCTGGTGCTTCCCGACGCCGACGTCTCCCCCGCCACCCTGGCCAAAATCATCGCCGCCACCTCCCCGCGCGTGGCGCACGGTGTGCCCACCATTTGGATTCAGCTCTTCGTGCACTACCTCAAGAACCCGCCGGAGCGCATGACCCTGACGGAGATCTTCGCTGGCGGCTCCCCTGTGCCGCCGCAGCTCATCAAGAGTTGGGAGGAGCGCTACGGTGTGGACGTGGTCCACGTGTGGGGTATGGCGGAAACCACCACGGTGGGTACCGTGGCGCGCCCGCCCTCAGGCGCCTCGGGTGAGGCGCGCTGGGCCTACCGCATTTCCCAAGGGCGCTTCCCTGCCTCCTTGGAATACCGCGTGGTCAATGACGGCCACGTGGTCAACACCACCGACCGCAACGCTGGCGAGATTCAGGTCCGCGGCAACTTGGTCACCGGTTCTTACTACCACTCGCCTGCCTCGGAGGACGGCGGTGCTGCCCACGAGTTCCGTGGCAAAGATGTCGAGGACGCGGACTCCAAGTTCACGGCCGACGGATGGCTGCGCACCGGCGACGTCGGCTTCGTCACCGAGGATGGCTTCCTCACCGTGGAGGATCGCGCCCGCGATGTCATCCGTTCCGGTGGTGAGTGGATCTACTCCGTGCAATTGGAGAACCTCATCATGGCCAACCCGGTGGTGCTGGAATGCGCCGTCATTGGCTACCCCGACAAGCAATGGGTCGAGCGCCCGCTGGCTGTCACCGTGCTCGCCGCGGACATCAGCCCCACGATTGAGACCGCCGAGCGCCTGCGCAACGGGATGCGCTCTGAGCTTCCCTCCTGGATGCTGCCGGAGTATTGGACGTTCGTAAAATCCATCGATAAGACTTCGGTGGGCAAGTTCGACAAGAAGGACCTGCGCGCCCACTTGGCGGAAGGCGAGTACAACATCATCCGGCTGAAGGGCCCGGGCGAGGCGCAGCGCCTCGATGCCGGAGAGGATGACGGGGAGGACTAGCCCCACCCCGCCTACTCATTCGGCAGGCTTCGATCTAGACTTGCCAGCAATGTCCGCCCAACGATCCCAACCTTCGCCACACACCTCCGCCCCGCTGACGCTGCCATTGCCGCGCGTACGGGGCGCGGGGACTCCGCCCACGGACCTGCCGGCGCAAGGGCCCGACGGCCGCCGCGCGCTCGTGGATCGCTACGGCCGCCAAGCCCGCGACCTGCGCGTCCCCCTGGCGGATCGCTGCAACCCACGCCGCCCCTACCGCCTGCCCGCCGAAGGTTATGAGTGGCTGCCCACCGAACACACGCTCAGCGATGAAGAAACCATCCGTCTTATCCGCCTCGCGGTAGACAAGCTCGGCATCCAGCAGGTGCGCTTCACCGGCGGGGAGCCGCTCCTGCGCGGCTCCTTAGAGAAAATCATCGCCGCGACCAAAGCTCTGCGGACCGACGAAGGTACGGCACCCACTACTGCTCTCACCACCAACGGGCTGGGCCTAGATAAGCGCCTGCCGGGGCTGCAGCGCGCCGGGCTCGACCGCGTCAACATCTCCTTAGACACCCTCGATCCGGAGCTCTATGCCCGGCTCACCCGGCGCGACCGCCTGGCAGATGTGCTCACATCCATCGATGCCGCGCTGGCCGCCGACATGGACCCAGTCAAGATCAACGCCGTCATCATGCCGGGTGTCAACGAGTCTGCGATCCTTCCCCTGGCTCGCTTTTGCCTCGAACGCGGCGCGCAACTGCGATTCATTGAGCAGATGCCGCTGGGCCCACGGGAGGAGTGGACGCGTTCCCAGATGGTCACCGCGGAGGATATCTTGGGGCGCTTGGCCGAAGACTTCGAGCTCGCCCCGGCTAAGAAACCCCGCGGCTCCGCGCCGGCGGCACTGTGGTCTGCGGTCTCGCGCGATGGCTCCCTCCCCATAGGACACATCGGGGTGATCGCCTCCGTAACTCGGCCCTTCTGCGGGGACTGCGACCGCACGCGCCTGACCGCAGACGGCGCGGTGCGCAATTGCCTCTTCGGCAACTCGGAAACCTCCCTGCGCGACCTCATGCGCGCTGGCGCCAGCGATGAAGAGCTCGCCACCGCGTGGGCGGGTGAAATGTGGAGGAAATTACCGGGCCACGGGGTGGATGATGAAGGTTTCCTCCAGCCGGATCGCCCGATGTCCGCCATCGGTGGCTAGATTGGGTGCAATGACGAGTACCGGGACTGACTTAAGTATCGAGGAATACTTCGAGTGCCTCCACGCGCTGGTCCGCGCCTTGCCTTCGGAACGCGCTGCCTTATCGCAGGGTCGCGTGCTGGCTGAGCCCCTCGTCGCCCGCCTTCCCCTCCCGCCGCAGGATAATTCGGCCATGGATGGCTTCCTCATTCCTCAGCCTTCCTCACCAGACAGTCTCACCGTTCCCTTCACTTTGCCTGTCGTGGGTGATGTGCCTGCCGGCGCGCCGGCCCAAACCCTGCCGCCCGGCACTGCGCTGCGCATCATGACCGGTGGTCCAGTACCCGCGGGCTTTGATGGTCTGGTCATCCCCGTGGAAGACACCGATATTCCACCAGGCCCCGGGCCACTGCCTGAGACCGTCACGGTGCACCGCCTTCCCGAGCGCAACCACATCCGGCGGCGCGGCTCCCACATCGAGGCCGGGCACCAACTAGCCGGTGCCGCCACGCTGGTGGACGCCTCCCTTATCGCCGCCGCCCTCTCCGCCGGCGTCGACACCGCCGTGCTCCACCGCACCCCGCGGGTGACCGTCATTGCCACGGGTGAGGAGCTGCTCAACGGCCAGCTCCCGGATTCCAATGGTCCGATGCTCGACGCACTCCTTAGCACTACCGGCCCCGTTGACATCGCCCGCACGGTATGTGGCGATTCACCCGTTGAGCTGCGCCGCCGCTTCGACGCGGCTGCCGCTGACTCCGATCTCATCGTCACCACCGGCGGGGTTTCCGCAGGAGCCTTTGACGTGGTTCGCGCGGTCGTTGAGGATGCCGTGGAGCGCGGCTCATATTGGTTCGGACACGTCAACCAGCGCCCCGGCGCGCCGCAAGGCCACGCGCTGTGGGACGGTGTTCCCGTGGTGTGTTTGCCGGGCAACCCGGTGGCGGCGTTCGTCTCCGCGCATCTCTACCTCACCCCGCTGATGCGTTCCTTGCGTGGGCTGCCCCGCCCCACCGGAGTTTTAGACCGGCCGCACCTGACGGCCGTCGCTGGGGCTGACTTCCCGCATCCGCACCGCCCGCTTATTCAGCCGTGCTCGATTGCTCTGGACGGAAGCATCACCGCCTTCCCGCCGCCTGGACCACGCATGCGCAGCCACCACGTTGCAGCACTGCCCGGCACGCAAGGTTTCGCGCTGCTGACGAGCCCCGTCACCACAGGGGAGCAACTTACCGTCTACCCCTACTAGCTTCACGGTGCTTCACCACATCCCCCACCCCTCCGTTGTTGCCAAAGATCGCGCCTCTAAACGCCGGATCGGCCCACTCTTCGTCAGATAGGCTAGGTCCACCCAAGGAAAGGACCCGCTGTAGCCATGAAGTTCACTCACCTTAATGAGGCCGGCTCCGCCTACATGGTGGACGTCACCGATAAGAAGCCCACCGTGCGTTCCGCCACCGCCCAAGGCGAGGTGGCCTGCTCGCCGGAGGTCCTCACCGCGCTGCAGGAAGGAACCGTGCCGAAGGGCGACGTGCTTGCGGTTGCTCGAGTGGCCGGTATTGCGGCCGCCAAGAAGGTCCCGGATCTCCTACCGCTTGCCCACACCATCGGCGTGCACGGGTGCGCGGTCGACATCGAGCTGCGCGAAGACCACGTCTTCATCGAAGCCACCGTTCACACCGCCGACCGCACCGGCGTGGAAATGGAGGCGCTGACCGCGGTGAACGTTGCGGCGCTAGCTCTCATCGACATGGTGAAAGGCGTGGACCGCTCCGCTTATATCCGGCGCTGCGGCATCACAGCGAAGTCCGGCGGCCGCTCGGGTGATTGGTCCCGCGACCTGCCGGGTGAGGAAGGATAGTGAACAATGTCAGGTGTCATTATTTTGGCGGGTGGGCGCGGCACACGCATGGGTGGTGTGGACAAGGCAAGTATCATCCTCGCCGGTGAGCGCCTCATCGACCGCCTCCTGCGCCAATTGCCTTATGATGCGCCGGTGGCGGTTGTCTCGCCCTACCACTTGGGCATGCCCCAAGTATGTGAAAAGCCCCTTTTCGGCGGGCCAGCCGCGGGAATCGCCGCGGGCCACGCCGCGCTGGCTGGTGCCGCAAAGTCCACGACCGCCATCTTGGCCGTCGATGCCCCAGATTCCCCACAGATGCTGCCTGCCCTCGAACAGGCATTAGAAAGCTCCGGTGCTGATGTCGCAGTGGCCACACTCGATGGGCTCCCGCAGCCGCTGTGCGCGCTGTGGCGCACCGAGGCCCTCACCCGCGCGCTGGAGGAGCTCAGAGATCCACGCAACAAGCCGGCCATGCACTTACTGAGGCTCGCGGGCACCATCGCCGAGGTCGAGGCAACGCCCGCAGTGCGCGATATCGACACCTTGGACGAGCTACGAGCGCGGCGCGAGCGACTTGCTACTCAACGATGAATTGGCCGTGCTGGCCCTTCTCCGCATTCGTCATCAGGTGATTAACAAAGGAATAAGTGCCCGGCTCGTTGAAGGTCATCTCCACGAATCCGCCCTGGGCCGGTAAAAGGTCCAGCGCCTGGGAGCCGGAGTCCTTCGCGCCCTTAATTAGGTAGGCGCCTTCCTTATACACGGTGTCGAATTGCTCGCCCACGACATGGAAGCTCAATGGCAGATCCGGGCCGAGGTTGACCAGCCAAATGCGCACGGTATCGCCCACCTTGGCGCGCAGCGGGGCTAAGCCCTCGTCATATTGGTTGGGATAGTAGTTGAAGGCGGTGAGGTCATAATCGCCGTCGCTGACTCGCTGCGCATCCGCACCCTCTGCTTCTTTGCCCGCGGAGGCCAGAAAAATCTCGTATGCCGTCATGACGTACTCCGCATCGACGTCTGCGAGGGCATCCTCGCCGCGCGGATCGATGATCACCGCTCCTGCCATGCCGTTGGCAATGTGCAGACTCATCGGCATGGTCGAGCAGTGATACATCCAGATACCCGCCCTGTGAGCCACGAATTCATAGGTCAGCGATTCGCCCGGCTGGATGGTCTTCATGTTCTCATCCGGGTTGACCTCCCCAGCGTGAAAGTCCACCGAGTGCCCCATCGAGCCCTCATTCTTGATGGTGATGCGGAACGTATCCCCCACCTTGCCGCGCAGGGTTGGACCGGGCGCCTGCCCGTTGAAAAGCCACCGGGTTTGGCGCACTCCCGGGGCAACTTCCATCTCCTCCTCCGTCATCACCCACGTTTCCTCATGAAGGTCACCTTTGGCAGGGGCAAGGGAAGCATCAAAAGCCTCAAATCCTTCGCGAGCTGCCATGCGCTCGGCAGCCGAGGGCACCTTCGCCGGGGCACCAGCAGAGCCCGTGCTTTCCGACGCCCCCGCATGATCATGCCCACTCGAAGCGGAGTCATCGGCGTTGACCATGAACGTCATGCCCTGCATCTTGTGGCCGGCGATCGTGCAATATCCTTCGATGGACTCCTCGATGACCCCGGCATCCAGCTGCACGGTCTCGCCCGGTTCTACCCGTCCGGTCTCCTCGCGTCCGATCTTCAGGTCATGTACCTGGTCGCCGGTGTTGGTGAAGTTCACTGCGAGGTGACTGCCCGCGGCCACGTCAATGGAGGACGGGACAAAGGCCATGCCGTCCACGGAGACGTCAACAGTCACGGCGTCGGCGGATGCCACCGTAGCTGGGTCTTGCCTGCCCGTGGCCGAGTTGAACACCGCCAGCCCAATGACGGCGAGAAGCGCCACGATGATAATGAGCCAGGATGCCCATTGCTTCTCAGAATGCTCCTGTTTAACGGGCGCGCTTGACATGAACTTCTCCTTGGGATGATGCGAGGGCCCACACTAGGGCCACAATATTGGCGATGAGGCCAAGCCCCATCATGATAAGCCCGGCCACGGACGCACTGACAATGCCGAGGAGGCTGAGCGCACCGCCGAGGTTGATAAGCGCCACGCGCAACAACCCCGGAAGGTGTCCACGCGCGGGACGGACTGCCCCGGCCAGGATGGGCAGCATGTGGTGAAGCACCCCGGTCACCAGCTGCAGCAGGCCGGCACCGACGAACGCTGGCATGAGTAGCAACGTGACTGCACGTGGGTAGGCCCCTGTGATGGTGGCCGCGGCGTCACCGGCGCAGAGAGCCACCATCCATACCAGGCCCGCCATCGCGGACACGCTTGCCGTGGTCTTCTCGCCGCCAAGCGCGCCGGCCAGCAGCGGCTGGATAATGAGCACGGCAGCAAGCACGGTGAGCAGCTGTGCCATGCCGGCGGCGCGGGTGAGCCCGGAGGCGTCGGCAAGCATGGCCACCGCCAGGCCCACGCAATGCACGGTCAAAGCCCGGCTGCACCGCGCCCGGGCAACCGCTGAAATGGGGGTTCGGGTCAACGTGGGCAGCAGTGTAATGACCGTGCCCAGGATGGTCAGCAAGGCAAACCCCCACACCATCCCGCGTGAGTGCGCTGCTACCAATAACGAGTAGTTTCCCACCCCGTGCGCAGCCAGAATCACCAGGACTACTGAGAAGATCATGAAGCAGGCCGCCGCCAGATAAAAAGGCACGGTGACGGCGAAGGAACCAGACAATGACCCCCGGAGCTTGCCCCACAGCGCCCACAGGTGCCACGCAACGGCAGCGATGACGAGAGCGGAGCCGATATCCGCAAGCACGCCCCAGTCATAGCCCGCGCGATCAACAAGGAGAAGTACCAGTCCCACCTGGACCAGCCCCACCCGCGCGGCCACGCCGCGGAAACCGACGGCCGGAGTGCGGGTCAGCACCTCCGTGAAGTGGGTGCTGAAAACCAGAATGGCGGTGGTCAGCGCGCCGAGGGTGAATGGGTGGATGAGGTCCCACCACACCACGGGTGCTCCCCAAAAATTCGCCACTGCGATTCCCACGCCCACCGCGATCCAGAACGCGACGAGGCTGAAAGCAATGGTGTGCCAGTGCCGGCGCGAAGCCAGGGAGACATCACGCAGAGGCATGTCCGACGTTATTATTTGCACGGATATAATCGTAGTAAATTAGTTGCACGGGCAGCAACGCCCGCCGCCCTAGAACTCGAAAGGGAAAATCCCATGAACTTGCCGCTTATTGACGCCTCCCAAGGCCCCTCCATCCCCACCCTCAACGCCTCCGAAATTCCCCACGCGGTGCGCCACGGCGCCATCCACGGAGCGCTGGGCACCCTCAACGTGGGCGAATCCATGATTCTCATTGCTCCCCACGACCCGCTTCCGCTGCTCAACGAAGTGGACCAGCGCGAAGAATCCTTCGACCGTGAATACCTCAAGAAGGAACCAAAGGAAGTCCATATTAAATTCACGCGGACCGCGTAAAGATGCCGTAACGTAACTGACCATGCGCCGCTTGAAAATTGCTGTCTCTGTTCTCGCCGCCGCGCTGACAGTGGCCGGCTGCACCTCGAGCTCCGACGAGCCGTTGCAGGTCTTTGCAGCGTCCTCCACGCGCGTGCTCAACGACGACCTCTCCAGTGCTTCTGAAACTCCGCTGGCCTTCAACAATGGCGGCTCTTCCGCGCTCGTTCAGCAGATCAATGAAGGAGCGCCCGCAGATCTGCTCCTTACTGCCTCTCGCGAGACCATGGAGAATGCGACTGCGCAAGGCAGCGTGGACACTCCTGTAGCCCTCGCTAGCAACGTTATGGTCATGGTCGTGCCGAAAGGCAATCCCTTAGGACTGCGCTCCGCGGCGGACTTGGATTCCTCCGCGCGCTTGGTCCTCTGCGATCCGAGCGTGCCCTGCGGTGCGATTTCCACGCGCATCATGGAGGCCAACAACTGGGATCTGCAGGCCTCCTCCCTTGAAGGCCAGGTAGCTGACGTCCTAGGTAAGGTCGCCTCCGGCGAGGCGGACGCCGGGTGGGTCTATTCCACCGATGCTGCCGCTAGCGAGGATGTCGAGGCCATTCCGCTTGACCGCGCGGAAGACTTCCGTAACGAGATCATGGGCGCGGTCGTGTCTGATTCGCCCCGACACGATGAAACCCAGGATGTCCTCAACCTCCTCGATTCGGATTTTGACAGCACCTGGGAAAAATTCGGATTTACCCCGGTGGACTAAGTGTCACGAGTGATATTGCGCGAACAGCGCCCGCGGACAACGCGGCCGGTCATCGCCGCCGGCGTGCTCGCTGCGGTCTACATCCTTGCCCCGGTGCTCGCCCTCGGGGTACGAGTGCCCTGGCCGAAGCTCGCCGACACGCTGAGCGCTCCGGCGACCCATGACCTTCTCCGCGTCAGCCTTTCCGCGGCGGCGTTGTCTACCTTGTTGTCCACGTTGCTGGGCACCTGTCTGGCTCTGTGGCTCCAGCAGCTACGCCGCGTGTCTCACCTTGTGCGGCTGGTGGTCTACCTCCCTTTGGCCATGCCTCCCGTGGTTGGCGGCTTGGCCCTTACCGCGCTGCTCGGGCGCCGCGGTCTGCTTGGCCCAGCATTGGAGCAAGCAGGGCTGCACATATCTTTTGCCTTCCCCGGCGTCGTGGCCGCTCATCTATTTGTCACCCTCCCCTTCGTAGTTGTGGCGGTGGACTCCGCACTGCGGCAGCTCGATCCTGAGGTCGTGGCTAGCGCGCGGGGCATCGGCCTGAGCGCAGGGACCATCCTTTGGCGCATCATCCTCCCGACTATCCTTCCTGCCGTGTTCACGGGCGGAGCGCTCGCTTTCGCACGCTCACTGGGCGAATTCGGAACGACGATCACCTTCGCCGGTTCCCTGCCCGGTTCTACCCGAACCATGCCGAGCGGTATCTATCTTGAGCGTGAGGTCAGCGCGGACAATGCCTATGCTCTGTCGGCCGTGTTAATCGGGATAGCCATCCTCACCCTCACCGCAGCCGGAATGCCTCTGCTACTGCGGCGCCGCCGCGAGCAGGCTGTACGCGCTTTGAAACCGATGGACCCAGATGCACTCCGCGCGGCGACTGCCCCGCTGGCGCCACCCCACGAGCTTTCCGTAACGGTCGACAACACCACCACAACTTTCCGTGGCGGGCGCGTAACCGCGGTGGTTGGCCCCAACGGCGCCGGCAAGACCACGCTGATGCGCTTTATTAGCGGGCGCTTGCAAGGAGCCCAGACTAACGCCGAGCGCGTGGTCATGCTCTCCCAAGACCCCGGGCTACCACCCACTGCCACCGTGGCTCAAGCGTTGACCATGGTGACCAAGGACGCACGACGCACCCAGGAGCTTCTGAGCGCAGCCGGATTGCAGAAGCTCGGGCATGTCTCCGAGCTTTCCGGCGGGCAAGCCGCGCAGGTCGCCCTCCTGCGCGCGCTTGCCGCTCGTCCAGAGGTATTGATTGTGGACGAGCCCTTTGCCGCTATGGACGTCGAATCCGCCGCCCGGTGGCGCCACCTTCTGCGTATCTCAGCCGCTGATCGCACCACGGTCATTGTCACCCACAGCCGTGTGGACCTCGAAACTCTGGCAGACGATATCGCTGTAATGGAAGCTGGCGACATTGTCTCCCAGGGCCCTGCAGACCGACTACTGGAGCAACCTACCACCCGCTTCATGGCAGAACTAGCGGGCGTTAATGTACTGCGCGGTTCCTTCAGAGGAGACACGTTTGCTCCAGACCGCAACGGCGAACACTGGGCGGCCTTCCCCCAAACCGCGCTGTGCTTCGACCCCATTGGCGCGCAGGGCGCCACCAGTTTGAGTGCCACCATTGTGGCTGATTTGGGAAGCACTACCCTCGTTGATATTGACGGCCAACGGGTCACGGTGGGCCAGCCAGCGCGTAGAAACGCTCCCGGCCAGGTGGTGCCCGTGGCCCTCGACGCCAGCGCCCTCACGGTCTACACCCGTACTTAATCCAGTGTATTTACCCATGTCGTGAGGGAGATCTCGGTATATGTACTGACCGCAATAGTAGAAAAACAGCGGTCTGGATGTAGGATCCTCGTAGCGTTAATCAAGGAGCTACAGTCCATGTCCACATTTTCTACACAAAGTCCTCGCTCATCGACCGAGCTCTTTCCCGACACGATGAAGCTCTCCCCCAAGCAGCGCGAAGTCCTCTCGGTTTTGCAGAAGTTCCCGCAAGGAGCACGGGCCGCAGAAGTTGCTAAGAAAATGGGCATGCACGTTAACACCGCGCGCGGGCATCTGGATGAACTCGTCAACGCTGGCGCGGTGCGAGTAGTCACCGCCCCAGCGCAGGGGCGCGGGCGCCCCTCCCTGATCTTCCAAGTGCGGGTGCCGGACAACCGTTCGGTCGCGGAGGAGTACGTCACGCTGATCAGTGTGTTGATTAAAGCCCTGGCGGCTAAGGAGCAGCTCAATGATTATGCCTCAGAGCAGGCGCGGGAGCTTGGCCGCGAGTGGGCGAAGACCGCTGCCAGCAGCCATGGTGCTGAGGCGCTCGGTTCGCTTCATCGGATGATGCGCGAAATGGGCTTTGACCCAGTAACCTCAGCCGAGCAATTCGACCAGGAGGGCCGCACCGATGTGGAGCTGCACGCCTGCCCGTTTGTGACCGCCGGAGTAGAGCCCTCCCCCTTCGTCTGCGCCATCCACGATGGCTACTTGGAGCAGGCGGCGGCCGATTCCGGCGGGCGGCTGAGCCTGAAACTTATCCCCAAGTCCGGCAACGGTGTGTGCCGGATCAGCGTGGAAAAGCCCAGCTAGCTAGCCTAACCACGCTCGACGGAGACCGGCCCGGCGACCTCCAGCTCCAGTACGCGCAGGTTCTGCTCGCGGGCATCGTCGAGGATCGCTTCCTCTATGGGCTCGGTGTGCAGGACCATGACGGTGGGGCCAGCGCCCGACAGGTAGGCGGCATAGCCGCGATTGCGCAGGCGGTTGACCCACTCCGCGGTCACCGGCAGGACATCAGCGCGATAAGGCTGGTGCAGGCGGTCGCGGGTGCCCTCCCACAGCAGGTCCGGGTAAGCGGTTAGTGCTGCCACGTTCACGGCGGTGCGGGAGACGTTGAAAGCGGCGTCAGCATGCGTGACGTGCGAAGGCAGCACGCGGCGCACTGCCTGCGTTGATGCATGGAAGTCCGGGACCAAGGCCGTGGCCTTGATGGACGGGTGCACCTCCAAAGTGGCAGCGCGGTACTCCGGAAGCGAGCGGCCGTCGACGGGCACGGTGGTCCAAGAGACCACCGCGTTGCCCAGCACGGAGGCCGCAGCATTATCCGGGTGGCCTTCGAAGGCCGAAGACAGCTGCACAACCTGCTCTTCGGAGAGCGGGAAACCAGCCAAGCCGTTGCCCGCGGCAACACCTGCCACCGCGGCAGAGGCCGAGGAACCCAAGCCGCGGGACTGCGGAATGTTATTCGTGCACACCACGCGCAGGCCGGAGACTTCGACGTCAGCAGCCTTGAGCGCGGAACGGATGGCCTTGACCACCAAGTGGGAGCCGTCGCGAGGCAGCTCATCGGCGCCCTCGCCGAAGATCTCTACCTCCAAGCCGGAGCGGGTGACCTCTACCTCCACGGTGTCGTAGAGGCTCAGCGCGATGCCGAGGGTGTCATAGCCCGGGCCCAGGTTGGCCGAGGAGGCCGGAACCTGGACGGTGACCTTGGTGCCTACTTCGATATCGATACTCATTGTTGTACTTAAGCCCCTTAGACGCCCAGGCGGATGACGGAGTGGACGGCCTTGACCTCATCGAGCTCGCCGAGGGCCGCGACGATATCCTCGAGCACCGCTTCCTTCGCAGCGTGGGTGACCACGATGAGGCGAGCAGTGGCATCGCCGTCTTCCTGGCGCACCGTGCGCAGGGAGACCCCGTGGCGGGCAAAGACACCGGAGATGGCGGAAAGCACGCCGGTGCGGTCTTCAACTTCCATGTCGACGTGATAACGAGTTTCCACTTCTCCGAACTCCGCAATAGGTAGGTTGGCGTAGGTGTTCTCCCCTGGCGCACGGCCGCCGTGGACAATGTTGCGTGCCGCACCGATGACATCACCCAACACAGCAGATGCCGTCGGGTTACCGCCGGCGCCGTTGCCGTAGAACATCAGAGAGCCAGCGGCCTCTGCCTCAACGAAGATGGCGTTGTAGGACTGGCTGACCGAAGCCAGCGGGTGCTCCTTCGGAACCAAGGTCGGGTGCACGCGGGCGTTGACGGATTCAGCACCGGTCTCCTCATCGACGAGGCGCTCACAGATGGCCAGCAGCTTGATGGAGTAGCCAGCCTGATTCGCAGCCTTGATGTCATCCGCGGTGATCTTGGAAATACCCTCGCAGTAAACATCGTCGAAGGTCAGGCGGGTGTAGAAACCCAGGGATGCCAGGATGGCGGCCTTGGAGGCGGCGTCGTGACCCTCCACGTCAGCGGTGGGATCGGCCTCGGCGTAGCCCAGGCGCGTGGCCTCAGCCAGTGCGTCCTCATAGGAGGCACCGGTGGATTCCATGGCGTCCAGGATGAAGTTCGTGGTGCCGTTGACGATTCCGGAGATGCGCTGGATCTTGTCACCGGCCAGGGAACGGCGCAGCATGCCGACGACCGGGATGGCGGCAGCCACGGCGGCCTCGAAGTACAGGTCAACGTCGGCGCGGTCGGCGGCCTCAGCGAGCTCATCCGCGTGTGCGGCAACAAGTGCCTTGTTGGCGGTGACCACGGACTTGCCGGCATTGAGGGCTGCGAGAACGAGCTCGCGTGGGAAATCAATGCCGCCGATGACCTCGACGACGAGGTCGATATCATCGCGCAGGACAAGCGCCTTGGCGTCGTCGGTCAGCAGCTCCTCTGGCACGCCTGGGCGCAGCTTGTTCTTGTTGTGCACGGCGACGCCGCGGATCTCCACGGGGCCGCCGATGCGGTGCGCAAAAGCGTCAGCGTTCTCCTGCACGAGGCGGAAAACCTCAGCGCCCACGGTGCCAAATCCAAGCAGCGCGATTCCTACGGGTTCGCCTTCGGGCTTCTTGCTACGGTTCGTCGTCGTCATGGTGTCCCCTTGTTGAAATTGCGAAAAATTCTTACGTGCTAGCCCATCACTATACAGAACGAGCTGTCTATTTCTATACAAAATGGCCGGCACAACGTGCGACCGGCCATGTCTTTGTGAATAAAATGCGGTGAGCTGTGGCAACGCCGCGCTAGTCGACGTCCAACGCCAGCAAGTCCTCCACCGTTTCCCGGCGCAGCATGAGCGAGGCTTTGCCGTCACACACAGAGACGACCGCCGGGCGCAAAGCACCGTTATAGCGCGAGGCCATCATGTACTGATAGGCACCAGTGGTGGCGAAAGCGAGGAGATCCCTGGTAGTGATATCCGAGGGGAAACGGCGCTCGTTGACCAGAATGTCACCGGACTCGCAGTGGAAGCCCACGATGCGCGAATCCACCGGCTCGCCCTGGGTGCGGCGGTTGACCACGCGCACGTCATACTCCGAGCCATAGAGCGCCGGCCGGATGTTATCGGACATGCCGCCGTCCACGGAAAGGTAGCGGCGCATCGGCAGATCCGCCTTGCCGGTCTCCACGTCCTTGACCGTGCCCACGCGGTAGACGGTGACCGCGGAGGCACCCACCAGAGAGCGGCCGGGCTCCACCAGCACGAAGGGCGGCTTGATACCGAGCTCGGTAGCGGTGCTCTCCACTGCGTCAAGCAAATCCTTGGCCAGCGTGGCGACGTCGAGGGCTTCCTCGTATTCCATGTAGGGAATGCCGAAGCCGCCACCCAGGTCCAGCTCCTCAAGGGCAACGCCGAGCTCGGAGTGAATGCGCTTGTACAGGCTCAGCACGCGCTCGGCGGCCAACTTGAAGCCATCGGCATTAAACACCGAGGAGCCCACGTGGCAGTGCAAGCCCACGAGCTTAAGGTTCGCGGATTCCAGCACCGTGCGCGCGACCTCGAAGGCGGCGCCGGTGGACAGGGAAATGCCGAACTTCTGATCCTCGTGGGCCGTGGCGATGAATTCGTGCGTGTGAGCATCCACGCCAGGCTTCACGCGGATCATCACCGGCTGCACATGGCCGGCGGCCGCAGCGATGCTGTTGAGGCGCGAGAGCTCCTCCGCGTTATCCAGCACCACATGGCCAATGCCCTCGTTTACGCACAGTTCGAGGTACTCGTCTTCCTTGTTGTTGCCGTGCGCGGTCATGCGCTCCGACGGGAAGTCCGCGGCAAGCGCCAGCTTGGCTTCGTTGAGGGAGGCCACGTCAAGGCACAGCCCTTCCTCATCTACCCAGCGTACGATGCGCTTGGTAATGAAGGCCTTGGAGGCATAGTGCACGTGGTCGGGGCCGCCGAAGGCCTGGGCCATGTCCCGGCAGCGCGAGCGGAAGTCCTGCTCGTCGAAGACATAGAGCGGGGTGCCGTATTCTTCGGCCAGCTCGGTCAGGGAAACGCCGCCGATCGATACCACTCCGTCGGAGCCGCGAGCAGCGTTGCGCGGCCACACGTGGGCCGGGAGAGAATTGAAATCAGTCATCGATACCTTTTGTTACATCTTCTCCGGTGCGCTGACTCCGACCATGGTCAAGGCATTGGCCATGACCTGGCGGGTAGCTGCAGCCAGGGCGAGGCGTGCGGAGTGAATCGACTCGGTCTCTTCACCAGCCTTCGGCAACACCTGGCACTGGTCATAGAAGCGGTGGAACACGGCGGCAAGCTCCTCGGCATAGCGCGCGATGCGGTGCGGTTCGCGCAGCGTGGCGGCGGTGGCCACAACCTCCGGGAACTCGCCCAGGGTGCGAATGAGGTCGCCTTCCTTATCGTGGGTGAGGAGGTCGAGGGGGGCGTCGGCAAGCGCGGCAGTATCGAAGCCCAGCTCTTCTGCCTTGCGCAGGATGGAGCAGATGCGGGCGTGGCCGTACTGCACGTAGTAGACCGGGTTATCCGCCGACTGCGAAGCCCACAGGCCCAAGTCAATGTCCAGGCTGGAATCCACGGAAGAGCGCACCAGGGAGTAGCGCGCGCCGTCGACGCCGATGGCCTCGACAAGGTCATCAAGAGTGATGACGGTGCCGGCACGCTTGGACATCTTGACCGCCTGGCCATCGCGGACCAGGTTGACCATCTGGCCGATGAGGACCTCGACGGCCTCCGGGTCATAGCCCAAAGCCTGGGCGGAAGCGCGCAAGCGAGCGATGTAGCCGTGATGGTCTGCGCCCAGCATGTAGATGGCCAGGTCGTGGCCGCGGTCGAACTTATCGGCCACGTAGGCGATATCGCCGGCGATGTAGGCGGCGTTGCCATCGGACTTGATGACCACGCGGTCCTTATCGTCACCGTATTCGGTGGATTTCAGCCACCATGCGCCCTCGGCTTCGTAGAGCTTGCCGTTGTCCTTGAGCTTCTGGATGGACTTCTCCACCGCGCCCGACTCGAAGAGGGAGTTCTCGTGGAAGTAGACGTCAAAGTCCACGCCGAACTCGTGGAGGGACTCCTTGATCTGGGCGAACATCATCTCCACGCCGGCAGAGCGGAAGGCTTCCTGCACGTCGGCGTCGCTGCCGTCGAGAGCGCTGGGGTTCTTCTCCACTACCGCCTGCGCGATCTCCTTGATGTAATCGCCGCCGTAGCCGTCCTCCGGGGTGGGCTCGCCCTTGGCGGCAGCCACGAGGGAGCGAGCGAAGCGGTCGATCTGTCCGCCGTGATCGTTGAAGTAGTACTCGCGGGTCACCTCCGCGCCGGAGGCTTCGAGCACGCGGCCCAGCGAATCGCCCACGGCAGCCCAGCGGGTTCCGCCCAGGTGGATCGGGCCAGTCGGGTTCGCGGAGACGAACTCCAGGTTAATCTTCTTGCCCTGGTAGGTGGTGTTGCTGCCGAAGTCTGTGCCGGCATTGAGCACCTGGGCCACGATGGCGCCCTGGGCAGCGGCAGCGAGGCGAATGTTAAGGAATCCCGGGCCTGCGATGGAGGCCTCATCAATGGCGTCGTTGCCGGCGAGGGCATCCGCCAACCACTGCGCCAGCTCGCGGGGCTGGGCACCAGCCTTCTTGGCTACCTGGAGTGCCAGGTTGGTGGCGTAATCGCCGTGCTCCGGGTTGCGCGGGCGCTCCACGGTGACGGTCTCCGGTAGGACGGAGGCGTCCAGTTCATGCTCGGTGAGCACGGCGGCGGCGGTGTTCTTGATCAGGACGGAAAGATCTTCAGGATTCATAGGGCCAAAGTCTATCGTCTCCGCCGCTGGGAGGCGCTATCAGGTCGCAGAGGTTAGCAAGGTCACCCACCCCCATCAGGTGAACAATGCGGCACAGCGAAGCACCAAGTTCTACCCTAAAAGGCGTTATCTGAATCGATCCAACCTTTCGCCCTCTCGCTCGGCCGAAACATGCGGTGCCGCATCTTGGGGACCTCCACGGGGACGCCGACGGGAGCCAACTGGAATTGAGCTTTATGTCAACCTTCAATATCACCACCGACGCCATTGCTGGCAACGTCGGGCTCACCGCGCTGGTGTCGACGCTGCCGCTCATCGCGTTCTTTATCATGCTCCTGGGGCTCAAGGCCCGCGCTCACACCTCGGGTGCGGTCGCGCTCGTAGTGGCGGTTCTCATCGCCATTTTTGGCATGGGCATGCCAACCGGCATGGCTTTGTCCTCCGCGGTGCGCGGTGGACTCTTCGGCCTCTTCCCCATCGTCTGGGTGATCATCACCGCCATCTGGTTCTACGAGGTCACCGTGGCCTCTGGCCGCTTCAATGACCTGCGCAAGACCTTTGATCTCTTGGGCGATGGCGATATTCGCATCCAGGCCATCCTCATCGCTTTCTGCTTCGGCGGCCTGTTGGAGGCCCTCGCCGGTTTCGGCGCCCCCGTGGCGATTACGGCAACCATGATCCTGGCACTGGGTGTTAAGCCCCTCAAGGCAGCCACCACGGTACTCATCGCCAACACCGCGCCCGTGGCCTTCGGTGCGGTGGGCATCCCGGTGACCACCGCCGGCTCCGTGGGCGGGCGCACCGCCGAGCAGACCGCCGATATTGCGAGCCTCATCTCCCTGCAGGTGCTGCTCATCGCTGCGGTTGTTCCGTTCTTTATCCTCTTCATCCTCGACGGCATGCGTGGCGTCAAGGAAGCCGGCCCTGCCGCCGCTGTCATCGGCATCTCCTTCGCTATTGCCCAGTGGGCAGCCGCCACGTTCTTCGCCTACCAACTCACTAACGTCGTGGCCTGCATTGTCTCCCTCGGCGCGGGCTTTATCTTCCTGCGTGTATGGAAGCCCAAGGGTGTCGACAGCCTGCGTGAGCGCATGGAGCTGCCCGCCCAGGAAGGGGTCACGGACCTCAACGGCAGCCGCATCTGGATGGCCCTGCTGCCCTATGCCGTGGTGACCGCTGTCTTCGCCATCGCCACCGCGTGGCCGGCCATCTTCGGCTTCCTGCAGGTCAACGTTGCCTGGCCGCTTCTCGACGGCACCGTCTTCGACGCCGAAGGCCAAGCCATGGATACCGCGTTTAAGTTCAACGTGTTGGGCAACCCGGGCACCCTGCTGTTGATTTCCGGCATCATCGTGGCTGTTATCTACATGTCCTTCAACGAGAACGGCCGCTACACGCTGGAGGCATCGGCACCGCTAGCTAAGTTTGGCGAGGTTATCTCCCGCATGAAGTTCTCTGCGCTGACCATCATCTTGGTCCTGGCGCTGGCCTACACCATGAACTACTCCGGCCAGACCATCTCCATCGGCCAGTTCGTGGCCTCCGTCGGCGGCATCTTCGCGCTTTTCTCCCCCGTTCTGGGTTGGATCGGCACCGCTGTTACCGGTTCGGATACCTCCGCTAACGCCCTTTTTGCCAACCTCCAGGTCACCGCTGCTGAGCGCATCGGCGTTAACCCGGACCTCATGCTGGCTGCCAATACCTCGGGTGGCGTTGTGGGCAAGATGATCTCCCCGCAGTCGCTGGCCATTGCAGCCACTGCGGTTCAAATGGAGGGCGAGGAATCCCGCATCTTCAAGGCCGTTGTGGGCTACTCCGTGGCCTTCCTTGCCGTCGTGTGCATCATCGTCTTCCTCATGACCAACGTGCTGGGCTTCCTGGTTCCTTAAGTTCTCAGTCCTCAGCACCAACTACCCCCAGAATAGGGCGCTTCGCCCGCTCGGTCTGGGGGTTTTCGCTTGCCCGCGTTTTGTGTCCGCTTCATCTCTGCACGTAAGGAATTTCACAACATTAATGTTGCGATAAAACGCCAGGTAGGAGGGCTAATTCCGCCTCGATAATGTGAGTTTTGGGCGGTAGGCTCAAAGATACAAACTCGAAAAATGCCCAGTGCGGCTGTCCTGGTAGCGCGCATCCGAGTACAACTCCGCTGTGCCCAGCACGGGACAAGCCACATGGAGGCAGATTAAGGAGCGCTCACGAATGCGAATAGCATTGTTTTCCACCTGCATCGGTGATTCACTCTTCCCCGATGCCCACAAGGCCACAGCCCTCATCCTCTCCCGCCTAGGCTATGACGTCGTCTTCCCAGAGGAGCAGACCTGCTGCGGCCAGATGCACATCAACACCGGCTACCAGGAGCAGACCTTGGGCATGATCCGCACCTATGCGGACGCCTTCGCGGATCCCTCCATCGACTACGTCGTCTCCGCCTCCGGCTCCTGCGTGGGTGCCGTACGCGAGCAGCACGAGATGATTGCCAATCGCTTCGGTACCGCCGCCGATGTGGACGGCGCCAAGAAGGCAGCCGGCAAGACGCTGGACCTTCCGGAGTTTCTTGTCGACGTCGCCGGGGTCACCAACGTCGGCGCCTTCTTCCCCCACCGCGTGACCTACCACCCCTCCTGCCACGGCCTGCGCTTCCTCAAGTTGGGTGACCGCCCCTACCAGCTGCTGAAGGAGGTCGAGGGAATCGACCTCGCCCCGCTGCCAAATGCAGAAGAATGCTGTGGTTTCGGTGGCACCTTCGCGCTCAAGAACGCCGAGGTTTCCGCGGCAATGGTCGGTGATAAGACCCGCCACATCCGCGAAACTGAGGCCGAGTACGTCACCGGCGGTGACTCCTCCTGCCTGATGAACATCGGCGGTGCTCTGGCTCGCCAGCGCTCCGGTGTTCGCGCTATCCACTTGGCGGAAATCCTCGCCTCCACCAAGGAACACCCGTGGACTCCTACCTCTGCGGCCTACTCCAAGGAGAAGATGCTCTAATGACTTCCTTCCTCGACACCACTCCTCCGCGCGCTCCTGAAGGCTACGGCAACCTGCGCGGCTCGAAGGCCTTCGTGCCGCTGGCTCACGTGGGCCTCAACAACGCCACCCAGCGCCGCAACCTGCACCACGCCACCACCACCATTCGTGACAAGCGCCAGCACGCCGTGGATGAGACCCCGGACTGGGAGCAGCTTCGCGACGCCGGCTCCGCGCTCAAGGATGACGTCGCCGTACGCATGGGCGAACTGCTGGTCCAGTTCGAAGAGCAGGTGACCAAGCGCGGAGGCATCGTCCACTGGGCACGCGATGCCAAGGAGGCCAACGAGATCATCGAGGGCCTTATCCGCGAAACCGGCGAGACCGACGTGGTGAAGATCAAGTCCATGGCCACCCAGGAAATCGCGCTCAACGAGCACCTGGAAGAAGCCGGCATCCACGCCCAAGAGACTGACCTGGCGGAGCTCATCGTCCAGCTGGGTGAGGACAAGCCTTCCCACATTCTGGTCCCCGCTATCCACCGCAACCGCGCGGAGATTCGCGATATCTTCGTCAACAAGATGCCAAATACCGATGACTCGCTCAAGGCCGAGCCGGCGGAACTGGCTGAGGCATCCCGTCAGTTTCTGCGCGAGCAGTTCATGAAGGCCAAGGTCGCCATCTCCGGCGCTAACTTCGGTGTGGCAGAAACCGGCACCATCAACATCGTGGAGTCTGAGGGCAATGGCCGCATGTGCCTGACTCTGCCAGAGACGCTCATTACCGTGATGGGTATTGAGAAGCTGGTCCCGACTTTCCAGGATCTCGAGGTCTTCCTCCAGCTTCTGCCGCGCTCCTCCACTGCAGAGCGCATGAACCCGTACACCTCCATGTGGTCTGGTGTGACCGAAGGTGACGGCCCGCAGAACTTCCACATCGTGCTGCTGGATAACGGCCGCACCGCTGCTCTGTCCTCCCCCAAGGGCCACGAGGCACTCAAGTGCATCCGCTGTTCTGCCTGCCTGAACGTCTGCCCGGTCTACGAGCGCGCCGGCGGCCACGCTTATGGCTCCGTTTACCCGGGCCCGATTGGTATCTCCCTGACGCCGCAGCTGACTGGCATGAAGGACCACAACGATCCGTCGGCAAGCTTGCCCTATGCCTGCTCCCTGTGCGGCCGTTGCGACGAGGTATGCCCGGTGCGCATCCCGCTCTCCCAGGTCATTCTGGAAAACCGCTACCAGAAGGTCACCCACGCCACCCCGCCGGTCGAAGAGAAACTCTTCCAGGTAGTTGAGCTGGTGTGGAAGAACCCGAAGATCTGGAACCAGATCACCCACATGGTGGCGCTCGGCCGTGTCCTCGGCGGTTTCAACGGAGTCATCGACAAGCTGCCGCTGTTCATGTCTGGGTGGTCCGACGTACGCGACACCGCCGTTCCGCCGAAGAAGTCCTTCCGCCAATGGTTCGACACTGACGAAGCTCAAGAACTCCTCGCCCAAGCCAAGAAGGAGGGCATCAAGTGACCACCGCCAAAGAGGAAATCCTCAACCGCATTTCCGCCGCCCAGAAGCAGGCCGGCCTGCCGGACCACGTAGACATTCCGCGCGAGTACCAGAAGGAAGGCACGCTCAACGAGGATGAGCTGCGTGAGATGCTGGTGGACCGCCTCGAAGACTACAAGGCTGATGTGCACGTCACCGATGAGTCTGGGTTGAACTCCACCCTCGTGGACATCCTTAAAGAGCGCGGTTGCTCGAACGTCGTCTACGCACCCGGCATGGACGCTGGGCTTCTCGACGGCTTCGAAGGCACCACCACCCCAGACGACAACGCCAAGGACCCGCGCGAGCTCGACGCTGTCGATGCCGTGGTGACCGAATCCCACGTCACCTCCGCGCAGACCGGCACCATTGTGCTTGAGTCCAATGAGACCTGTGGCCGTCGCGCGCTGACCCTGGTGCCGGACCGTCACGTGTGTATCGTGCGCAAGGACCAGATCGTCTACGGTGTCCCGGAGATGGTTTCCCGTATGAACCCGGAGCGCCCGGCAACGTGGATCTCTGGCCCTTCCGCTACCTCGGATATCGAGCTCTCCCGCGTGGAGGGTGTCCACGGCCCGCGCGATCTTATTGTGGTGATTGTTAAGTAGTGTGACGTTCGGGGGCACCCGCCCCTTCCGAACACTCGGCTCACATCACCCCCGGCGCATAGGATAAGGCACGTACTTATTAACGATTTTAGGAGCCTTATTCTATGCGTCTTTCTCGCGTTTTAGGCTCGGTGCTGGGGCCCGTAGCTGTTGCTGCCGGCCTGGTTGCCGCGCCCGCTGTTGCTCACGCCGATCAACCCACCATCAACTGGGGCCCGTGCCCGGAAGGGGTCACCGAAGAGCGCGCTGAATGCGGGCACGTGACCGTTCCGACCTATCACGATGCCCCGGAGAAAGGCACCATCGACGTCGGCCTCATCCGCCTCAAGGCCACCGGAAACCGACAGGGCACCCTGTTTACCAACCCGGGTGGCCCGGGCGGTGACGCGTATAGCTGGGTGAGCTTCGCCGCGTGGCCGGAGGAAGTCAAACAGAGCTACGACATCATCGGTGTGCAGCCGCGTGGCCTGCGCGAGTCGGGAGAGGTGAACTGCACGGCCAGTGAGCTGGGCGCCAATCCCCTTGCGGAGATCACGCAGATCGGCGCGATTACCCGCAATGACTGCGAGAAGAACACCCCCGGCTACACGGACTCCCTGACGACGGAAAACACCGCAAAGGACTGGGAGGTTGTCCGCCAGGCACTCGGCGAGGAGAAAATCAACATCGCCGGTCTCTCCTACGGCACCTTCCTGGGCTCCACCTACGCCACGCTCTACCCACAGCACACCGACAAGGTCGTGCTGGATTCCGGTATGAATCCGAAGATGGCGTGGAACCAGATCTTCGCTTCCCAGCAGGCAGGCTACGAGAATGCGCTGCATGACTTCTTTGCGTACGTGGCCAAGAATGACGCCACCTACCACGCCGGAAAGACCCCGCTGAAGGCCTACGAGCGCTGGTCCCAGATTGTTGCCGCCGAGGCAGGCGTGCGCCCCACCGTGCTTCCACCTAACGCCCAGATTGGTGACCTGCCCCCAGGACTGGAGTTCGCCGGCCAGCCAGGTGCCAACATTATGACTGCTACCGGTGAGCTGCGTGTGCAGGCGGAGCACCTCGCCGGCAAGGTACGCAACCCGCAGGCTGTCCAAGCTTCCTCGCCGACGCTGTCCGCGACCCGTGAGCTTCTCCCCCGCCCAGAGTCCTGGGACACGCTGGCTAAGCACATTGGCGGCATCGAGCCAATCAACTTTGAGGAGCAGGCTGCACAGCAGCAGGCCCAGCAGGATCCGCAGCAGGCTCAGCAGGACGTTCTCAATGCCGTGAGCATGCAAAACATCATCATGTGCAATGAGAACACCGCGCCGACGGATCCCACCCTCATTCCGGCGTTCCTCTGGTCGAACTACGTCACGATTGACCCCTTCACGCTGTTCAACTCGATGTACGCCTCCGGCGCAGGGTGCGGTGGCCGCGCACCGGTCAACACTCCAATTGCCGTCTCCGGCCAGAACCTGCAGACCAAGCCGCTGCAGCTGCAGGCAACCGGTGATCCGCAGACCCCGTACGCTTTCTACCGCGGTCTCTCGGACCCGATGCAGTCCCGCGTGGTGACTGTCCACGGCCCGGGTCACGGCCACTTCGCGATGGGCAACAAGGCCGTCGACCAGATCGTGGTTGATTACCTACGCACCGGTGAGGTCCACACCGCGGATGCGCCGGGCTTCTTTGACCAGCCCCAGGCACAGGAGCAGCCCGCTTAGTCGCACAGGCTGCGGGAGACGAGCGAGCGGCGATCCTAACCGCTCGCTCCTCCCACCACACCCCCATCGGCGTGAGGCCAATTACTGCGCTTCAGTCTTTATAGGCTAGAATCGCATCGTTGGCATTTCGCCAGCAATGCCCTTGTAGCTCAGCGGATTAGAGCATCGGTTTCCGGTACCGAAGGTCGCAGGTTCGATCCCTGTCAGGGGCACTTTTTCATGCCTAAATCTCTCTCCACTCAGGCTGCGCCCCGGCCCGTATTTTCAATAATGCCACGAGTGCGGGAAAGCCTTTCGCACTCTGCCATTCTGCATTCCCCCAGACCTGAAACCCACAACCTGCAGGTGGGCGTCGCCCAGCGCTCAGCGGCACCAAGCCACTCACTTGGAGGTTTCGGGATCGAGGTCTGGGGATATGGAACTAGCGCAAGCGCGCCTCAATATCCGCGACCACTTCCTCAGGATTCTTCGCAGAGGCGATAAGAGAGCTACTGCCCTGCTCGATGCGCACGGTCGGCCCAGAGACGATGTAGGCCGGAGCGCCGTCGACAACACGCGGGCCCGCGCCTTCCTTGAGCCCAGTCTCAGGCCCGACGCTGGCACCGGTGATATCGCTGAGTGCAATTCTCTTCGTGAAGATACCCAGGATGGAAACCACAACGTCATCGTCATTCACGACGATCTTCACCCGCATCATGATGCAGGCCACGGTTGTAGCGATGACCAAGGCGCCAAAAAGGATGGCTGCCCACGTGGAATCGATCATTGTGGGTACCACTGCGGCCACGACGGCAAGGCCAACGACGATTCCGGACCACAAGAGCGGTCCGTTGAGATAGCGAACGTAGATGCGAGAGTCCATGGAGTTCAGGCTATCGGATAAATACTCCCTTCGCGCTCACCGAAGCCGCGGACGGCGGCTGATTGAGATCGACGGTGAGCACGAAGGGCGAGGGCAAGGAATGCGTGAGCGCGAAGGACAAGGGCTGAAGCGTCGAGACGCGGGTAAGGAGGGTTAAGGGGGAAAGAGTGAAGCCCCAGCAGGAAATACTGCTGGGGCTTTAAGTCAAGCTACTCCCCGCTGGGCGGCAGCGTGAGGAGCGAACCAGTTACTGGGTGATGTACTGGTTGACGATCGGCTGGGTGATGTCCAGGGTGCCGTGCTCGACGTAGTACATGCCGAGCATCAAAGCGCCCAGCATCACCACGGAAAGAAGCATGGAGGGAATCCACTCAACGAAGACGGAAACCCAGCCATCAGCCTTGTCACGGGCAGCTGCTTCGCGCTGCTCCTGAGCCAAATCGCGCTCGACGATCATGTTTAGTCCTTTCACTTAGCTCCCTGTGCCTGAGAAGTTTTCGCGGAAACCGTCTCGTGGTGGCGTGTGGGATGCTCGCCCATTAACACAGAGTATCTTAGCAGTTTATGCAGAGCTGACCGTAGTTAAACGCAGATATTTCGGCCGCTATCCGCCTTTAGTATGACACCGACTGTGGGCTAGACCCCAGGGTCCTCATTGTTGTTGAGCGCTTCGACGAAGTCCTCACGATCCTGAAACATGCGCTCGATGTCATACTCCGCGCCGATAATCCACAACTGGGAGGCATCATCGTAGGTCAGGGCCTCGTCCGAGTGCTGTTCGAGGGCGTGCTCAAGTGCGGCGGTTTGCTCCTCGCTGAGCTCTTCCAGGTCCTCGGCGGGGCCTACCTGAGCGCTGAGGTCCTTCAGCGCCGTGATGCCGTACGTGGTGTATTGGCGCTCTGGGTGCTCGAACAATTCTTGTCCCATCATGATGTGGACAGGTCACCTCCTGGTGCGTAAACGGACGGGGCCTACTCTACCCCGGTGGGCGCAGCTAGTGGTCACGAGTGCCCAGACGCTCGTCCGGCACGAAGCCGTCATAGCCCGGAAGGTTTTTCTCCGAGAGCACGCCTTCACAAAAGCGCAGAAGCGCCGGAACATCGGCGGGATCCAGATGGTCAAAAACCATGCGGCGCACGGACTCAACATGCTCTGGCACCGCCGCCTCAAGGCGCTCTCGGCCGGCCCGCGTCATGACGACCTCCACGCCGCGGGCATCGCCTGCGCACTTTTCTTTGCGCACGAGCCCGCGCTTTTCCATGCGGGTGATCTGGTGGGAAGCGCGCGAGCGGTCCCACTCCAATTCTGTGCACAGCTCGCGCAGGCGCAGGGTGTGCTCGGGTGCCTCCGAAAGCGAAACAAGCACCGAGAATTCAGCCGCCGAGATATCACTACAGGCCAAGAGGGTTTCCTCCATGCCGCGATTAATCTTGCGAATGCTGGCCAGGAGTTGGCGCCACAGCTCTTGCTCGCTGCCGGTGAGCCATCGAATATCCGCTGTCATGGCACTTACCCTACACTCCGGCTCTTAAGCATTCCTAAGCCTCACCATGTCAAGGTCTATGCGACCGGGTACCCAGGAATAGCGCTGCGGCATACAGGTGAGCACGATGACCTGTGTTGTCTTCCCTGCCTTAGTAAACAGCGCAGCCATGAGCTGGAGACGCTGCGAGTCGGTGGAGCCCAGCGCGTCATCGATAACGACGGGTACCGGTTCACTGGACACCAGCTGGGCGATGGCAAAGCGCGTCAGGATGCTCAACTGCTCCTTGGCGCCGCCGGAGAGCGCATCGAAGGCCACGGTTTCGCCGTTGCGGCTGCGCGCCTGCACCTTGAGCTCTTCGGAAAGCTCGAAGTCCACGTCACCGCCGAACACGGTGCGGGCTAGTCCGTTGAGCGCAGTGACGAAAGGCGCGGCATACCGCTGACGGGCGGCGTCGCGATGGCGCAGAATGAGCGAACGCAGGTAGCGCGCGGCCTCCGCGCGGCGCTGGATGGCAGCGTGGCGCTCACGAGCAACGTCGAGTTCGGCAGCGGCCTTCTCCTCGTTTTCGGCCGCGCCCGAGTGCATATCGATAAGCCCGCGGAACTCACGCATATCCCCCACCGCTGCATTAACCGCTGCCTTCAAGGATTCAACGTGCGTGTGCGCTCCCCGCGCCAACTGCTCCGCGGTGTCGACATCGACGGCGGACATCTCCTCCAGCGCTTTCTTCTCAGCAGTGTGCGCGGTCCGTGCTGCTTCGATAGCGGCGGTCACGCCTTCATCCGTTAGCTGGGCACGCGCCGACTCCACTGCCGCGGCCTTGGCATCGCGCTGCACGGTGGCCTCCTCCGCACGGACCATAGCCACCTCCAGTGCCGCGCCCGCCTTGTTCTCGCGGTAGGGCGCCAGGGCGCGATCAAGCTCATCCAGCTTCCTGCGCAACTCCTCTTCCTCACGCTCCACCACAGTCAGCTCCCGCGGCTTCGCGTCGTCCTCAGTAGTCCCGCCGGCCTCCTCGGCGTCCTCAGCATCGGCCGCGCCCGCCTCAAAGCGCGCACGCAGCTCACCGAGGTCCTCCCCGCCCAGCGCAGCATGAAGCTCGCGGGCAGCAGTATCCGTGGCGGAGGCCAGCTCCGCGTGCTTTTCGTGGGTGGCGCGGGCGGACTCAAGGTCTTCGCACCCGGCATCCTCCAGCAGGCGTGCGAGCTCCACGCGGGCCTTCTCCACGCCTTCCTCACCGCTATCACCTGCGCCGGCTGCATAGCGGGCGGTGATATCACCGACCTTCAGCGTGGTGCCCTCGCGCAGTTCGACTGCCAGTTCTTGACCGTTCTCCAGCGCACGTTCCTCGCCATCGACGACAAAGGAGCCCTTGCCGGAAAAGTAGAGCTTGGACGCCGCGGCCGCCCGCAGGCGCTCCTGGACGGTGACCTCGCGAGCCGCGTCCTCCAAGGCCTGAAGGTTCGGTACGTCGGGAGTCGCCGCCAGCTCACGGCGGCGGGCTGCCAAAGTCTCTTCCAGCTTGTTCAGTGTTTCGAGTCGGGTGCCCAGAGCCTCACGTTCAGCGCGCTGCTGCTCGCGGCGGGCGCGCTGGCGTTCCTCGCGCACGGCCTCATAGCGCTTGTGGACCTCGGCACGCTCTTCCTCTAGTTTCGTGCGGACGGCGGCTTCTTCCTCGGCGCGCTCGCGGGCTTGAATAACCGCGGCGGCGGCACGCTCAGCAGCCTCGACAGCTGCGGCATGCTCAGCAACCACAGCTTTACGGCGCTGCGCTTCCTCCTCCGCGCGCGTCACGGCCTCCGCTGCCCGAGCCACCGCCGCCTCCTGCGCGGTGACCTTCTCCTGGGCGGCCCGAGCAGCGAGCAGCTCACCGTCACGGCGCTCGCATTCTTCCGCGGCCACCGGCAGAGCGGATTCAGCATCCTTCTTCTTCAGCTCGGCGGCTTCATAGCGCTCCACCACGCCGTCGAGCTCCCGCAGCGAGGCCTCGGTGGCAGCGTGCTTCTCCTCAGCATCCGCTAGCGCGGCGATGGCGGACTTATAGTCTCCTGCCGGCTTGTCTGTCTTCGCGGTGAAGTACTCCTTGTACTCCGCCTCGATGCGTGTGAGCAGCTCGGAGTCTTCCGCCGCGGCACTCGCCCCGGTTTCCTCCTCCAGCGCTGCGGTCAGGGAAGGAATGCCCACCGCGGCGATGCCTTGGTGGGGGTCGTCCTGGCGGACGAAGAGGACGTCGAGAAGCGCGCGGTCCACGTGCTCACTGAGGATGCGCTCCAACTCCCCATCGGCCTCAGCACCGGTCCACTGGCCCGGGCGCGGGGAGAAAACATGCAGCTCCGAGGTGCGCTTTTTCACCCACCGCTTGCGAATGCGGAAACGGTAGGGCCCCACGGTTGCCTCCAGCGTGACCTCAGGTCCCACATCGCGGCCGGCAGGCTGCAGCGCCCTCACCGGCTTGGAATTTGCCGTGTGCTTTTCCGTGAGCACGAAATCGATGGCCTCCACCAGCGTGGACTTTCCAGCTTCGTTCGGCCCACCGATGACCACCACCCCGGTCTCCGGGAGGTCCTTGACCTCCAGGTGCTCCACGCCCCGGACGTTGTTTAGTTCAACAGAATGCAGCTGCATCATGGTTTAGGCTCCCTTCGCGCTGAGGCGGAACAGCAGGTTGGCGGCGTCGCGGGCAGTGGGATTATCTAGGTCCTCGAGCAGCTCCGCTAGCGCATCGGCGGCGTACCCGCTCAAACTCAGCTCGCCGAGTTCTTCTTCTGAGGGCGCCAGATGCAGGTCCATGGTCCTCTTGCGCGGCTTGAGGGAGGCAAAGACCTCCTCCATCTCCGCCAGGCCCTGCTCCAGACGGGCCTGCGCGCTCAAGCCCACGGTGCCACGCAGGCTGTACTTCACCGCGGTGCGAATCTTCTCCGGAACGGCATCGAGCTCCGCAAGAAAAGCCTCGACCTCCTCCAGTGAGTTAACGTCCGCATCAATCGCCCGGAAGTCCCAGCGGCCAACGCGGTGCTTGACGACGTCCACCCGCTCCCCCTCAACGGTCACCACCAAGGCGTTGCCCGAATCGCGCTCCCGATCGTCGAAGGCCGTGGTCTCCGGGCTGCCGGAGAACCATACCTTGCCGGAGCGGCCCAAAGATTCGGTGGAGTGCGTATCCCCCAGCGCCAGGTAATCGATAACACCCTTATCCAGGCACTCTTCCACGAAGGCGAGGTCGATCGTATCGGCATCCGAATCCTCGCCCTCGCCCGCGCGGGATTCCACCTGGCCGTGGCCCACCGCGATGCGAACCGCGCCCTCCTCGGCAGGCGGCAGCGGCTCCAGCGCACGGCGCACGAGGTCATAATTAGCCCGCTTGGACAGGTAAGGAGCACCGACGATCTCCACGCCCGGGCGCACCGCAATCGGCTCCGAATCAGCAATCACGTGCACGTTATCCGCAAAGGAGTTGAAGAAGATGGAATCCGCCACGAGAGGGTCATGGTTGCCGGGCAACAGGTAGACCGGAACCGGCAGGCGCTTGAACATATCCTTCGCCCGCAGCAGCGTGGACTTGCTCAAGGAGTTGTGTTCAAACACGTCACCGGCCACGACGATGAACTCGGCACCCGTCTCGGTGGCCAGCTCCCCCAGGCGCAACACCGCCGCCTCGCGGTCATCATCAAAACGCGATTGCGCCGCGGGACTTAAAAACCAGCGGGTCATGCCCAGCTGAAAATCGGAGGTGTGGATGAACGTGACCGCGGCCATGCAAACTCCCTACAACGTGGTCCAGGGCTGGGCGTGTGAGCCCCTCCCCTTAAGGTGGCAATGTCTAGTGCGTCAGATGATAGTAAAGGTCCTCGACATCGGAGACCGCCCGAAGCAAATCTATGTTCGTATGGCTGACGGAGCGCATGGCCTTGCGCAACAGTTCCGGGTCGGAATCATCCACCGCAGGAGCGGTCTTGGGCTCCGGCAACGGCGGCAGCTCGCGCCCCTCCCAGAACAAAGCATTGCGTTCCTCGGCCGAGATTTCAGCGGCCGCAGAAGCGGAAAACGAGTCCTCCGAGGCCGCCTTGGCCTGCTCCATGACCGCTTGCTCGAGCCGCGCGAAGTCGAGTCCGCGCAGGGCAAAAATCACGGAAGGATCGGCATCCATCCGGGCCGCGAGGCGGTCTGCCACCGCCACGACGTGCTTGCACACGTACTCCGGGTCGGGGCAGGTACAGGAAAAGCGGAGGTCGTCGGGGTACTCGGCGATGAGGATGTCGAGGGAGGCGTCGGCAAGCATGCCCTCCCTGGCCTTCGCCACGGAGTTGGGCGTGCGCGCGAACATCTCCGACAGCCGCCCGATGTCCTCGTTATTGCGGTAGGGCACCTGGATAAGCACCGCGAAAGGTTCGTTCTGAGAGCCCGCGACCTTTCCGTGCACCGCACCATTGCGCACATCGAGGCCCACGACGTGGCCCTCCGTGGCGTACTGGCGCCCGCGGCGAATTCGGCCGGAATCCGTTTGCTGGTTGACAAAGTTGAGCAGGCGCGTGGCCGCCGGCTGCATGGTGCGCACGCGGTCGACGCGGTTGACCTCCTCCGGAGTGCTCACGCGCTTGCGGGTGCCGAAGTTGGCGTAGATGACGTTGTTGTCCTCAGGACTCTTTGGTGCCATTTACTTCTCCTGTTCCCTGTAGCTCATGAGGTCCGCCAGCTGCTCGGGGCTCAGTTCGGTGAGCCAGCCCTCGCCTTCGCCCACGACGGCACCGGCCAGCTGCGTCTTACCGTCGAGGATGTCCTGGATGGATTCCTCCAAAGTACCGGCGGTAATCATCTTGTAGACCTGTACGTTGCGCTGCTGGCCGATGCGGAAGGCGCGGTCCGTGGCCTGGTTTTCCACCGCCGGATTCCACCAGCGGTCCATGTGCACGACAATCGACGCCGCCGTGAGGTTCAACCCGGTACCACCCGCCTTGAGCGAGAGCAGCATGACGGGTGCGCCATCATCGGCCTGGAATTCCTCCACCATCTGGTCGCGCCGGTTCTTGCTCACCCCGCCGTGGAGGAAGGGAATCTCGCAGCCCAGCTGCTCAGACAGGTAGGGCTGGAGGACGTCACCGAAAGCCTTGTACTGGGTAAAGACCAGCACGCGCTCCGAGGATTCGATGGCTTGGTCGATGATCCGCATGAGTTCTTCCACCTTGCCGGAGCGGTGCTTGCCCTTGATGGTGACAGCGCTGCCATCGGCCAAGAAGTGCGCTGGGTGGTTGCAAATCTGCTTGATGCGGGTCAGCGATGCCAAGATGAGGCCGCGGCGCGAGATCCCCTCCTTCTTCTTTGCCAAGGCCTGCTCCACGTCATTGACCAGAGCCTTATAGAGGGCTGCCTGCTCATCGGTCATGCGCACGGTGATAATCTGCTCGGACTTCTCCGGCAGGTCATCGATGATATTCGGATCCGTTTTGAGGCGGCGCAAGATGAACGGGCCGGTGAGCAGGCGCAGGCGCTCCGCCATGACATCGCTTCCTTCGCGCTCGATGGCCTTGGCAAAGTGGTTGCGGAAGAAGGAAGCTGAGCCCAGGATCCCGGGGTTGCAGTAGTCCAGGATGGAGCGCATTTCCGACAGCCGGTTCTCAATCGGCGTGCCGGTCAGCGCCACGCGGTGCCGCGAGGGGATGGCGCGCACGGCCTTGGAGGAGCGCGTGGAGGCGTTCTTGATCGCTTGGGCCTCATCGAGGACCACGCGGTCCCACTCCACCTTGCTCAAGGTCAGGAAGTCACGGCTGACCGTGCCATAGGAGGTGATGACGATATCGGCGTTCTGCGCCGCCGTGACCAGCTCCTCGCCCTTTAGGCGCCCGGTGCCATGTTGCACCATGACCTTAAAGTCCGGCACGAAGCGCTTGGCTTCCCTAGCCCAGTTGCCCACCACGGAGGTCGGGGCAACCACTAGGGTGGGCTTCCACGCCTCCGCTTCCCCCTCAGTCTCATGGGCAGCCTTCTCTACCGCCAGCAGGGACAACAGCTGCAGCGTCTTGCCCAAACCCATGTCATCCGCCAGCACCGCGCCGATGTTGTTGCGGGACATCCAATACAGCCAGTCGACGCCCCGGCGCTGGTACTCGCGCAGCTCGGCATGGACCGTATCGGGGATCTCCACGCGGTCGGGCGCAGTACTATCCAGCCCGCCAAGCAGCGAGGTGTGCCACTCGGAGCCAGTGAAGGCAACGGGGTCCTCCGCCATCGACTTCAAGGCCATCTCGCGCAGGTCCGCCAGCGTGACCGCTTCTTCTTGTTCACCCTCGTTGAATTCCTTGCGGCGGCGTTCCACCTCGGCCACAAGTTCTTCCCAGCCGGGTTGTTCCAGCTGACGGGCCATCTCCGCGGTCGCGGCGAGTTGCTCCAGCTCCTTCAGGGCGCGCTTGCGGGCTGTGTCCGCCAACTCGCGCATGTACTGCGAGATCTTGTTCAAAGCCTGGGTATCCGCCATGACCCACTCGCCGCGCAGGCGAATGAGACCAGACTTGGAGGAGATGAGCTCGTGCATTTCGGCGTCGGTAAGCTGCGTATCCCCAACCGAGAGCTTCCAGTCATAGCTGAACAGCTTTTCCATGCCGATGTGCGCCTTGGTGGCGGCATCGGCTGGATCGCGCACCTCCGTGGTTTCCAGCTTGGCCTTGGTCTCCATGTGGGACCAGGACTTGGGCAGCAGCACGGTAAAGCCGGCTTTGCGCAGGGCGGCGGCGTCGTGGGTGACAAAATCCACGAGCTGCTCCGTGGTCAGGTACACATCCCAGTCACCCGCATTCCGGCTCGCCGGGGCGGAGTTGTACTTCAGCCGCGGTGCCACGTCGAAGGCATGGCGGCGGACTTCGCGCAGCTTCTCGACGCTCCCCCGATCCAACTGCTCCTGCCGCACCGGCATCGGTGAATCAGTCCCAGAACGAACCAGCAGGCGGATGGGCCACGCTGCATCCTCGACGGAGACATTCTCATTTGGTGGCTCCTCCACGAGGAACACCAGCTGGAGATCGACGGAGGTAATGGAATCCTTCCACTCGTTGAGACCGCGCAGCAACTGCGCGCGCCCCTTCTTCACGGGCGAAGTTCTCAACAGCGCCTGGGCGAAGTCATGCCAGGGTGCAGCGCGTGGGGCATCGATCTGCGGGCGCAGCTGAGTATAGGCAATCCAGTGTGTGAGCTCATCCGCCAAATCATCAGAGAGAGCCCGGTTATTAATGGAGAGGATGCCGGGCGCGGAGGCCAGCATCTCTGCCAGCCAGCTGCGCTCCCCCAAGCCCGAAGCCAGTTGCCACATCGGGTACCACTCGCCGGCTTGGTAGGACAGGCGGATGGTCACGCGGCCGGCCCGGACGAAACGGTAGAGGCCGCGGTAGGCGCGGATGAGCCACAAAAGATCTGGCGCGATGGTCGCGCGCTGCTCCGGGGTGGCCGCTTGGCTATCGGTGTCGAGGTATTCCAGCTTGGCCAAGGTCTCCACCGCTTCATCCGGGGCGAACATGGCCATGGGCACCATGAGGGAGACATCTTTGCCCTTTGGAGTGCGCAGGGACACTCGTGCTCGGTTGCGGAAGGTCTTCTTACTCAGGATGCTATCGACCACATCCGGGAAGGTTCCCTCTGGGACTGCTGAGGGCATGATGATTTTGTGCCCTTCGACCTGTTCGATCCATAGACTCAGGCCGGAGACGGGCAGCCAGAGGCCATGCAGCAGGTAAGAAGCCATAGGGGCCAGTCTAGCAGCACGCCTTCTGGGGGACGGGGTCGCAGAAAGTTCCCGAATCCTGCCTAAATAGACAATCGTTATAGTCTCGTTACATAACGACGTAACACCAGTAAGACCGTACAATAAGCTGTGACCAAGGTAACCAAATACTGGTCAACCAGCCAATTTTCAGTTGGGTAGGAGCTTGTGCCTCGTTAGCGTGGTTAGGTCCTATTTTTTAATCTCAATCTCAAGGAGAGATCAGTGCAAGACTCCACTTGGTATGTCGTTGCGATGATCATCTACCTGCTTGCCATGGCCGCTATCGGCTTCTGGAGCTACAAGCAGACGGATGAGTACGACGACTACGTTCTCGCCGGCCGCGGCCTCCACCCGTTCGTAGCCGCCCTATCCGCCGGCGCTTCCGATATGTCGGGTTGGCTGCTCATGGGCCTGCCTGGCGCTTTGTTCCTGACCGGTATGTCCGAGCTGTGGATGGCGATCGGCCTCCTCATCGGTGCTTGGGCCAACTGGAAGTGGGTCGCGCCGCGTCTGCGCTCCTACTCCGAAATTGCCGGCAACTCCATTACCGTGCCCTCCTTCTTTGAAAACCGCCTGCACGATAAGTCGCGCCTGCTGCGCATCATCGCGGCGGCCATCATTATCTTCTTCTTCACCTTCTACGTCTCCTCCGGCATGGTGGCCGGCGGCCGTTACTTCGAGTCCAGCTTCGGCGGCGACTACATGGTCGGCATGCTCGTCGTGGCAGCCGTGACGGTCTTCTACACCTTCGTCGGTGGCTTCCTGGCGGTGTCCTACACCGATACCGTCCAGGGCCTGCTGATGTTCGCCTCGCTCATCATCGTGCCGATCATGGTGCTCTTCTCCTTGGACAACCCGGGTGAGATCTTCAGCTTCGCCGCTGAGAACCTCTACGCCACCGGTGGCGTGATTGAGAACCCCAATTACTTCTCCCTGTTCTCCGGCGTATCCGCTGCCGTCATCATCGGCAACCTGGCCTGGGGCCTGGGTTACTTTGGCCAGCCGCACATCATCGTGCGCTTCATGGCGCTGCGCAAGCCTTCCGACGCCCGCGCGGGCCGCTTCTACGGTGTCAGCTGGATGGGCATCTCCCTGATCGGAGCCATCTTTGTGGCGCTCTCCGGCACGGTCTTCTTCACTGAGACCAACCACTCCATTACTGACCAGGAGAACTACGAGACCATCTTCCTGGACATGGCTCAGGTCATGTTCCACCCGCTCTTTGCTGGTCTGGTTCTGACCGCTGTTCTCGCGGCCATCATGTCCACGATGTCCTCCCAGATGCTGGTTGTCTCCACCTCCCTCATCGAGGACCTCTACCTCATCTTCGCTAAGAAGAAGCCGCGCCAGGAGGTTCTGATCAACCTCTCCCGTACCGCCGTCGTGGCCATCGCCATCATCGCTGCCGTGCTGGCTATCAACCCGTCGGATTCGATCCTGGGTCTGGTCGGCTTCGCCTGGGCTGGCTTCGGCTCCGCCTTCGGCCCAATCGTCCTGCTGTCGCTGTATTGGAAGCGCCTCAACTCCACCGGCGCCATCGCCGGCATGATCACCGGTGCCGTCGTGGCCATTGGCTGGGGCATGAGCCCGCTGGGCGATACCCTCTACGAGCTGGTTCCGGGCTTCATCTCCGCTCTGCTCGTATCCGTCGGCGTGTCCCTTGCCACCAAGGCTCCGGATGAGAAGGTCATCCAGGAATTCGAGGAGGCTACCCGCTTGGCCAAGCTCGTCGAAGAAAACGATGACTTGGACTTCGAGGAGGCCGCGGAGAAGGTTCAGAAGTAGCCTTCGATCCCTCCTCCCCCTCCCTCTTTTAAACCCCTCGTCGAGCTAGTTCATCACTAAGCTCCGGCGAGGGGTTTGTCTTGTGAACTGAGGCGACCGAGACACCTTCCTCTTAAGACAGCGCTGCCTCAATAGCCTTGACGGATTCCGTAATATGCGGAACGGTACCAGCCACGTGGGAGCGGGCATCATTCGGAATGAAGGTCACGTTTGCGCCACGCGAAGTCCACTGCTCAACCAGCTGCTCAGCGGTGGAGAAAGGAATCACATCATCGCCGCGGCCGTGCGTAACCACCACCGGAATCGACGGCGCATCGTAACCAATGTGCTGGTCCGCCAGAATTCGGTCAAAGGGCGCAGTAGCAACGAATTGGTCAACGCTCTTTCCCTCATTGCTGATCTGTTCAATGGTGGTTCCTGAAAAGCCAGCCAGCCCCAGGGTACAGGTGTTGGTGGCGCGCTTGAGAATTGCAGCCCCCTTCTCATTGAGATGAGCGTACAGGTCTTCGCCATAGGAGTTACTCAAGCCCAACAACGCATAGGACTCAAAAAGGAAGTACAGCGTGCCGTCGAGAGCCGGCGGCAGCAACGTCAGATCCGCGGGTGCAGCACCAATCGTTGCTAGCTTGACGTTAAGCTCAGGCGCGTAGTCATCATAGAGCTCCGCTGCTGATGCCGCTGCCCCACCTCCCTGCGAATAGCCGTTAATGAACACGGGGTTGTCACCACTAATATCCCAACCGCTCAGCTGCTGTGCTGCACGCGCACTATCCAAGACTGCGTGCCCCTGGGAGACTCTGTCCATGTAAGTGTGCATTCCTGGGGTACCAAGACCTTCATAGTCTGTCACCACCACCGCATATCCCTTCTTCAAGTATTGCTCGAAGAAGAACTGCTCATAGTCTCCCACGCCTTCAGCAATCTTGCGCGACGGCGCACAGCGGTCTGCCACACCCTGGGTACCAGGGGCGAATGCTACAACCGGGCGTGGTCCAGGCTTCGTCCATGCTGCTTTGGGCTCAATAACAATGCCGCTGACTGCCGTTTTCTCTCCCGTGCGGTTGATGGAGGAATACAGGATGCGCTGGGCCTTGTAGGGGCCGATATTTGTAATTCCGAGGGTATTCGCCGGGTTGCGAACAGGCGCGGAACGGAAAAGCTGGCCGGGGGTGGATGACTCCAGATCTACAGCATCGTGGTAGAAGGCCGAGTATTCATCACCGACCGGACTGTTACCACCAGGTGCTGGTGCTGTGGAGTAATTCTTTAACTCTTCGGCGGCATCCTTAATGTCACCGGATTCGTTGGGGCTCTCCGTTGCTATGGGGTCTTTGAGGGCTTCCTCGGCGAGTGCAGATTCCGGCAGTTCCGGCGCGACGTCCTGCGCAAAGGCAAGAGGGCTTGCTGCAACAACGAGACATGTCGCAGCAAGAATGGGGAGCGGAGATTTCACTGCGTTTCCTTTCTTTTAGCAGTGATAGCGGGATCAGTAATTTTGACATTCTTAATCTATTACCAAGCTAATTATTAAAACTATTCTTATTTTGTCAAGTTTTGTTGACATCACAACCCACCTAATTGCGTGCTTGGCGACGCCCCTCCGAGCCCTTCAGGAACCCCTCCACGCCACGTGCAGTCTAAAAGTGCATGAACCTGCGCGCGGCCTATATCGGTTTCCTCTCCATAGCCACGGTGGCCTACGGCGGCTACCATCTCCTTCCTGGTCCGGACCTGGGTGTGACTACCGTGCCTGCGCGCGTGGAGGTCCCTGGCTACGACCGCGATGACTTCGGCGGCTGGGCGCCCGGGACGCGTGACACCGTCAAAGAAGCGCAGACCATCGACGGCGCCCTTTACGATCCTTATGCGCACGCACCCGCGCCGGAGCGCGTAGAAGTCGACCACGTCTTTCCGCTCTCAGCGGCCTGGGACCTTGGCGCATCAACGTGGCCGCGGGAAAAGAAGATGGCCTTCGCCAACGATCCGCTCAACCTCGTCGCCACCGCCCGCAGCCTTAACCAAACCAAGTCCGATTCCCTGCCGGCCGACTGGCTCCCGCCCGCCGACCGCTGCGACTACTCGCTGCGCCTTGCCGCGGTGGCGCGCAAGTACCAACTACCGTTGCCTGACCGCGATTATGCGGTTATGCGCCACCAGTGCCGATTCGATTTCATCTCCCAGCACCGTTAGACTTTCGCTGGGAAAAGCCCCGTACAGAAAGGTAAAGCGCACTCCCCATGACAAGCTTGCTTATTTTCCTCCATGCCTTCGCCGCTATCTTGTTGGTCGGTACCGTGTGTATCTCCACCTCCGCCTTCCCGGCACAGCTGGCAAAGGCTGGCGCTGGTGATGCTTCGGCCGCTGGTGCCGCCGGCATCCTCAACAAGATCACCTCGACCTATGGCTACATTTCCGCCATTGTTCCGGTTATCGGTCTGGCAGTCTTCCTTACCGATCTCGACGCTTACAAGTCCGCTGTTCAGTACCACATCGCCCTCCTTCTCTCCGTCATCGCCTGGGTGATTCTGCTCGTCGTGGTCATCCCGAAGCAGAACAAGGCCATGGCCGCGATTGCTACCCCGGGCAGCGCCGACGTGGCCAAGTTGAAGAAGCAGCTGGCTATGTTCTCCGGTATCTTCAACCTGCTGTGGGTTGTCTGCGCACTCCTCATGTACGTAGACAAGTTCCAGTTCTAGTCAGCAGAAATAGCGAAAACCTCCCAAGCTCTCTCATGAGTTTGGGAGGTTTTCTTGTGCAGATCTAGCGCCATCGCGGCGCCGAGCGAGGGCTAGTCACGCCAACCGCCGCGGCGCCCGCCACGGTCGCGGCCACGTCCACCGCGGTCACGGTCGCGGTATCCGCCGCGTTCACCGCGTCCGCGTCCGCCGTAGCCGCCGCGGCCACGGTCATCATCAAAGTTCCGGCGCGGCGGGCGGCCGGTGTCCTTCTGAATCTTGATGAGCTGTCCGGAAATGCGGGTGTCCTTCAGACGGTCCAGCACTGCCGGGTCCAGGTTCTTCGGCAGGTCCACCAAGGTGTGGCCCACCGCGATGGTGATACGACCGAAGTCCTTGGAGGTCAGACCACCTTCATTAGCCAGCGCGCCCACGATCGCACCCGGGCGCACGTTCTGACGCTTGCCGACGTCCAGACGGTACGTCTCAAAGTCCCCATCCGGGCGGCGCGGGCCACGGTCGCGGTCGCGGCCGCCGCGGTCACGACCACGGTCACCGCGGTCACGCCCGCGGCCGTCGCGCTCGAAACGATCGCGCTCGCGACGGTCCTTCTTAGTCACCGGGCGCTCCTTGAGCAGGAAGTCCGTCCCGCCCTGCAGCTGCACGGCCAGGGCCGCGGCGATATCATCCATCGCCACATTCTCCGCTGCAGAGTACTCACGCACCATGTCGCGGAAGAACTCGAACTGCTTGTCCTCCTGCGAAGCGCCGATGGAAGCGAAGAACTTCTCCTTGCGCTTCGCATTGACCTCATCCGCGGTCGGAAGATCCATCTCCTCCAAGCGGGCGTTGGTCACGCGCTCGATGGAGCGCAGCATGCGGCGCTCACGCGGGGTGACAAACAGGATGGCCTCACCAGTGCGGCCAGCACGGCCGGTACGGCCAATACGGTGCACGTAGGACTCGGTGTCATTCGGGATGTCGTAGTTGACCACGTGGGTAATGCGGTCCACGTCGAGACCGCGGGCGGCAACGTCGGTAGCCACCAAGATGTCGAGGCGGCCATCCTTAAGCTGATCGACGGTGCGCTCACGCTGCTGCTGGGCAATATCGCCATTGATGGCGGCAGCGTTGTAGCCGGCCTCCTTGAGGCTATCGGCCACGTCCTCAGTCGCGTGCTTGGTGCGGCAGAAAACGATGATGGCGTCGTAGTCAATGACCTCGAGGATGCGGGTAAAGGCATCCATCTTGTGGCGGTGCGGGGTCAGCAGGAAGCGCTGCGTGATGTTGTCATTCGTACGGCGCTCCGACTTCACAGTGACCTCAGCGGGATCGTTGAGGTACTGCTTAGACAGGCGGCGAATCGAGTTCGGCATGGTGGCCGAGAAGAGTGCGACCTGCTTGTCCTCTGGGGTGTCCTCAAGAATGCGCTCGACGTCTTCCTGGAAGCCCATGTTAAGCATCTCGTCCGCCTCATCGAGGACGAGGAAGCGCAACTGCGAGATATCCAGGGAGCCCTTCTCCAGGTGGTCGATGACGCGGCCCGGGGTGCCCACGATGATCTGGGCGCCACGGCGCAGCCCGGAGAGCTGGATGCCATAAGCCTGGCCACCGTAGATAGGCAGAACTTCGATGCGACCCAAGTGGTCGGCGAAGGACTGGAAGGAGTCCGCTACCTGGAGGGCCAGCTCGCGCGTGGGCGCGAGGACCAGAGCCTGCGGGTAGCGGGCCTCGGTATCAATCTGGGAGAGAACCGGCAGCGCGAAGGCCGCGGTCTTACCCGTACCCGTCTGGGCCAGACCGACGACGTCGCGGCCCTCCATGAGGATCGGGATGGTTTCTTCCTGAATTGGGGATGGCTTGGTAAAGCCCACCTTGGACACGGCTTCCTGAACGTCATCGGGAAGGCCGAGGTGCGCAAAACCCTGGGAGTTGTCGTTGGCTGAAGTTTCCTCAGCGCCGGTGTCCTCAGGGTTATTCGCAGCCCCGGTGTCCTGGTTGGATACCTGCGAAGCGTCCAGAGCTTCGCCACCTTGCGAGTTTTCCTGAGATTCCGACTTATTGAATTCTTCCGGCTCGTTTACGCCGCCGGTGGCGTTATCGGTAATGCTCATTGCTCAGACCAGAGTACGGCACCGGCACCCAATTAGCTATTTCACCGCTGAATTACCCGACCTTTTCCGCCTCGGGCTACTCCTTCGCAGCGTAACGCGTGGCGCGGTCACCGTGTTTGCCGCGCATCGTGACGTGCCCTGACTCGATGAGCTTGCCCAACGCGTAACGCACCTGGCCGCGGGTGAGCTGCGTGCTGTTCACGATGTCCACGAGCGAGAGCTCGCCGTTCCGGCGCAGCGCGCTAAGCACAAGGGCTGGGTTTCCGCCGAGCTTGGCGACGAGCCCGTCTTCCACCACACTGCCCTCCTTCGCTGTCTGCGCTGGGGCAAGCGCGGGTTGAAAGGAAGCAGAGTCGCTGCGAGTCGCGGGGGCGTGCTCGTCATCGCCTCGCCCCGCTCTCCAGAGGATCACGGTAAAGCGAACACCAGTGTCGATGAGGGTCGGCGGGCGCAAGCCGGCTTTGCGAAGGGACGAAAAGACGACCTTCATGCCTCCGCCCTGGCCCTCGATGACGCGCTCGCCATCCTCTAGACGCAATTTCGTGCTCAGTGCATACAGGCGCGGGTTTACAGCGACGGGTGACAGTACCCTTCCCTTGAGTTCTTCCACGGAGATGCCGCGTAGCCCACCCGGGCTGGTCACGATCAGTGCCTGGCGATTCAGCCGAATGGTGACGAACTTCCCGGCACCTAAGCTTTCCGGCCCGAGGTCTCGGTGGACCACGGCATTAGCTATGACCTCTCGGACCGCCTCGAGGGGAAGCTCGGGAACCTCGCGCAGATGTCCATCCGTGCCATAGACCAAGTCGGTATCGACATTCCGGCGCACCCACGCCACGGCCGCATCCACCAGATCCGGGACGGGCCCATAAAACTCTTCCAGGTTCCGGGTGCGTGGTCCTTCCTCCCCCGCCGGGTATTGCACGGCCGCAGAAATATGCAGGTCAGGAAAGAATCCCTGCGGAAAGCGCCCCAGAGCGTACAAACCGGCCACACTCAGCTGTCCTTGGGCATCGACCACGCGGAATAGCTCCAGTAACTCGGCATCACTCGCACCCCGCAAACGAGCGGTGGCTTTGCGCAGCTCCGCCACTGCTTCCTTGAGCACCGAATCATCACAAACTTCTAGGCTTGACCCAGGAACGGGTTCTGAGTCATAGGCAATGGCCTCGCGCGCGTGTAGTTTATCCACCTCGATCATGCGGAGGTCATTGGAGCTCATGACATAGTCACCGTCCGCCATGCGCAGGTAGGGCCGCCCCCGATAGAGCGCCGGCCGCTGGTGCGGCAGCACGCCTTCGATGTGGCCGAGCACCACAGCACGCCCTTCGATTTGGAGGGTCTGGGTCTCAATGTAAGGCGCGGGTTCCACGAGGGTGCGTGCCTGATCCGCCAGGGCGCCTTCGATAGCGCCAGGATCGTCCACGCCGTGCACCGCAAAGCCGGGCTCCGCCACTCCAATGATGACGGTGCCGCCACGCGGCATGTTGGCGAAGGCACACAGAGTAGCCCCCAGGGACTGCGGCATTCCGCCGCGTCCCGATTTCACCTCCACGGTCGTCGTATCCGACTGCAAGAGGCGACAGTGCTCGAGGTAGTCCTCGAGCTGCTCTACTGTCCACATCATGCCTGCAGAATACCTCAGACTGCAAAGTTTTACACTCTAGAGTGCGAGACTTTGCTTTCTAGACCTCGCGGCCGCCGACGAAGGTCTTGAACGTCATCGGCATGCCCGGGCGGTAAGCAAGGTGGATAGCGCTCGGAGCATCGAGGACATGCAGGTCCGCGGCTGCACCGACCACCAGCGAGCCCTTAGCCGGGCGGCCCTTCGCGTCTTTGCCCTCACCGACATCCTGGCGGCGCAGCGCGGTGGCACCGCCCAGAGTGCCAGCAGCAATGGCCTCATCGAGGGTGAGGTGCTGCTGGAGCACGGCCGTCGTGATGCAGAAGTTCATTGCGGAGGTGTACGAGGTTCCCGGGTTGAGGTTGGAGGCGATGGCGACGGTCGCGCCGGCATCAATAAGCTTGCGGCCCGGTGCCAGCGGTTCCCGCGTGGACAGGTCGCACGCCGGCAGCAGGGTGGCCACCGTATCGGAGGAGGCCAGCGCTTCGACGTCCGCATCGCTGAGGTAGTTGACGTGGTCCACGGAGGCCGCGCCCAACTCCACCGCGAGTGCTACGCCGGGCCCCTCGCCAAGCTGGTTGCCGTGCACGCGCACACCCAATCCGCGGGCCTTGCCAGCCTCGAGCACGCGGCGCGACTGCTCCTCATCGAAGGCACCACGCTCACAGAAGACGTCAATCCACTGCACATACTCGGCCACGCCATCGAGCATCGGGCCCACAACCTCATCGAGGTAGGTTTCGGCCTCTGCTCCCGGCGGCACGAGGTGCGCACCTAGGAAGGTCACGTCATCGACGTGGCGGGCGGCCACACGCGCGGCCTCCACCTCGGATTCGGTATTGAGACCGTAACCGGTCTTCGTCTCCAAGGTCGTCGTTCCACCCCGGCGGGCAGCGGCGATGCGCTCCACCAGAAGCTTTTCCAGGCGCTCCTCCCCCGCCGAGCGGGTCGCGTCCATCGTCACGGCGATGCCGCCAGCTTGGTAGGATTCGCCCGCCATGCGGGCCTCAAACTCGGCGGAGCGGTCGCCATCGAAGATCATGTGAGTATGGGAATCCACCCAGCCCGGCAGAACCGCGCGCCCGCCAAGGTCGACCTTCTCGTCCGCGGCCGGGGCCTCGGAGGCTGGGCCGATCCAGGCGATGGTGCCGTCGGTGTTGGCGATAAGTGCGGCGTCGGCAAGCGTGCCTGCCTCCGACACCGTGCGCAGCTCTGAGATTCCAGTAAACAGGGTGGACATGATCTTCTTTTCCTCTCGTGTCTAGTCGCGGGCCTTGAATTCCATCGGGATACGCACGCCGCGCTCGTCGGCGACTTCCTTGGCGCGAGTGTAACCGGAATCCACGTGGCGGATAACGCCCATGCCCGGGTCGTTGGTGAGCACCGCGCGCAGCTTGGCGGCGGCCAACTCGGTGCCATCGGCGACGGTGACCTGGCCCGCGTGAATGGAGCGGCCCATGCCCACGCCACCGCCGTGGTGGATGGATACCCAGGTAGCACCGGAGGAGACAGCGGTCATTGCGTTGAGCAGTGGCCAGTCAGCCACGGCGTCGGTGCCATCGAGCATGGCCTCGGTCTCGCGGTACGGGGAGGCCACGGAGCCGGAATCGAGGTGGTCGCGGCCGATAACGATCGGGGCCTTGATCTTGCCTTCCTTGACCAGGTCATTGAAGAGCAGGCCAGCCTTGTGGCGCTCGTTGTAGCCCAGCCAGCAAATACGTGCCGGCAGGCCCTCGAACTCCACGTACTCCTCGGCGGCATCGAGCCAGTTGTGCAGGTGCTCGTTGTCCGGGAAGAGCTCCTTGAGCGCCTGGTCGGTGACCTTGATGTCCTCCGGGTCGCCGGAGAGCGCTGCCCAGCGGAAGGGGCCGAGACCCTCGCAGAAGAGCGGGCGGATGTAGGCCGGGACGAAGCCCGGGAACTCGAAGGCGCGCTGGTAGCCGGCCTTGCGGGCCTCGTCGCGGATGGAGTTGCCGTAGTCGAAGACCTCGGCACCCTCGTCCTGGAATTCAACCATGGCCTGGACCTGGGCGGCCATGGCCTCGCGGGCCTTCTTGGTGAAGGTGGTCGGGTCCGCCTTGGCCTCGTTGTGCCAATCCTCGACGGTGATTTCGGTGGGCAGGTAGCTCAGCGGGTCGTGCGCGGAGGTTTGGTCCGTAACGATGTCCACGGTGAACTCGCCCGCACGCTGGCGGCGCAGCACCTCTGGGAAGACCTCGGCGGCGTTGGCTACCAAGCCAACCGATAGAGGCTTCTTGTTCTCCTTGGCGTCGAGCACCAGCTTCAGGGCCTCGTCCAGGTCGGTGACGACCTCATCGAGGTAGCGCTTGGACTGGCGGCGCTTCAGGCGGGTTTCGTCAACATCAACGATGAGGCAGGCGCCCCCATTCAAAGTAACGGACAGCGGCTGCGCGCCACCCATGCCGCCGCAGCCACCGGTCAGGGTGAAGGTGCCGGCGAGCGTGCCGTTGAAGCGCTTCTTGGCCACGGCCGCGAAGGTCTCAAAAGTACCCTGCAGGATGCCCTGGGTGGCGATGTAAATCCAGGAGCCGGCCGTCATCTGGCCGTACATCATCAGGCCCTCGTCCTCGAGCTTGCGGAAGTGCTCCCAATTGGCCCAGTCGCCGACCAAGTTGGAGTTGGCGATGAGCACGCGCGGTGCCCACTCGTTGGTCTTCCAAATACCCACCGGCTTGCCGGACTGCACCAGCAGGGTCTCATCGGATTCGAGGTCCTTCAGCGACTCCACGATGGCATCGAAGGCTTCCCAGCTGCGGGCAGCGCGTCCGGTGCCGCCGTAGACCACGAGGTCCTCAGGGCGCTCAGCAACCTCGGGGTCGAGGTTATTCATGAGCATGCGCAGCGGGGCTTCGGTCTGCCAAGACTTGGCGTTCAGTTCGGTTCCGCGCGGGGCGCGTACTTCGCGGGGTTCAGACATGACTTCCTTTCGCTCGTGCTTTTCGACGCCCTTCCAAACCCCCAAGGCCGGTTTCCCGGGGCTGTCCCTTGTGGGGCTTGGTCAGCGTCACACATCAGAAGCTACTGTGACGCAGCACCATCTTCTAGGGCTCTTTTGGCCTGCCTGTCTCAGATACAAGACTGTCACCTGACAGGCACTTCAGCGCCGCGCTGCCTGCAACCCAGAGCCCAACCCAAAAGTGCAGACCTGGAAGTGCATTCACGCAGGTGGGCGTCGTCCAGCGCCAAGGCAGTGCTTTGCGACGACCAGCAGGTCTGCACTTCCAGGTCTGCACTTTTACAAGCGCGGGCCGCGTGCCAGGTGTTTGCCCACCGTCTCCTGGAAATAGTCAGGCCGCGAACTCAACTGTTCTGGGCTAAACCTCAAGACGATGTAGCCCTTGTTGAGGATGGCTTGCTGGCGCCGATGCTCCGCGCGAATTACCTCTTCGGCCTCGAAGCGGTACTTGACGTTTCCGTCAATCTCAATCACGAGCCACCCATTAATGACCAGATCCGCTCGATAGTTCTCAATCACATACTGCGCCTTGACCCAGCGCAGCTCCGGGTAGTCCGCCGCAAGAATCAAGGCACGGGCATAGGATTCCCACGGTGACTCCGCGCAATTGACGCTTTCAGCAACCGCCCGCCGCGCGGCGGCAACACCCTTAACTCTCCCCATAGCGCCGAGCGTCTCACTGATCCAGAACTGGCCAACATTGCGCGCCCGCACGTCATCGACGGCAACGAGCCCCTCTTCAAATCCATAAAAGCGCGCAATATCTATTGCTGTGCGGTCCAGAGATGACACGCGAATCCCGTGCACAACTGTTTCTTTACCGCGCAAGTCCATGCGGCGATAACGGACAGTGGCTTTAGATCGTGGAGGTACCGAGTTCGAAGGCAACGTTGCCTCCCATTCGGTCGGCGGCACAACCAGCGGAATTCCGTGAATAAGGGCGGCGGATTTTCCCACTAATGTTGCCTTGGGCAAGGTCAACCCGAGCACATATGCCTTCGTGGTCTCCTTCTGCCACGGCTTGAGTTCGTGCCAATGCATCATCGGCAGTACGAAGCACCACGCCAGTTTGGCCACCTTGCCAGCATGCACCTTCTTCCACCGGGGATCATCATTGGGCAGCTTCCGAAGGTCGATAAGGTGCTGGTCTAAAAAGCTAAAGAGTTGTTCATTGTTCATGCACTACTCATAACCCAGCTTTGTGTGCCTCGCCACAGATAGGCTTCCGTTCTTCACCTCCGCCGCACTACCTGTAATCCGGTGCCCAGCCTAAAAGTGCAGACCTGGAAGTGCATTCATGCAGGTGGGCGTCGTCCAGCGCAAGGCAGTGCTTTGCGACGACCAGCAGGTCTGCACTTCCAGGTCTGCATTTTTGGAAATAAGACGGCAAGAGAAGGCCCCATGGCACATGCCATGGGGCGGGAGGTGTTTAGCGCAACGTGCCGACAACCCCCTCTACCGCAGCCACCAGCGCACCTTCCTTGACCAGGCGCACGGTCTCCTCGATCTCCGGGGAGAGGTAGCGGTCGGTGCCCGGACCTTGGACGGTCTGGCGCAGAGCATCGATGACCGCACCGGTGCCCTTGGCCGGCTGGCCCTCGCGCATATCGATGGCGCGGGCGGCAGTGAGGATTTCAATGGCGAGGACGCGCTGCAGACCGTCCACGGCCTTGCGCAGCTTGCGGGCACCCGACCAGCCCATGGATACGTGATCCTCCTGCATGGCCGAAGACGGAATGGAATCAGCCGAGGACGGGTTGGCCAAGCGCTTGAGCTCAGAGACGATGCCCGCCTGCGCATACTGCGCGATCATGTGGCCGGAGTCCACGCCCGGGTCATCCGCCAGGAAGGCGTTGAGGCCGCGGTTGCGAGCAACATCGAGGAAGCGATCGGTGCGGCGCTCGGAAATCGAGGCTAGGTCAGCCACCACGATGGCCAAGAAGTCCAGCGCATAGGCCACCGGCGCGCCGTGGAAGTTGCCGTTGGAGACCACGCGCCCATCCTTGGCCACCACCGGGTTATCGACGGCCGCGGCCAGCTCGCGCTCAGCAACCGTTGCTGTGTGTGTCACCGTGTCGCGGAAACCACCGGCCACCTGCGGGGCACAGCGCACCGAGTAGGCGTCCTGGACTTGCTTCTTCTTGAATTCTTCGAGGGCGGCCGCGAGAATCTCCGAGCCCTCCGCAACCTGAAGGATATTGGCGGCGGCATCTGCCTGGCCCGGGTGCGGTCGCAGCTGCTGCAGGTCATCAGCGAAGACCACCAAGGTACCCAGCAGGCCCTCCACCGTCATCGCGGTGGCGATATCGGCGGTCTTGGCCAGCTCACGCAAGTCTGTAATGGCCAGGCAGAGCTGGCCCAGCATGCCATCGGTGCCGTTAATCAGTGCTAGGCCTTCCTTTTCCCGCAGCTTGAGCGGCTCGATACCCGCAGCGGATAGGGCTTCCGCGGCCGGGGTGACCTCGCCGCCATCAACGCGCACCTCGCCTTCACCGAGCAGTGCCAGTGCGCAGTGCGCAAGCGGTGCAAGGTCACCGGAGCAACCCAAGGAACCGTATTCGCGGACCACCGGGTGGATGTTGGCGTTGAGGACCGCAGCATAGGTTTCCGCCACCACCGGACGCACGCCAGTACGCCCAGTGCACAGGGTGGACAGGCGCAGCAGCATGAGCGCGCGAATGACCTCTTGCTCAACCTCCGGGCCCGTGCCCGCCGCATGCGAGCGCACGAGCGAAAGCTGCAGCTGCGCGCGCATCTCCTCTGGAATTTGGCGGCGCGCTAGGGCACCGAAACCGGTGGAAATGCCATAGACCGGAGTCGGATCCTGGGCCAGCTCCTCGACACGCTCACGTGTGGAGGCGATTTCCGCCAGGGCATCCTCAGAGATCTCCACCTTCGCGCCATAGCGCGCAACGGCCACGACCTCCTCGATGCTCAGCGCACCGATACCCACGGTCACGGTGGAGGGATAAGAATTAGACATGTAAGGCTCCTTTGACGTCGCTGCGGTACCCCGCCCCACCACCCGCGTGGAAGGGAAGAAGACACGCGAAAACACGTACTTGCTTTCACAAGAATAGAAAAATAGTGATACGCGCGACAGCCTTACGCGTTGCGCTCATAGTACAACAGGCTGCCCGGCGCGCCAATACCCCGCGCACGACCAGTTAGCGGCGCCCGTACATTCTCTCCGCCACCTGCTGCGCTGCCGCGTGCAGTTGCTGGGCGACGTCGGCGGCGTCGGCAGTCCCCACCGGGAAGGTCACCGCCAGCGCCGCCGCGGGCCTGCCCACGTGGTCAACCACCGCCACGCCTACCGACGCCTGCCCGCGCGCCACCACCTCAACCTCTTCGGCCCATCCGCGTTCGCGCACCTGGCGCAAGATTTCCTTGTACTCCCCAAAACCTAAAGAACCGGGGACGAATGCTGCACGCCACTCCGCCTCTGGGAGCAGGGCCAGCATCGCCCGCCCAGAGGCCGTGCGCTGCGCCTGCAGCCGCACTCCCCTCTCCGTCACCAAGGACAGCGCCCCCGGCGCGCGAATCTCGTTGAGGTAGAGAATCTCCGAGCCCGCCAAACGCGACAGGTGCCCCGATCCCCCGACACTGCTGGCAATCCGCTCGAGGTGCCCCTGGGTTACCCGCACCAGGGGCTGCTGCGTGGCGTAGGCAGCAGCCATCGAATAGGCAACGAGCCCCAACCCATAGGTCTGGTTCTCCGGCAGGTGCACCACAAATCCCGCGTCCACCATCTCCTTGAGCAGGTGATATGTAGTGGAGCGCGGCAGGTCCAGCTCACTGCGGATGCGCGCGGCGGAAATCGGCACGTCGATAGTGGACAGCAGCCGGAGGATCTCCAGCGCATTGCGCGCCGCCGGGACTCGGGAGGTACTCATGGGCCCACATTCTAGTGAGCCCTCGTACAAGTCCCAGCTAAGTCACCAGGAAAGCAATCGGCGTCGTAATGATGATGGTGAGCACCACGCGCTCGAACCAGATGACCACGATCTGCCACAGCTTGATCGGAATCTTTGTGGCCAGAATACAGGGCACCAGCGCGGAGAAGAAGATGATGGCGGAAATCGCCACCACGCCGATGACGAACTTGAGCACCATGCTTTCAGAACCCGCCACGGCCGTCGCCGGCAGGAACATCTCCGCAATGCCCATGGCCGCGGCCTTGCCCGCCAGCTCCGGCTCCGGCAGCTGGACAATCCACGCGAACGGGTAGAACAGGTAGCCCAGCCAATCGAAGAGCGGCGTGAAGTTAGCCAGCAGCAGGCCAATCAGGCCCACAGACATGATGGAGGGCACAATCGCCGACGCCATGCGCACGCCATCGCGCAGGTTCTCCCAAATGGCAGCGCCCAAAGACGGCGCGCGGTCCAGCGCCAGCAGCGCTTCCCGCCACGCGGCCTTAAAGAAATTGCCCTTCACTGGCTTTTCCGGGTCCGGTTGCACGCCGTCTACGTAGTCGTCGGGAATCCTGCTCAGCGGCGGAATCCACACGGTAATCGCCGTAACCAGGAAGGTCACCACGAGGGATACCGCGAAGTAGATGCCCCACATATCCATAAGGTCGAGCTGCTTGGCGACGATCACCATGAAGGCAGCGGAGACCGTCGAGAAGCCCGTCGCGATGATGGAAGCCTCACGCGCGGTGTAGCCGCCGCGCTGGTACACGCGGTCAGTAATGAGGATTCCCAAAGAGTAGGAGCCCACGAAGGAGGCCACCGCGTCAATGGCGGAGCGCCCCGGCGTGCGCCACAGCGGGCGCATGATGGGCTGCATGAATACGCCGACGAATTCCAGAAGGCCGTAGCTGATGAGCAAGGCCAGGAAAGCGCCGCCGATGGGCACGATGAGACCGACTGGCGTGGCAATCGAGTTCCACAGGAAGGGCACGATGTCCTCGTTGCCCAGCACTCCGGGAAGCTTTCCGATGACCATGAGGAAGGAAACCACCAGGCCCACCACGTTGAGAACTGTAAAGACCGCTTGCAGCGGCCCCTCCCGCCAGTTCTTGTTCACGATGCTGCGCACCGTGCCATAGAGCGCCAGCGCCAGGATGAACCAAGGCACCAAGACTTCCGCATAGGTGCGGATGATGGTGACCATGTGGTCAAGCGGGATGGATTTCTTTCCGTCGTAGCTAATGGGAAAGAAAAATACGAAAGCGCCAATAGCGCTGTAGACAAAGAGGCGCCAGATGCCCTTCTTGGAGGGGACATCGTCGTCGCTCTCGTAGAAGGCGTCAACGATTGCGTCTTCAGAGTTCATGTTCTACCTCACGGTGGTGGAAACGACACGTCATTAGCACGGCCACAACACGTCCACTACACGAACGCGCCAAGCAAGCACAAACCCAAGAAAGGGGCGGTTGCTTTTAAGCCATGCCCACGCGACAGCCACACGCAGGTCTTCCATATGTTAGCGAAACCACACGTAAATGTCACCCAATTCACCCCCACAGAATGAATGAGTTCGCCGTGATAGGCCTAGGTGAGCTACCCCCACCACAAAAAAATTGACCGCACATCTGAACTAGAGGAAAGTAGCTCCCGGAATCACTCGCACCAACCACTCCCCTCATCCGCAGCGCTAGGACTAGCTAGCGCCACAACAGGGGCACAGAGGAGGACGCATCCCCGTGGCAGAAACCACCACCAAGCGCCCCGGCTTGAAACACCGGCACCTGCACTTTATTGCCTTAGGTTCGGCCATCGGCACCGGCCTGTTCTACGGCTCCGCCGGCGCCATCCAAGCCGCCGGCCCCTCGGTCCTCTTGGTCTACCTCCTCGGCGGCGCCGTGGTCTACTTTCTCCTGCGCGCACTCGGAGAGATGTCCGTGCACCACCCCGTTACCGGCTCCTTCGCCGAGTACGCCCGCACCTTCTTAGGCCCCTGGGCCGGCTATATCACCGGCTGGATGTTCGCCTTCGAAATGGTCATCGTGGCCCTCGCGGATCTCACCGCCATCGGCGTCTACATGCAATTCTGGTTCCCCGGCTCTCCCAAGTGGGTCTGGGTCGCCGCCACGCTCCTCCTCGTCGGCGGCGCCAACCTCGCCACCGTCAAGGCCTTCGGCGAGCTGGAGTTCGCCTTCACCATCGTCAAGGTCGGCGCCGTCATCGCCATGATCCTAGGCGGCGTGGCCGTGCTCGTCTTCGGCCTCTCCACCGCGGAGACCACCGGCCCGGCCAACCTGGTCAACGATGGCGGCTTCTTCCCCAACGGCGTCTCCGGCATGGTCGCCTCCTTCATCCTCGTCCTCTTCGCCTTCGGCGGCACGGAGATCGTCGGCGTCGCCAGTGCGGAGGCAGAAGATCCCGCCAAGTCCGTGCCCAAGGCCGTCAACACCATCCCGGTGCGTATCCTGCTGTTCTACGTCTTGGCCATCCTGGTCATCCTCATGATCAACCCCTGGCGCAGCATCACCGGTGAGGAAAGCCCCTTCGTCCAAATCTTCTCCACCCTCGGCGTCACCTGGGCTGCGGCCGCCCTTAACGTCGTGGTTATCACCGCGGCGGTCTCTGCCATCAACGCCGATCTCTTCGGCGCCGGCAACGTTCTCACCGGCCTGGCCCGCCAGAACCTCGCGCCGAAGGTCATGGCCAAAAAGACCCGCGGTGTGCCGGTCATGACCATGATTATCCTCATTATCGTCATGATCATCGGCACCGGACTCAACGCGCTCATCCCGGACAACGTCTTCGAGGTCATCGCCTCCCTCGCCACCTTTGCCACCATCTACGTGTGGCTGATGATTCTGCTCGCCCACGTGGCCTCCCGCCGCCAAATGCCGCCTGAAGAACGCGCCAGCCTGAAATACACCGTCCCCTTCTGGCCATGGGGCCAGTACTTCTCCATCGCCTTCATCATCTTCACTTTTGGCATCATGGTGTGGCAGGAGCAGTACCGCCCGGCACTCGCCACGGGCGTTATCTTCATCCTCCTGATGACCGCCATCTTCTACCTCACCGGCCGCCGCAGCGCCGCCGCGAGCTCCCCACAGGGAACAGCTCCGCAAGGAACAGACGCGAAAGGATAACCATGAACACCGTTGATGCCCCCGCCTACTCCCCTGCCCCCGAGTGGTCCGGCCGCTCCGATGGCCCAGGCCCCGAGCATGCGCGGTGGCACAGCGTGATTCGCCCGCTGGACGTCGCCAAGCCCCAGGCAGAACCCGGCGTCGCACTCCTGGGCTTCGCCTCCGACGAGGGCGTGGAGCGCAACCATGGCCGCCCCGGCGCGGCTGCGGGCCCGGCCGCACTGCGCGGCGTCCTGGGTTCCCTAGCGCTGCACCATACGCATCCGTTGTACGACGCCGGCACGATCACCACCCAAGGCACCGACTTGGAAGGCTCCCATGCGCGCCTCTCCGACGCAGTGGAGACACTCTCGCGCGCCGGGCACCTGCCCATCATCCTCGGCGGCGGCCACGAGACCGCCTTCGGTTCCCACCGCGGCGCCTTTAGGGCTCTAGGCCCTCTGCAGATCATCAACCTGGACGCGCACTTCGATCTCCGCACCGCGGACGTGCCTACCTCCGGCACCCCGTTCAAGCAGATTTCCGAACTGGTGGGCCGGGAGGACTTCGACTATTCCGTCCTGGGAATCTCCCGCCCCAACAACACGCCCGTGCTTTTCGACGAAGCCTCCGACCTCGGCGTCACCGTCGTCCTCGACGAGGAACTGCTCAGCATGGACCGCGCCCAGCTGCGCGAAACCGTCGAGCGCATCTGCGCCGGCACCAAGCCCATCCACCTCTCCATCGACCTCGACGTGCTGCCTGCCGACCAGGCACCTGGTGTCTCCGCCCCCGCCGGCCTCGGCGTGCCGTTAAGCATCATCCGCGAACTCGCACTCACCATCGCCGCCACGGGACGCCTGGCGCTTGTCGACGTCGTCGAGCTCAACCCCACCTTCGACACCGACGCCCACACTGCCAAGCTGGCCGCGCGGTTGATTGATGACATTGTGACGGCGCATTTTTCTGCTGCCGCGGACACGAATTCCTAGATAAGACCGGGGCCAGCCGGCATACTGGTCCCCATGAGTTCACCGATTCGTGTTGTCGGAGCCGTCTTCGCTAAGGGCAATAGATTCCTGGCCTGCCGCAAAGCCCCGGGAAAATCCCTAGCCGGCATGTGGGAATTTCCGGGCGGCAAGATTGAACTCGGTGAAACACCCGAGCAGGCTCTCGCGCGTGAAATTAAGGAAGAGCTTTCCGTAACCGCAACCGTTGGCGACAAGGTCACCTCGACCGTGTACGAGTATGACTTCGCCACCATCGAGCTCACTACGTTTCTGTGCACCATCGAGTCCGGTGACCTGACTCTTAATGATCACGATGCCATCCGCTGGGTATCCCCTGCCGAGGCGCAGGAACTCGACTGGGCTCCTGCAGACATCCCCGCCGTCAAGCTGCTTTCTTCGCGCCTATGAGTTCCGATTCTCTCCTGCCTTTCGGCATCTATGAAACCCCGGTCACCGCTCGTATCCAGGAGCGGATCGAGGAAACTAAGCGGGCTCGTCCCACGGCCGCAACGGGCATCGCCCATGAAACCATGAAAGACGTGAACCCTCGGTTCGCCGCGGCAGTGTCCCAGCATTTTGCCAAGGTCCTCGAGCAAAAGCTCACAGAGCTAAATAAGCCCGAGGAGCGCGTGGCCCTCATTAATGGACTCGCACAACACCTCGGAGAAGATGAGTATATTTCTGCGGAACAGCTGCTCTATGCCATCTACAGCTCAGAGCTCGCAGAGGCTCCAGAGCTTCCCGAGGTCTCACTCAACGCCAGTGCTTTGTTCACCAACAGCGTGGACGACACCAATATGTCGGTCGAGATCGCCCGCGAGATCCGCACTGCGGACTCCGTCGATTTGCTGTGCGCTTTCATCAAGAGTTCGGGTATTGCGGTCATCAGCGATCAACTAGAGTACCTCAGGGATCATCAGATCCCGCTGCGCGTCATCACTTCGACGTATTGCGGAGCGACCGAAGCCGCCGCCGTGCGTCGTCTCGTGGAGGACTATGGCGCTGAGGTCCGGATTTGCTATGAGCACAAGACCACTCGCCTGCATGCCAAGGCCTGGCTCTTCCGCCGCCAGTCTGGCTTCGATACCGCGTTCATCGGTAGCTCAAATCTTTCGCGCTCGGCGCTTGTCGACGGCTGGGAATGGAACGTCCGCGGCTCCCGCTCCTCCACTCCGGAGATCATCGAAAAATTCATCAAGACCTTCGATAGCTACTGGTACGACACTCACTTCAAAGCCTTCGACCCCGAGGAAGACTACGACCGCCTCGTAAACGCGCTCGGCAGCGCCAAATTTCTCGAATCAAAGCACGGCGAGAAGCTCGAGCTGTCAGGCCTTCGCGTTGAGCCCTACCCCTACCAAGAGGAGATGCTCGAAGCCTTAGAGTCCGAGCGGGAAGTTCACGATCGCCACCGCAACCTCCTCATTGCTGCCACCGGTACAGGCAAGACTGTTGTGGCAGCACTGGACTACCGCCGCTTATGCGAGAAGCTGGGGCGTAGGCCACGGCTACTATTCATTGCGCATCGGCGCGAGATTCTTACCCAGGCCCAGCGAACCTACCGCGAGGTTCTTCGCACTTCTGGTTTTGGTGAGCTCCTCGTCAGCGGTGAGCAGCCAGCCGAGTGGGACCATGTCTTCGCCAGCATCCAGTCCCTGCAAGGGAAGCGCATGGCCCAGATTGCGCCGGATCACTTTGAAGTCGTCGTCATCGATGAGTTCCACCACGCCGAGGCTTCGACCTACCGGGCAGTGCTCGACTACCTGCAACCGCGCGAGCTCTTGGGGCTAACGGCCACACCGGAGCGCGGTGACGGCGAGAACGTGCAGAAGTATTTCGACTACCGCGTGGCCCATGAACTCCGCCTCTGGGATGCGTTGCGCCTACAGCTCCTTGCACCCTTGCACTACTACGGGGTGGACGATGACACGGACCTGACGAGTCTGACTTGGAACCGCGGGAAGAAGGACTACCAGGCTTCGGAGCTCAGCGAGTTCTATATCAAGGCCGGTGAAAAGCGCACCAGGTTCATCATCAATGAGCTCAACCGTCGCATTTTCGATCTCTCCGAGATGAAGGCCCTTGGCTTCTGCGTGACCATCGCCCACGCCGAATACATGGCGGAGCAATTCAACCTTTTCGGCATCCCTTCCCTGGCGGTCAGCAGTAAGCTCAGCGTTGATGAGCGTCGCCGCGCCATCGAGCAGCTTCGCGAAGGCACTATCAAGATTATCTTCGCGGTCGATATTTTCAACGAAGGCGTCGACATCCCAGCGGTCAACACGCTGTTGCTTCTGCGCCCGACGCAAAGCCCGGTGCTCTTCGTCCAACAGCTTGGCCGAGGTCTGCGCCTCAACGAAGGAAAGAATGCCTGCACCGTCTTTGATTTCTTGGGCCTCCAGCACGAGGAATTCGATTTCGAAGAGCGCTTCAAGGTGCTTACCGCCGCTCGCGGAAAGAACCTCGCCAAGGAGGTAGAGCAAGGTTTCCCCACTGCCCCGCCTGGCTCTAACATCACCTTGGACCGAGTAACGACCGAGCGCGTTCTCAAGAACATCAAGCGCTTGACCCGTAACTCCGTTAAGAAGATACGGGCACTCATTTCTGATTACGGCACGACCGACCTCGCAAGCTTCATAAATAGCTCTGGCGTCCCCGTGGAAGACATCTACCGCCGCAAGGGTATTACGTGGACCACGTTGCTGCGCGATGAAAAGCTGCTGCCCTCCAGTCCCACGAACGAGCACGAAGAGTTTCTTCTCAGCCGAATCCGCGTGCTACTGCACATCAATGACCCGAACCGCGTAGCGGCCTACAGTCTTCTCATTTCTCCGGACGGGCCCAACGAGAAAGACATGACTCCCGAGCAAACTCGGTACGCCACCATGCTCGTATTGGCTCTGTGGGCAAATTCAAATACGGCGATTCCGGAATCCCTTGATGGGGCCCTGCGTATCATCCGGGCCTGTCCTTCCTTCGTCGCTGAGGTTACTCAGGTCATGCAGCTCACACTCGACCGGTCCCGCGTCATCCCGGAGAAATCAACGAATAGCGTCTTGGAGACTCACGCGGATTACAGCCTTGCCGAACTGGTCGGCGCGCTGGATGATGGCCCGTTGCGCAAGCTCGCGAACCTGCCACGTGAGGGCGTACGCCGCTTCGACGCCTCCAACACTGACCTCTTCCTCGTCACATTCCAAAAAGACGACAACGTCAGCGCATCCACAAACTACCGCGATTACCCATTGGCGCCCGATCGTTTGCACTGGGAGTCCCAATCCACCACATCGCTTAAGTCTGCGATGGCTGACCGCTACATCCGTCACCATGAGCTCAACGGCAATATCATCATCGCTACGCGTTTTACTAAGCGGAACAAGGTAGACACTACGTCGGCGTATACCTTCTTGGGCAATGTCGATTACGTCACACACAGAGGCGAGAAACCCATCCAGTTTGAATGGAGTCTTCGTCGCGACATGCCCAAGCAGTTGTACGCAGCCGGACGCACTGTGGCTTAAGCCTCACTTAAAGTCAAGCTATGAAGTTGACGTCGTTATCACCATAAATTAATATTTGCTTAGCAGATTAAGAAAAGATTAGTCTCTGATGCCTTTGTGCAGAAGTGTGGAGGACAGTCATGGGAGCCGCGAGCGAGCGTAGCCGGAAGAGGTGGAGCCGCCCAGAAAACGGTTCTGGAACTTCCATCTATGGCTTTACGCGTTTTCGGGAGCGCAGCTTCAAAACCGGCACGACCCCTCGCTGGGCCGCGTGCAGCAAGAAAGTGCGCCCTACTCGCTAGATAGGGCCACGCCTATTAACGCCGCGGACGGTAGCGGCGGCGCAGACCCCGCAGGATACCTTTCCTCTCCCCCAGGGTGTCGCGACCAAATATCCACGCCACAACGCCAGCCACGGCGACAACCGCGCAGAAGCCAAAAGCTGTCTCAAATCCGTACCTATCCGCCAGCAGTCCAATGACGATGGGGCCTAGGATTTGCCCGAAATCGCCTGCCATCTGAAAAGTCGACAGCACCTGGCCACCCGAGCGCTGCGAACCAACTATGTCTGCCACGGCCGCCTGCTGCGAGGGGGCGATAAGGCCTGAGGCGGCGCCGGACAGGGCGGAGAGGATGAGCAGGGAAACGATGTTCGTCGCCAAGCCCAGTGTTCCAACGAACAAGGCAGACCCCACCAGACCCGCCACGATGAGTGGACGGCGCCCCACGCGGTCCGACCAGGAGCCGGAGAACTGCAAGACGATGGCGTTGCCCGCAGCAAAGACCGCCAATGCTATACCCGATGCGGATGCGCCGTTGGCAAAAATCGCAGCAGCAAACAGCGGTAGAACGGCTACGCGCACGCCCATGTTGATCCAGCCTTGGGCGAAGTTCGACGTCAGCACAGCGCGGAAGGCAGTATCCGCCCAGGCTTCCTCCAAGCGCATCGGCGGGAGACTGCGTCGACTCTCATCAGCCTTGGACACAGGCGGCATGAGGCTCCACACGACGAGCGCCGCAATCGCCACGCCGGCACCGTAGATAAAGAAGGGCCAGCGGAAGCCCAGGAAGGAAAGGCTCGCGCCAACGAGAGGGCCGATGACGTTACCGAGGAGGAAGGACGTGGCATAGGTGGCCGAACAGCGCCCGCGGATGCTGGGTGGGGCGAGGCGCACGATGAGCCCCATCGCCGCGACGGTGAACATCGTCGAACCAATACCGGCGATTGTGCGCAGCGCGACGATCTGCCAGTACTCCTGCGCCACGCCCACGAGGCCGGTGGTGACCGCCACGGTCAGCAATCCCGTCACGTACACCCTGCGCGTACCTACGCGGTCGATGAGAAAGCCCGCAGCGGGGGCAAAGATGAGACGGCTGGCAGAAAAGACTGAGACAACCAGACCAGCCGCGGCCATCGAGACATCGAAGCTGACGATGAACTGCGGCAGCAGCGGCGCAATGAGACCGTAGCCTAAGGCAATGATGAACCCGGCGGCGACCATGACCCAGATTTCCCGCGGGATTTTAACCTGCGGTGCTGCAGTATTTTTCATATCGCCACTCACTGTAGCCCATCACGTCAAATGGCTGAACGTTTGACCGAACATCCGTTCGAATATGTGTGTGGTGATGTCCGTGCCGACTCCTAATGTGTGGGCCATGAAGAACTACAGCAGCATTCACCAGTCCGTTCAGTCCCCTTTCCCGGCCGACGTGAGCACGAGCGAACTCACCACTGAGATCCTCTACCACCACCATGACACTCTTCGCTCCATCGAGAGCGTCATCCGTCACCCGCGCTCGCTCGCGCGACCCACACCGCAGTGGCGGCCACCATCCAAGATGTTGCCACCAGTAGATATACAGGGTGGTGAATCACTACCACTGACCTTTACTGTCTCGCGCCACCGCGTGGGTGAGCGCGCCAAGGCTCGCGTACTGGGCTACGGCGAAACGCGCGTGCCGTCCTATCTCATTACGGTGCGCATCACCGACCCCACCGGCCGCCCGGTTTCCCCTTCGTTGGCGGAAGCATGGGTGCGGGCCTTAGTCCCAGAGGAGCTCGTCTCCGCAGTGCATGAGATTTCCAGCAGCAGCGCGGCCACGTTTGTGTGGCTGGTGGATAGCGCTTATACCCCGGTGCATTCACCGCTCTCCCTCTTCGAGGGTTTCAGCCAGGCTGCGTAATGCGGCATCTTCCGCAGTATGTGAGGCTCAGTATCGAGCGTTGTACGCCTGCTAGAAGTAACGCTGCAGGCGGTCGAAAAAGTTGCGGGGTGGCTCTTCTTCAAGCGAAAGCGAGAACCGATCCTCCGTTAGCACGCGGCCGAGAGCCGGGCGTGTCTCCGGGAAATCATAGAGGCGGCGGATCGCCCGCGGCGCCAAGCGAATGGAAAAGCAGACCACGAGCACCGTAAAAGTCTTATCAATGATGTCGGAGCTCAAGGTTTGCACTAGGACTGCTAGGCGCTCGTCGCGCAGGATCAGCTCCAGCAATGCCAGAAGTTGGAGGGGCCCTTGCTGCTCGTACTCAGCTGGAAGGAGCAAGGTCGACATAGCGGATAGTAGCCCGGCAACCACGCCTACCCCGGTTCCGGCGAGCATCATGGCCACCATCCGCTTGAACACTCCGCGGCGCGCTAGCCAACCAAACAGGTAAGCCACCACCACCGCGGTCGGCAGATAGACCAAGAGCAGCGGGTTGTTGATGCTGGCCAGGCACGCACTTAAAACTGACGTGCCGATTCCTAAGACGGGGCCGTAGACGATTGCGATAAACGCCGTGCCCATCATGTCGAGGTACAAGGGGATGTTGACGTTGAAAATCAGCGACGACAACAGTAGGTTCGCCGCCACCGCCAGCAGCGGGTTGACAAGCGCGTGGTTTCCCAAGGATCGCCATTGCGCAGCGATGAACAGCAGTGCTCCCAGCAAACTCAGGCACCATGCACCGGTTGATAAGGCGGAATCGAAGACAAAGCCTGTGTGGCCGTAGCTCGGGGCCAGCGTCAGAGCCCAAGCCAGGCACAAGCATGCTAGAGCGGATCCAACACACAGACGCTGGCTGTGCGATGCCTTGTTATCCGGCATTGGCTGGGGCTGCTCCTCTTCGAGAGTCGAGAAATAATACCCGCTTACCCTACCGTAGAAGCTCGGTATCGTCTGATTAGTCAGACTCGTTGTCTTCTTCGGCGTCTTCGGAGTCTTCGTCGTAGTCCTCGTCATCATCGTCGTCGAAGAGAACGTCGTCCTCGTCTTCATCGTCGGCGCCGAAGATGTCGTAGACCTCCGGTTCGTCGAAGTCGGAGTCATCGATGCTCACCAGCTGAGCTTCCCAATCCAGGGCTTGATCGGAGACGAGGCTCAACACGTCAAAGAGGCGGTCGAAGTCGGTGTAGGTTCCCAGCTCGAGGGCTTCGGCGGGGACCTCAATGATGGGGGCTAGCCCGCCGTCTTCGTCTTCCGCGGAGCCGAACAGGGCGACGCGCTCTTCCTCGCTCATGTCCTCGGAGGCCTCGGCTTCCCAAAGCTTGCTGATCGCTTCGTCTTCCAGCTCGTCGAGCTCTTCCTCATCAAAGTCGAAGGAGAGGAAACGCACGACCGCGCTCGGGACGCCGTCGATGGTCTCCACCAGCACGCGCAGCTCCGAGTCGTTGGCCACCTCCGCTACGACGAGGTTCGGGTTGAACTCATCCTGAAGAAACTCCAGCTCGGCAATGCGCTCATCGGTGCCCTCCAGCAGGTCACGCAGCACGGTTACCACCTGGTCGGTGGCGATGTGACGCGACACAGCCTCGACGGCATCCTCCACGGAGAACGCCACGGAAACTAAAACGGCCTCGAAGTCTTCATCGTCTTCATCCACATCGGCTGCGGCAATATAAACGTTGGCCGCCGGCAGGATGGGGTCAATTTCCACAAACTGGATTTCCAAATCGGAGGTGATGGGCACGAACATCACATCGTCGTTGACGCGGGACTCAATGCCCTCCCCGTCCAGCGCAGAGGCGATATCTTCAAAAAAGCTCATGTGATTAACATCCGTCCATGTGGGAGTCTCACCCGGGCTGCTGCCAAGGCCCCACACATCTTACCTGCGATCCCCATCAATAGCTCTCCTCATTGAGCAGGAATCCCAGTTCCTTCAGAATCTCCGGGCGCCCAGTGCCCCACTCCAACATGTCGTAGGCCTCCCATGCTTGGCGACGCCCCTCCATCGGCGCCTCCTCCACGCGCGGCTCCACATCGAAAACCATGGTCGAGCGCTGTGGAGCACGGTATTGCGGCCAGTCCTCTCGCGGGGCCCCGCCCCGAATGAATTCGCCCCATTGCGTCTGCATGGCCCCGGTTACGTTCTCCATTTCGGAAGGCTTGGCGATGGTGTTCAGGAAGGAGACGCGCGACGCTCCTGGGTCACCAAAGATATTGGAGAGCTCCATCGAGTGCATCGCCCCCAACCCCAACCAGCGCAGTGCTGCCGGCGCGAAGTCGAAACGGTACATCCATGTCGGATAGCGCCGTGCGTGTTCGGAGGCCACGCGGACGGTGGGGGCCCAGAAGAGGGCGTCGGTCAGAAGGTCCCCAAAGTCGCGGCGTGAGACCGCACCGCCGTATGCCGCGATGACATCCGGTGCGCTCTCCGGATCAAAAGAGGCTAGCAGGCGCAGGGCCGCGCGCTCGCGGGCGCGCTGGCGTTGGAAGAGGAACTTACCAAAGCTGGCCTCACCGGAGTTAGTTCCCACCAGCAGCGGCACCGGGTGTTGGTTGCCGTCCTCAAAGGCTTCGATAGGATGTTGCGGGATGAGGTCACCGTCGACAGTCGGCGCGTAGCAGGAGTTCAGGTACAGCAACTCGCCCGCGCGCCACATCATGGACTGTCCGGAGCGCACCAGGTCCGCGAAATCCTCCTGGCGCAGATCATCCGCGGTGGTATCGCGCGGCAAAGCCATCTTGTGAACCAGCTCGCGGGCCCAAAACACCGACTGCGCCCGCGAATGAATCATGCCTATGGGCGGTGACTGCGCAATCGCGCGGTGGAACAGCCCCTCGGCGCGCGGCACCGCCATGAGTGTCAGGACGGCCGCGCCGCCGGCGGATTCACCCATGAGCGTGACGTTGTCCGGGTCCCCACCGAAGGCAGCGATATTCTCGCGCACCCACTCCAACGCTAAGACCTGATCTGCCACAGCCGGGTTGGCGCAGGCCTCTCCGCCCAAGCTGCGGACATCAAGGTAGCCCAAGGCGCCTAAGCGGAAATTCACCGAAACATAGACCACGCCCATCTGGGCTGCGAACTCGAAGCCGCGCAGCATCAGCATGTGGGAGGATCCGACGATAAAACTGCCGCCATGCAGATACACCACGACGGGCAGCTTCTCCCCTGCCGCGGAAGACGCCGCAGCGTGGGAGCTCGCCGGGGTGTCCGAGGGGCCGGTGCGGTGTGGGCGGACGATATCGAGGGTCAAGCAATCCTCCGCGCCCTCGATGCGATCCGTCCAGGAATACACCGGCTGCGGGGCCACGTGCCCGAACTCACGGCAATCCCGGATCCCTTCCCAGGACGGGGCGGGGCGCGGCTCCCTGAAGCGGTTGGTGCCAGACGTATCCGCGCCGAAAGGAATGCCGCGCCAAGAGCGGACCGGAGCGCTCAGCGGACGGTCCGTGCGCAACTCTTCTTCGATGCAGCCGCGTACCCAGCCGCTGGTGGTGAGCACCGTGAGGTCGTCGGCAAGCGCGGTGCGTGCCGCCTCCTGCGCGGCGCAGGCACGGGCATGCAGGGATTCGGCAAGCAAGCGCGCCGCTGCCGCGCTGACCTCGCGCGAAGGGGAAGGCTCAAACTCGCTCATGACTCATACACTAATGCCCTAACCTGCAGGCGCGCTGAATAAAACGTTTTCGATACGGTGGTAAACATACAGTTCAGATTCACAATCAGATTTAGTTAAAAGTTAGGTGAGACAATGTTGGACAAGGTCTTTGGCAAGGACAGCAAAGATAAGGCAGTTAGTCGCCGGGAAGCATCGGTCGATCAAGCCGGCTCCGCAGAGGCCGTGGGCACCTTAGAGGTCGATGAAGCCAACCGCATTACCAAAGGATTCCTGGGGGCCATCGACAAGATCGTTTCTGTTCAGTCGTCTGTCATCATCAACTACGTCGAGGGCGTGAAGAAGCGCAACCCCGACGCCAGTCCGGCGGAGCTGCAAGAGCTCATCGACAAGCACTTCATGAACATCATCACCGGTACGGGTGCTGCCGCGGGCGCCTCCGCGGCTATCCCCGGCATCGGCTTGGTCACTGGTGCAGCCACTATTGGCGCGGAATCCTTGGTCTTCCTCGAGGCGGCTGCTTGGTACATCCTGGCTTCCGCGCACCTGCGCGGTGACAACATCCGGGACAAGGAACGCCGCCGCGCCCTGGTCCTAGTGGTGCTCACTGGTTCTCAAGGCAGCGCATTGGTCGATACCTTTGTGGGTGATGCAACCTCGCTCTCCGGAGTCACCTCCACTGCTACTCTTTCGCGATTCTCCGGCCCCACCCTCAGCGGCCTCAACGGCCGTCTGACCAAGCTGTTTATGAAGCAGGCCACCAAGAAGCTCAAGTGGGCATGGGTATCCAAACTATTGCCGATGGGCGTAGGCGCGGTGCTGGGAACGACCGCCAACCGTAAATTGGGACGCCAAGTCATCAACCATGCGGGCACCCAGCTCTCCCCCCTGCAGGGGGAATAAAAGGGGCGAAACCCGCCCAGGGTAGTGAGCAAACTTACAAGGGCCGTATCATAAGGGGAGACACTTTTCGGGGTGCCTTTCGCACCCGTGGATTGGCCTACTAGAGTCGAACAAAGACAAACTTAGAAGCACAGAAAGAGGCGAGCATCTGCCGTGAGCAACTCGAGCATCTATGGCCCGAATGCGTGGCTGATTGACGAACAGTTTCAGCAGTACTCAAAGGACCCGAACTCCGTAGACAAGGAGTGGCGCGAGTACTTTGAAGCCAACGGGGCACCAAAGTCGGCCGCACAATCCAAGGCTGCGGACGCTCAGTCCAGCACCCCCACCCAGAAGAAGACCCAGGCTGAGGAGAAGTCTTCCACTGTTCCAGGTGCTAAGGCACCGAGCGATTCCAAGGCTTCCGCCGCATCCAAGAAGGACGCGAAGAAGACGGAGAAGAAGCAGGAATCCCCGCTGGACCGCATCAAGGACGCTCCGGAGCCGGGCTCCCGCGTACTCAAGGGCATGTTTAAGGCCATTGCCAAGAACATGGACGAGTCCCTAGAGATCCCCACCGCTACCACCGTGCGTGACATCCCGGTCAAGCTCATGTGGGAAAACCGCGCGATGATCAACGATCACCTCAAGCGCACCCGCGGCGGCAAGATTTCCTTCACCCACATCTTGGGCTACGCGCTGGTGAAGGCCGTGCAGATCCACCCGGATATGAACGTGCGCTACGAGATCCAGGACGGCAAGCCCACCGTGGTTCAGCCTGAGCACGTCAACCTGGGCCTGGCCATCGACCTTCCGCAGAAGGATGGCTCCCGCGCCCTCGTCGTGGCCGCCATCAAGGAAGCAGAGAACAAGACCTTCTCCGAGTTCATCGACGCCTACCAGGACATCGTTGACCGCTCCCGCAAGAACAAACTGACGATGGATGACTTCTCCGGAGTCACCATCAACCTGACCAACCCGGGCGGCATCGGCACCCGCCACTCCATCGCCCGTCTGACCAAGGGCTCCGGCTCCATCATCGGTGTGGGCTCCATGGACTACCCGGCAGAATTCGCCGGTACCTCTGCCGACCGCTTGGCGGACCTCGGCGTCGGCCGCCTGGTTACCCTGACCTCCACCTACGACCACCGCGTCATTCAGGGCGCGGAGTCTGGTGAGTTCCTGCGCACCGTGGGCCAGCTGATTCTGGACGATGCCTTCTGGGACGAGCTCTTCGAATCGATGGGCGTTCCCTACCAGCCCTTCCGCTGGGCTGCCGACGTCCCCAACACGGGCGTCGACAAGAACACGCGCGTCATGCAGTACATCGAGGCCTACCGCTCCCGTGGCCACCTGCTCGCGGACATCAACCCGCTGGGTTGGAAGCAGCCGGGTCTGCCCTGGCCGGACCACCGCGACTTGGACCTGGCTACCCACGGCCTGACCATCTGGGACCTGGACCGCACTTTCAACGTCGGCGGTTTCGGCGGCAAGGAGACCATGACGCTGCGTGAGGTGGTCAGCCGCCTGCGCGCCGCCTACACCCTCAAGGTTGGCTCCGAGTACGCCCACATCCTGGACCGCGATGAGCGCGGCTGGCTGCAGGAGCAGATTGAGGCCGGAATGCCGAAGCCGACCAACTCCGAGCAGAAGTACATCCTGCAGAAGGTCAACGCCGCTGAGGCATTCGAGAACTTCCTGCAGACCAAGTACGTGGGCCAGAAGCGCTTCTCCCTGGAGGGTGCTGAGTCCCTCATCGCCCTGCTGGATTCCATCGTGGACACCGCTGCCGGCCAGGACCTCGACGAGGTCGTCATCGGCATGCCGCACCGCGGCCGCCTCAACGTGCTCTTCAACATCGTGGGCAAGCCGTTGGCGGATATCTTCGGCGAGTTCGATGGCAACTACAAGGGCGGCCAGATGGGCGGCTCCGGTGACGTGAAGTACCACCTGGGCGCTGAGGGCGAGCACCTGCAGATGTTCGGTGACGGCGAAATCAAGGTCACCTTGGCCGCTAACCCGTCTCACCTCGAGGCTGTTGACCCGGTCATGGAAGGTATCGCACGCGCCAAGCAGGACATCCTGGACAAGGGCGCCGGCGCACACACCGTGGTGCCGATCATGCTCCACGGCGATGCTTCCTTCACCGGCCTGGGCGTGGTCCAGGAGACCATCAACCTGTCCCAGCTGCGCGGCTACACCACCGGCGGCACCGTCCACGTTGTGGTCAACAACCAGGTGGGCTTCACCACCACCCCGGACTCCGGCCGCTCCACGCACTACGCCACCGACCTGGCTAAGGGCTTCGACTGCCCGGTCTTCCACGTCAACGGCGACAACCCGGAGGCTGTTGTCTGGGTGGGCAAGCTCGCTACCGAGTACCGCCGTCGCTTTGGCAAGGACGTCTTCATTGACCTCGTGTGCTACCGCCTGCGCGGCCACAACGAAGCCGATGACCCGTCCATGACCCAGCCGCTGCTGTACGACATCATCGATGACCACAAGTCCGTTCGTGAGCGCTACACCGAGGAGCTCATCGGCCGTGGTGACCTCTCCGATGAAGAGGCTGAGGCAGCTGCACGCGACTTCCACGACCAGATGGAGTCCGTCTTCGCCGACCACAAGAAGGCCGAAGAGGCTGGTCCGAAGGAACAGACCGGTATCACCTCCTCCCAGGAGCTGACCCGTGGTCTGGACACCTCCATCACTGCCGAGGAAATCGCCGAGATTGGTGACGCCTACGGCACCCCTCCGGAGGGCTTCGAGTACCACAAGCGCGTGGCCAAGGTGGCTAAGGACCGCGAGAAGTCTGCTCGTGAGGGCGGCATCGACTGGGGCTGGGGCGAGCTCATCGCCTTCGGCTCCCTGGCTAACGCCGGCAAGGTCGTGCGTCTGGCCGGTGAGGATTCCCGCCGCGGTACCTTCACCCAGCGCCACGCTGTGGCCTTCGACCCGCGCACGGGCAACGAGTACAACCCGGTTGCCCGCCTGGCTGAGTCCAAGGGCAATGGCGGCAAGTTCATGGTCTACAACTCCGCGCTGACCGAGTTCGCTGGCATGGGCTACGAGTACGGCTACACCGTGGGTAACCCGGATGCTGTCGTGGCTTGGGAGGCACAGTTCGGTGACTTCGCCAACGGTGCGCAGACCATCATCGATGAGTACGTCTCCTCCGGTGAGGCCAAGTGGGGCCAGCTCTCCAGCCTGATCCTTCTGCTGCCGCACGGCTACGAGGGTCAGGGCCCGGACCACTCCTCCGCCCGCATTGAGCGCTTCCTGCAGCTGTGTGCTGAGGGCTCCATGACCGTGGCCCAGCCGTCTACCCCGGCTAACCACTTCCACCTGCTGCGCCGCCAGGCACTCGGTGAGATGAAGCGCCCGCTGGTCGTCTTCACGCCGAAGTCCATGCTGCGTAACAAGGCCGCGACCTCTTCTGTGGAGGACTTCACTGAGGTCAAGAAGTTCCAGTCCGTCATCAACGACCCGAACTACGTTGACATCAACGGCAAGAAGGTCGGCGATACCGACAAAGTCAAGACCATCATGCTGGTCTCCGGCAAGCTCTACTGGGAGCTGGCCAAGAAGAAGGAAGCCGATGGCCGCGACGACATCGCCATCGTGCGCGTGGAGATGCTCCACCCGATTCCGTTCAACCGCCTGCGTGAGGCTTTCGAGGCCTACCCGAACGCAACGCAGATTCGCTTCGTACAGGACGAGCCGGCCAACCAGGGCCCGTGGCCGTTCTACAACGAGCACCTGCGCGACCTCATCCCGGATATGCCGGAGATGGTCCGCGTCTCCCGCCGCTCGCAGTCCTCGACTGCTACCGGTAACGCGAAGGTTCACCAGATTGAGCAGAAGAACCTGCTGGAGGAAGCCTTCGACGTCTAAAGGCGCTTAAGCCCCAGGCGCTGGCACACAGCACAGCGACGCTAGCAAGGCCCCGGCCACCACGAACTCACTACGAGCGTGGTGGCCGGGGCCTTTTATTTCGCTAGAAAGACGACCAGGGATGAGGTCTACAAGCCAGCCGAACCGCCGCGGGCGGGCACCGCAACGATCTCGCGCGTAAGTGCAATGCCACAGTTTCCAGTGTCATATCGACCAACCAGTCCCCCGCGACCATGACCGCGCCCCTCCCCTTCGCACTCACGGTGGAACCTCAATCAGCCTCCCGACGCACCCCAGTGAGCGCGAAGGGAGGCTTGCATGAGATGCCGGCACCACTGGTGGCTTCTTTGACGACGAACACCGGGACGGGATGCCACAGGTGAAGCAACGAAGACCGCGATTGCAGTCACACATAACGACGCGCGCCGCTAGTTAAGCCCCAGTGCCGAGGTGAACGAACGACGTCACCGGGTCAATCAAGACGGTATCCGCCGTTTCCCTGCCGCACAGTCTGGGCTCTGCCCTAATACACCGCATTGGCTCTCAACAACGAAATCGAACCTCCGCAATGAACTAGGCAAAAGAGAAACGCCCGAGCTTATGCTCGGGCGTTTCATTCACGGCTTAGTAAACCGTGTCTTCAGGGCCAGCCCGGCCCTGAAGCTTCCTAGCGGACTAGGACTCTTTGCGGCGACCAGGACGCAGAAGCAGTACTGCTCCAGCAATCAGTGCCCATGCTGCGGCAAGAAGCCACAGGATATTTGCACCGGTATTCGCCAGGGCTCTAGAAGAGGAACTCTTCTTGGAGTCCTTGGTGCTCGAGGTCGTGCCAGTAGAGCGAGTGGTGTTGTCGCTCTGGCTCGGCTGAGCATTGTTGTTGGACTCCACAGCACTCGGCTGTGCTGCCTCACCTGGTGCCTGCGGCTGCGGCTGTTCCGGCTGCGGTTGCTGCGGAGCCTCGCCTGGGGCCTTCGGATCCAGCGGCTTCAGCGGCTCGAAAGGCTTCTGCGGCAGTGCAGGATCATGCGGCGGCTTGAAGAAATGGCTCAAGACCGGCGGTACGAGTACCAGCGGAATGAGCAGCGGCCACAGGCCACCGAGCTCAGGAATACGAGGCTCGTTCGGCTCACCTGGCTTGCCCGGCTCACCCGGCTCGTCCGGTTCCGTTGGACTGGTCGGCGTGGTCGGCTCTTCGCTCGGCTCTTCGCTCGGCACGCTCGGCTCTTCGCTCGGCTCTTCGCTCGGTTCCTCACTCGGCACGCTCGGCTCTTCGCTCGGTTCCTCACTCGGCACGCTCGGCTCTTCGCTCGGTTCCTCACTCGGCACGCTCGGCTCTTCGCTCGGTTCCTCACTCGGCACGCTCGGCTCTTCGCTCGGTTCCTCACTCGGCACGCTCGGCTCTTCGCTCGGTTCCTCACTCGGCACGCTCGGCTCTTCGCTCGGTTCCTCACTCGGCACGCTCGGCTCTTCGCTCGGTTCCTCACTCGGCACGCTCGGCTCTTCGCTCGGTTCCTCGCTCGGGCTCTCGCACTTGCACTTGGTGCCTACGCGTAGCTTGCGCGGCTGCGGGTCCTTGATGACCTCTTCAGAGGTTTCCGGGTCACCGACTGGCTTGCCGTTTTCGAGCTTCCAGGTCTTGGTGATCTCCTTCTCACCGAAGGCACCAGCCTGGTCCTCAACAACCTTGCCTACCTCGAGGTTCGGGTCGTACTCGATGATGGTGTCGAACGGGGTCTTTTCGGTGTGCTTATCGGTAAGTTCGGTCTGGTTCTTGGCCGGACCAACCTCGATGATCTGTTTGACTGGGTCGCTGATCTTATCGGAGGAGTGTTCCTTGGTGATCTCACCGTTCTCGGCGTTGACCTTGACGGTGTGCTTGATCTCGCCCTGCTTGCCCTCCTGGACAACCTTAGTCTCTCCAGGTTGCAGGTCAGGGTTGACACGGATCTCGGTCTCGAATGGAGTCTTCTCATTCCACTCGATCTGCGTGGAGGCAGGCTTGCCCTTAGTACCGACCTTGATGATCTTATTGACCGGCTCGGTCACACGCTCGGTTTCGGTCTTGGAATCTACGACCTTCGAGTTCTCGATGGTCAGCGTCGTGGTGACCTTGTCCTTACCGAGCTTGCCTTCTTGGACAGTCTCCTGCTTACCCGCTTCCATCGTGTCATCGAAGATGACCGAGGTTTCGAATGGCACATCCTTGACATACTCACTGGTGTGAGTGCCTTCCGACTTAGTGCCCACGCGGATGATCTGCTTGACCGGCTCCTTGGTGCGCTCAGTCGTCACAGTAGGATCGCCGTCCGGCTTGCCGTTGACGATCTTCTGAGTCGAGGTCACAACCTCGGTGCCAAGTTCACCCTGCTGGTCAACCTTCTGTTCGCCCTCCTTGAGAGAGTTGTCGAAGACGATCTCAGTCTCGAACGGAACCGGCTTCTCTACCTTGGTCACCACAGAGGTGTCCTCGGGTGCCGGACCATACTCGATGATCTCGTTAACAGGAGCCTTGGTCTGCTTCTCCTCCGGGGTGACCGTTGCCTGGTCACCCTTGGCAGTGAAGTCAGCGGTGTAGGTCTTCTCGCCAGGCACGCCCTTCTGGACGACCTTGATCTCACCCGGCTTCAGCTCCGGGTTCGGACGGGTAATAACCTCGAACGGAACCTGAGCAGTCCAGGTGACCTTCGAGGAAGCCTCAGACGGCTTGGTACCAACCTTGATGACCTGATCAACAGGCTGCTTGGTAATCTCCTCGGTGATCTGAGGGTCGCCAGGCTTCGAGTTGACGATCTCGCGCGTGATCGTCACCGTCTTCTCACCAGGAACACCCTCGGTCACAACCTCAGACTTACCGGCAGGCAGGTTCGGATCGAATTCGATCTTCACACCGAACGGAACCTCAGACTTAACGGTCTCAGTGTTGGTGCCGGTGGTCTTGGTGCCAACGCGGATGATCTGCTCGGTCGGCTCCTTCGTGCGCTCAGATGTCACGACCGGGTCGCCCGAAGGCTTTCCGTCCACGAGCTTCTGAGTCGAGGTCTCAACTTCGGTACCAACCTCACCCTTTTGGTCAACAACCTGCTTGCCGGCTTCGAGGGAGTCGTCGAAGATCACCTTGGTGTCGAACGGAATCGGCTTCTCAGTCTTGGTCACCAGCTCGCTCGGAGCAATGCCAGGGCCGTACTCGACGATCCGCTTGACAGGCTCCTTGGTGGTCTCTTCCTCGACGACCTCAGCCTGATCGCCCGAAGCGGTGAACTTAGCGGTGAAGGTCTTCTCACCGTTCTCACCTTCCTGAACAACCCGGGTTTCACCAGGCTTCAGGTCCGGGTTCTCGCGAACCTCGGTCGGGTAAGGAATCGGAACCGTCCACGTGACTTCCTTGGCGCTCTCGGCAGGCTTGGTGCCGACGACGACGACCTCGTTGACCGGTGCCTTGGTTTGATCCCAGGTGCCGTCCTGGTTCATCTTCTCTTCGCCAGGCACACCCGTAGTCTCAACCTTGTAGGTACCGGCAGGGATGGTGTCGTCGTACTTGTACTCGACCTTGAACGGAACCTCCCGCTTCGGAACGTCGATGACGTTGACCGTTGCGGTGGTGTTGTCCTTAGAGCCGTCCTCGTAGGTCACGATGACCGGAACGTCGATCTTGTCGCCCGGCTTCGCGGTCTCCGGCGCGGTGGAGATTACGTTGCCCTTGTCATCCAGGCCGACGATCCAGTCGCCGTTAGCCGTCTTCACCTTGTAGGTGGGGTTGCCGAATTCGTTGTTCTCACCGGTGGCTTCGAGGCCCTTCGGGTTGATCATGAACGGCTTGTCCGCATCAAGGTTGATCTCTGCAGGCTTCTCGACGCCAATCGGCGAGGTCGCCGTGCCACCCGGGTAGACCGTCTGGGACGGAACAACCGGCTCAGACTCCCAGGCGTTGGTCAGCTTGACCACGGTGGTAACCGGTGCCTGAGTCGTCAGACCACCTGGGGCGTTAACGGTTACCGTGACGGTGTTCTTGTCACCCGGCTTGGCATCTGCCGGCGGGGTGGAAGAAACTTCACCGGTCTTCGGGTCAATGGTGTACTTCCAGCCGTTGACTTCCTGAGAAAGAACCGGCTTGCCATTCTTATTTCCGAAGGAGAACGTGGATCCGTCAGGAGTGTCCTCTACCTGGTGCTTGACTTCCTGCCCCGGAGCGGTGACCTGGACGTTGTAGTTCGCCTTGATGTCGCCCTTGATAACGACGACAGTGCCGACAACCGTCTGCGGCTTCTGCTTGCCTTCATCGCTGTAGTGAGCCTTGACCGGAACGTTCAGGATGTCGCCTTCCTGCGCACCCTTCGGGATCGTGGTCGTAATCTCACCAGTCTTCTCGTCAACGTAGACGGTCCACGTCTTGCCATCCTTGCTAGTAAGGGTGGTCTGGTTGGTGCCATCCTCGAAGGTGTAGCGCGTCGGGGGTTCATCGGTCGTGTTGCCGCTCAGACCGCGCTCCGGGATTTCGGGAGTGAGGCTGACGCTCGCGTTCGGCTGACCAGTCACTGTGTCGTAGGTCGGGATCTTGATGTCCACGATCGCCTGGAACTGGACCTCGATCTCATCCGTGGTCTGGTCCGGGTAGGTTGCCTTCACCTTCGGGGTGATGACGGTTCCCGGTGCAACAGAGTCGTCTGCTTTCGCGGTGACCTTGCCGGTGTCATCGACGGTGACGGTCCAGCCATCCGGCACAGTAGACTCGTCGATCTCGAACTTGGCCGGGTGGACCGGCTTATGGCCCTTCATGATGGACTTGGTACCCACCTGAGCGGTGATGTCCTCATTCAGCTTGCCCTTAGACAGACCAGGGCGCACCAAGTCAGTGACCTGGGTGTTGTTCGGGTCAACAACCACGAGCAGTTCAAGCTCATCGGTGGAGCCGTTGGAGTACTCGACGGTGATCTTCGGACGCGCAAAGCTACCCGGCTTCGGGTTTTCCGGAGCGGTGACGGTGACGTTGTAGTCCTCGTCCATCTCGACGGTCCAGCCGTCGTAGACGTACTTCTCATCCAGCTCAACCTTGGCCTCGAAGCCGCTATCACCCTTCTTCTTCGCTAGGTCTTTGATCAGGTCCGGGGTCTGGGTGAAGGTGACCTTCTGCGGCTCGGTAGCAATCGGACCGGTAGCACTATCGACGCCGGAGATGATCGAAGCGTCAGTCTTGTCGTACTTCGGGGAGTGGTACTCGGTGTCGTCCAAGGAGAACGCCTTGGAGTCGATGACGTTCGCCTTGTTGTAGCGCGTCAGCGAGTTGGAGCTGTCGAAAGCTCCATCATGCTCGATAAACTCATTGTTGCCCTTAGCTGCAGCCTTGAGCTCGTCCACGCTACGCGGCTTCGCCAGAACGGAGAAGTTTACGTTCTTGTCAGTTGCCAGGTCGGTACCGCGGTACTCGGGCCAGGTGAAGAAGATCTCGCCGGTCGTTTCGTCGATACGCAGGTTTTGCGTACCGCCGGATTCTGCTGGGTCCGTGGTGCCGATGAACGCACCGTTGCCGTCGTAGGCTTCCACGACCATGCGGGACATCGAATCGTCCGCTCCGCCGTTCGCAACTGCAGGAACGTTGATCTTACCGACCTTGGTTTCCTCACCGGGGACGATGACGTGCTTTTCGAAGTTCTCCCACGAAACCGTGATCGGGTTACATTCGATATTCTCGCTCGGCCACGGGTTCACGACGGCCCTAAAGGCTGCACTGTCTCCCTGGGTGGCAAACGGGGAGGTGGTACGGTCAGCCTTATATTTTCCCTGCCAAGCATAACGCACCGGGTTAGCAGCAGTGGCCTCAGCGAACTGCTTGACTTTCGCATCGGTCAGTTCCGCGTTGAGGTTCAGGTTTCGCTGTTGCCTAAAGCCATCAATCTTGAGGAATTCGTCGGCCTTGTGAGTGACGGCCTTATCAACAAAGGTCTGGCCCGCGTCCGTAGCGGGAAGTTGAGCCGTGTCGAGGTACGCACCCATAAGGCCTGAATTGGTAAAACTCCAATCGGCGAACGTGCGGTCCTTCGAGTTATCAAAGGAGACACTCAAGCCCCAGGCTTTCTTGTTGGGGCTGCTCGCAGACGGCTCAGAGGTGTTCCAGCTGAAACCAGCCTGGCTGCCACTCTCAGTGCTTCCCTCGACAACACACGAACCGGCCGGGAGGTCGGAGGCCTTCTGAGCGTCCTTCTCCACCGCGCCGGACTTGTCGCGGATACCGCCGCTGAGGGTGGCGGCGGTGGCCTCCGGAACGACCGTGTTGTAAGAGGTGATGCTGAGGCCGCTCAGTGCGAGTGTGATAGCAGAAAGAGCTGCCACCCCTTTACGGGAAGAGCGCCTACGGGCGGAGCCACTTCGTGGTGCATTCATTCCTTAAGTCCTTTCAAATGCAGTACCCTGCCCCACCCCACAGTGCGGAAACCCGAAAGCCGCGGCGGCTTCTCAAGACATTTCCTCACAAAATCATTTAGGAATTGACAGGAAATAGGCAGGCGAACGCTAAAGATAGTACCCGGCTACACAGAAAACCGCAAGAAAAATAGGGTTTTACCTGGAATCTTTAAGAATAAGTACACAACTATGTGTGAGCTATAGATTTCCTGAAACCGCCCACTCTGCGAGACACTGATTGGTTTCCGTACGTAGGGAGTGGGGCGGTTCGGCGAGACGTCGCCAAGCAGAGCGTGCCCAGCGCCGTTTTATACAGTCCCGTATCGCCACCCCCAGGCGCCGAGGACTGCGCCCCCTAGCTTGTATCTCCTAGGATTCCTCGTGAACCAAATCGGAACCGCCGGAAGAGTTGGAGTCGCCTTCCTCGTTGAGGTTCTGCATGAGGTTGGCCTCCATCCAGGCGCGCACGGTCTCCTCAAAGTCCTCGGAGTCGTCTACTTCCTTCACCACTTCATCAAGGTCCTGCGCGGTGAGGAACTTGGTAAAGGAGGCAACTTCGAGCTTCTCATCGCGGTTGAATAGCCCGTCTTGGTAGACCACGACGTAATTCTGTGGAAGCTCAGGCTTTGAATTAGGGCAGCCTTCGGCACCGGCAGGCTCCACCACGGAGACCTCCGGGGGCAGCGAGGCCATGAGCGCGACATGGGTGCGCTCCAAAAAGTCCACGTCCTTGGCGCCTTCTTCCTTGGCAGCCACGTAGTCCTTGGAAATCGCGCGGGCTTCCTCCGGGTTGTAGACGCTTAGGAATTCACCTGTGCAGCCGACGAAGAAGTTGCCATTAGTGCTGACCCCGCTGATGTGCTCCCCTCCTTGGCGCACCAGCATTGGCTTCTGAGACACGGTGGCTGCACGTCCTTCATCGCGCAGGGTCTGGCGGTAGATTTCCGCCAGCACGCGCTGCTCATGGGATGTCGGGTCAATCATGATGGTGATAGGCGCCGAGTTCACTGGGTTCGGATCCGGCTTGGGTTCATACCCAGAGCAGGCGCTTAACGACGCCCCCGCAACCCCCACCAAGGCCACCCCAACAACGCGGGCGAAGGTGCGGGAATGTGCAATAAGGCGGGGCATCAGAATCAGGCGCATTCTTTCTATTCAACCGGACATGCAGCACACATGTCGCTGTTCTTCAGGGTCCTCAGTCCGCAGCGCTGGGCCGCAGCATCTGGCTGAATCTTACACACCTCGCTGGCCAGACGGCGGTGTGGCTCTCCGCGGTAGCACGTGACTAGACTAATGCGCGTTATGACTAGCGCTATTACTGAATCTTCCGTTCGCGACGCGCTTAGCCGCGTCGATGACCCAGAAATCGGTCGCCCCATTACCGAACTCGGCATGGTGAAGTCCGTGACTGTTAACGGTTCGGACGTGGACATCGAGCTTTATCTCACCATCGCCGGCTGCCCGATGAAGGGCACCATCGAGTCCAATACCCGCGCGGCCGTGGCGGAACTCGACGGTGTCGGCAACATCAACATCTCGATGACGCCGATGAGCGACGAGCAACGTAAGGAGCTCAAGCAGAAGCTGCGCGGCGGGCAGGCCGAGCCGGAGATCCCCTTTGCCAAGCCCGAGTCCACCACCCGCGTGTTCGCGGTGGCCTCCGGCAAGGGCGGCGTGGGCAAGTCCTCCGTCACGGTGAACCTGGCCGCAGCCTTGGTCAACAAGGGACTCAAGGTGGGCATCGTGGACGCCGATATTTACGGCCACTCCGTCCCCAGCCTGCTGGGTTCCACGGCGGGCCCCACAGTGCTTGACGACGAAATGCTGCTTCCCCCCATCTCCCACGGCATCAAGCACATTTCCATCGGCCAATTCGTGGAGGGCAACGCGCCGGTGGTCTGGCGCGGACCAATGCTCCACCGCGCCCTCCAGCAATTCCTCGCGGACGTCTTCTGGGGCGACTTGGATGTGCTCCTGCTGGACCTGCCGCCGGGTACCGGTGACGTGGCCCTGTCGGTAGCCCAGCTCATCCCAAATGCCGAGCTGCTGATTGTGACCACCCCGCAGGCAGCCGCGGCCGAGGTGGCTGAGCGTGCCGGTTCCATCTCCCAGCAAACGCGCCAGCGCGTGGCCGGCGTGATTGAGAATATGGGTGCGATGGTCATGCCGGATGGCTCCACCATGGATATCTTCGGCTCCGGCGGCGGCAGCGTAGTAGCCGAGCGCCTCAGCGTGCTGCTGGGCCACGAGGTTCCCCTGATGGCCAGCATCCCGCTGGATCCGAGCCTGCGCGCGGCTGGCGATGCCGGAACCCCCATCGTCATCTCCGCGCCCGACTCCCCCGCTACCCAGGCCATCAACAAGGTGGCGGATTCGATCGCGGTGCGCTCCGATTCCCTCGTGGGCAAGAAGCTCGGCTTGGGTGTCACCCGCAAGGGCTAAATAACCCTTAGGTGACGTCCTCCCAGGAGGAGCTGCCCTCGCCGGTGGATGCATTTCCGCCGCGCGGGGGCTGTGTCGTTTTAGCCGCCTTCTCCCCCGCTGGCTGCTGGGCGCCAAGGTCCGGATAGACCTGCGAATAATCGAAGGTCGGTCGGCCAGTGTTCTGCTCCGGCGCTGGCTGCGCCGGCCCCTGCTGGTTATGCGCGGGTTGGTTGTTTATTTCCGCGTCATGCTCATACGGGCTGGTGCTCTTCTTGATGTCCTCTGCCATCTTCTTCGGGTTGAAGTCGTCCCAGGCGGAATCGTCGCCGTCGAAAAGCGCCTTGGTGATAACCCCGCGCGGCCCCATGCGCGTCCACTCCGCCGCCTGGCTCAGGGGCACGCGGAGGTCGTCGAACTCCGCGCCGAGACCGCTCATCTCACCGTTGAGCTCCGCCTTGGCGTTCGCAATGGCCTTGCGCGCCGCGTAGATAGCCGCGCGGACGTCCATGATCACGCCGGGCAAGCGCTCAGGGCCGATGATCACCAGCCCCAGCAGCACGATGACAATGATCTCTACCCAACCAATTGAGGAAAACACGAAACTATCTTAACTACTTCGCTAGTGATGACAGGGCGACGGGCGCGCGGAAGGCTTCGGTCTCTTGTTAGCCCCGCTGGTTGTGCCGGATGGCGCGCACAACCATCTCCACCTTGTCCAGGAAATCCTGACGTGGCTGGTGCGCAGGCGCTTCCGCATCCGGCCCGGGCCCTACGCCCTGATGGGCGATGCCAGCGAGCTTTGCCATGAGCGAGTCCGGCGCCTTAACGTGGGATTCCACGCTGCATTCGCGAACCCACTCGGCGGCGTTGCGCTGGTGGTGGATTTCTGCCCGGCATTCCGGGCAGTGCACAAGGTGGATGCGTACGCGGTGGGCATATTTGGCTGGCATCTCGCCGTCGACGAAAGCGACGACCGCCTCGGGCCCCAAATGGCCGATAGTATCTGCCCGCTGGGCGCGGGCCTTCGCCTTATCGCGGACTTTGGCTTGGGCCTCGGTGAAGAACCCGGACAGACTCAGGGACTGGCCGTCGCTGCTATGTCCTTCTGCTTTCACCTCAACGTCACCTCACCTCAGTGCGTTCTCTTCCGCCTAGGCGGCAGAATTCTCGCGGTCTCAGACTTAAACGCTGCCTAGTCTAGCGCGTACGCAGCAGGCTGCGGGTGTCTGCGTTGCTCTCGGCTTCCTTCTCCAGAGCGGCACGCAGCTGGGAGCGGCCGCGGTGGATGCGGGAGCGCACGGTGCCCATCTTGACGCCGAGGGTTTCAGCGATTTCGTCGTAGCTCATGCCCACGACATCACAGAGAACCACGGCCACGCGGAAATCCGGTGCGAGGTTATCCAGTGCGGACTGCAGCGCCGGATCCAGGTTAGCTACCGAATAGGCCTGCTCCGGGGTCATGTCAGTGCCGGGGACGCGTTCATAATCCTCCGGCAGGGCCTCCATGCGGATCTTGGAGCGGTGGCGGACCATATCCAAGAAGAGGTTGGTGGTGATGCGGTGCAGCCAGCCCCCAAAGGTCCCCGCTTGGTACTTATCCAAGGAGCGGAAGACGCGCATGAAGGTCTCTTGGGTGAGGTCTTCGGCATCGTGCTGGTTGCCGGAAAGGCGGTAAGCCAAGCGGTAGACATCATCGGCGTGCTCAGCCACGAGTTCGCCCCAGGAAGGCATATCGGCTTGGCCGGCGTCGAACGCAGCGGTTCCGGTCAACTTCTCAGTTTCAGCGCTGGCATCATGGCTGCCAGTGGCGGAGGAATCGGTGGAACGGTGAGCGTGCTCAAACTCGCGCTGCTGTGTGGTCATGCCGAATATCTTTCTATAGTGCGCGTCGAAACTCCAGCCACGGCCCTGTGAGCAGCCTGTGAATCCGTCACAACGCTTACATGCGCTTCTTGCGTCACACGGGCCAGCGAGTTACGGGCGATTCTCAACACGCAACCTCGGTGATTTCACTATGGTTTTCTTTTGTGACTACTACGGCTTATGACGCAATGCGAACCTACATCGAATCCACCAGCGAGGTCTCCGAGGTTCTCGCCGGCGCCCGCGCCCACGCGGAGGAGTATGGCCTGCCAGCACCGGATGAGGCAACCGGCCAGTTGCTCACCACGCTCGCGGCGGTTTCATCCGGCACCACCTCGCGCCCACAGGCGGTGGCGATTACTCCCGCAGCATCCGTCGTGGGCCTCTATCTGCTTGCCGGCATGCCGGAGAACGGAATCCTCACCTGCATCGATCCGGAGGCAGAGCACCAGGCCAGCGCCAAGCGAACCTTCCGCGAGGCCGGCTACTCCCCCAGCCGCGGCCGTTTCTTACCCTCGCGCCCCCTCGACATCATGGGCCGTCTGGCTAATGACACCTACCAGGTGATCTACGCCGAGGTCCCAGCGCTCGATATGCCTGCACTGCTCAAGGCCGCCTGGCCGCTGCTGCACCAGCACGGCACTTTGGTGCTGGCCAATGCGCTTCTCGACGGCACCGTGGCCGACCCCTCCCGCACCGACCGCGACACCGCCGCTGCCCGCGAGGCCGACGAGGTTGCCCGCTCCCTCGAGGGCGCGGCCGTGACGCGCCTGCCCTACGGCGCGGGCCTGACGCTCATTACCAAGCTGTAGCCGCCTTCTGAAACTGCCCGATCTGCCAAAACCATCGCCTGTTTTTCGATCGGCTCGGAGACTTTCGTCATTTAGGACACCGTTGGTTTAGCCACTGATACGTCTCCGAGCTAAACCCCGCCCTGTGGCGCCGGTGTCCTTCTTTGCGCCCACTTTTACTCCTTCTCCGTTCCCACCCCCGCCCTTCGCGCTCACCATGGGGCTTCACGAGGCGGGCCGCGCACTTTCGGTGAGCGCGAAGGGTGTGTTGGTGCAGGATTGTGGTGTTGCACGGGTGTGTTGGTGCAGGGTGTGGTTGTGCCGCGCGTGATGTTGCAGGGTGTGGTTGTGCCGCGCGTGTTGTTGCAGAGTGTGCTGTTGCTGGGAGTGTTGTTACGCAGGCTCCTGAAGCAGCCCGGAACTCGTCGGCGCCATCAAAGCCACGAAAAGCGGGCGTGGAGTGGTCTTCAATCCACCCGCACGCCCGCTTAAACTACTGTGCTGTCTCGCGGCTTAGACCTTTACGTTCTTCCCCACGACGACCACGCCACCTTCGGAAACCTTGAAGCGCTCCTCATCGCGCTCGCGGTCCACGCCGATGATCGCACCATCGCTGACCACCACGTTCTTGTCCAGGATGGCGTGGCGGACCACCGCGCCGCGTCCAATGCGCACGCCCGGCAGGATGACGGAGCCTTCCACCGTCGCGCCATCGGCCACGTGCACGTCCGAAGAGAGCACAGAGTTACGCACCGTACCGCCGGAGACAATGCAGCCCGGAGCCACCATCGAGGACTGGGCGATACCGTTCTGCACGAACTTCGCCGGCGGGAAGTTCGAGTCATCTGTGGAGTGAATAGGCCACGAGCGGTTGTACAGGTTGAAAATGGGGTGCACCGAAATCATGTCCATGTGTGCCTCATAGAAGGAGTCGATGGTACCGACATCGCGCCAATAGCCATGGTCACGCTCCGTAGAACCGGGCACCTCATTGGCCATGAAGTCGTAGACGTGTGCCTGCTCACGCTTCACGAAATAAGGAATGATGTTGCCGCCCATGTCATGCGCGGAGTCCTCATTCTTTTCGTCTTCCAGCAAAGCGTCGATAAGCGCCTGCGTGGTGAAGACGTAGTTGCCCATGGAGGCGTAGGTCATGTTCGGATCATCCGGGGTGGCCGGGGGATTCGCAGGCTTCTCGACGAACTCCGTAATCGTGCCCATCCCATCCGCCTGGATGCAGCCAAAGGCAGAAGCCTCCGAGCGCGGGACGCGGATGCCTGCCACTGAACAGTCCAGACCAGTCGCGATGTGCTCCTCCACCATCTGGGCCGGGTCCATGCGGTAGACGTGGTCGGCGCCGAAGACGATCACGTAATCCGGCTTCTCGTCATAAATCAGGTTCAGCGACTGCAAGATGGCATCGGCCGAACCGTTGTACCAACGCTTACCGCGGCGCTGCTGGGCTGGCACGGAAGCGATGTACTGCGGGGTCGGCCCAGACAGGTTCCATGCCTGGGAAATGTGGCGGTCCAAGGAGTGGGACTTGTACTGGGTCAGCACCGCAATCTTGAGGTATCCGGCGTTAACGAGGTTGGACAGCACGAAGTCGATCAGGCGGTAGGAACCACCGAAAGGAACGGCGGGCTTAGCGCGGTCTTCCGTCAGCGGAAAGAGGCGCTTTCCCTCGCCGCCGGCAAGGACAATGGCAAGGACATTAGGAAGGCTTCTCACACCACCCAACTTATAGACATTTTCCGCATCGTGCAGTAGAAGTTTGCGTGATTTTACCCCCTTTAACCTCCCACACCCCGCTTGCATGCTTCCTTCGTGTTTGCGTCCCAACGCCGCTGCGCGCCGCGCTCGTGGCGCGCGATAGGAAGGTTTAGCGCGCGCTGCGGAATGTCCGTATTCTGGCGAGTATGAGAGCCGGAATTTTTTCTAAGGAGTATCCGCCGGAGATTTACGGCGGAGCTGGCGTCCATGTTGCAGAGCTCACCCGTTTCATGCGCGAGATCATCGATGTCTCCGTCCACTGCATGGGGTCTGAGCGCGACGAGAAAGACGTTTTTGTCCATGGCGTTGACCCCGCATTAAAGGATGCGAACGCCGCGCTGCAGACATTGTCTACGGGTCTGCGCATGGCCAACGCCGCCTCCGATATCGATGTGGCTCACTCTCACACCTGGTACACGGGCCTTGGTGGGCACCTCGCCAGCCAGTTGTACGGCATCCCCCACGTGGTTACCGCGCACTCCCTCGAGCCGCACCGCCCGTGGAAGCGCGAGCAGCTGGGCGGTGGTTATGAGGTCTCCTCTTGGTCGGAGAAGAACGCGATGGAATACGCCGACGCCGTCATCGCCGTATCTGCCGGCATGAAAGATTCCATCTTGGATGCCTACCCCCGTATCGACGCCGATAAGGTCCACGTGGTCCTCAACGGCATCGATACGCAGGTCTGGCAGCCGGGTGAGTCGGCGGTGCTGGATAAGTTGGGCGCCGACAAGCAGCGTCCGATCGTTGCCTTCGTGGGCCGGATTACCCGACAGAAGGGCGTGAAGCACCTGCTCAAGGCGGTCCAGAGCTTTGACGAGGATATCCAGCTCGTGCTGTGTGCGGGCGCGCCGGATACGCCGGAAATTGCGGCGGAGACCGAAGCCCTTGTGGAGGAGCTGCGCTCCAAGCGCGATGGTGTGTTCTGGGTTAAGGACATGCTGTCCCGCGAGGAGATTAAGCAAGTCTATTCCGGTGCCGATGTGTTCGTCTGCCCGTCGATCTATGAGCCGCTGGGCATTGTTAACCTCGAAGCCATGGCTTGCGGCACCGCGGTCGTAGCCTCCAATGTGGGTGGCATCCCAGAGGTCGTCGTGGATGGTGAGACCGGCGTTTTGGTCAATTACGATGCCGCTGATGAAGCCACCTTTGAGGCTGATCTCGCCGCCGCCGTGAATCGAGTGGCAGCGGACAAGGAACTGACGCAGCGCTTTGGCAGCGCCGGTCGCCAGCGCGCCATTGATGCTTTCTCGTGGGCTACCATCGCGCAGCAGACCGTGGACATTTACCGTTCGTTGATGTAGGAAGGACTGCCGTGACTCTTAACGAACCGCCTCATCGCCCAGAACTACATTTCGTTCCCGACACCGGGATCCTCGAAGCCCCCGCGGGAATCGTCCGCGACGGTAACACGTGGCACCTGTTCCACCAGTACCGGCCCGCGGCTGACCAGCCCGCACGCTGGGGCCATTCCACGTCGGAAGAAACAGCTTTTGAGTGGCTCGACTGCGACGATGTCCTCGCCCCCGTGGGCGGAGAGCTGTCGCTGCGTGCTGGCTCCGTCGCGGAGGGCAAGGAGGCCCTCAACCTATATTTCACCTCGGTGACCTCGGTGGGTACGAGCGTGCGCCTAGCGCGCTACACCGACTACGCCGATGAGTGCGTCGTCTCCGATGACCCTACGGCGCTCGACCCGGATGTCGTCCGCTTCGGCGAAGCTGTCGGTGCCAGCACCAATCACGACCGCTTCCGCTCTCCCTCTGTGGTCCCAGATTGGGCTAAGGAGGACCGCGAGGAAGGCCACGATGGCTGGCTCATGCTTGCGCTGACCGGGCACTCGGACGCGCCGGTGCCGGTGATCCTGGATAGCCCCGATGGCGAATCCTGGACGCTCCTCGGGCCGTTGAGCTTCGACGGCGACCCCGGTTTTGAGGAGGGCGAGGTTCCGGCTACCTCCCCCATCCCGCCGGTGGTCTCGCCGCGCTTGGTGCGCCTGCGCGACGAGGTCGATAGGGAAATCTACGATGTGCTCTTCGTGACCTTAGAGCGCGAGGGCCGCGATGTTTCCGGCTATATCGTGGGCCGCCTTGATGGCACGGTGTTCACCGTGGCGAAGGGTTTCCAGCGCGTGGACTTTGGCCACGATTTCTCCCGCCCGCGCAACACCAACACCACGACCGGAACGATTCCGCAAGAGCGCCGCTACGACCGTGCGGTCATCCTCGGTCTGCTCAACGGCAACGGTCGCGGTGACGACGCCACCAAGCACCCATCCTGGGAGGCGGAGGGCTGGGCCAATAGCCTGTCGCTGCCCCGTGCGGTCACGCTGCAGGGCGGTGTGCTGTACCAGACCCCGGCGGAGGGTCTGCCGGATGCGGTGAAGCTCTCCGATTATGCCCAATCCTGGACTGGTGTTTTGGAGGTTCCGGAAGGCTCCGCCGTGACCGTCACGCTGAAGGACGGTAACGGTGATGCCGCCGCGGTCATCCGCCACACCGGCTCCGAGATCAGCCTGGATCGCTCCATGTCGAAGGCCTTTGATCACTACTTCAAGGACTCTGCTCCTGCGGTGACCCAGCTGGCTGAGGGCGATTCGGACACGCTCACCGTCATCCAGGACGGCGCTAGCGTTGAGGTGTTTGTGGATGGCGGCTTGGTGGCCATGAGCTCTCGCGTCTACTTCGAGGGCGGGTGCTCTGCCATCGAGGTCAGCACGGAGGGCGAGGCTGTCATTGAGCAGTCGTGGAGCCGAAAGGGCACCAAGCGCTCTTAATCGCATCGACTGCGACACGGCGTAGAGGAGGAGGACCGAGTTTTCTCGGTCCTCTTTTTAATGCGCTCCCCTACCCTTCGCGCTCACTGGGGATCCCAAACAACCGCCGTGGGCGCTGCCGGTGAGCGCGAAGGGAGATTGAGGCGGAGGTCGATGCAGATGCCTTCGAGCTCCAGCGGAGCCACGCAGCTGACGCGCGTCACTCAGCCAAGTCAAATCTCATCCCCGCCCTTCGCGCTCACCGTGGACTTCAGACAACCATCGCGGGCGCTGCCAGTGAGCGCGAAGGGAGATTGAGGCGGAGGTCGATGCAGATGCCTTCGAACGCCGACAAGACCACGCAACCTCAGAGCCACAATGAGCCAGGCCGAGCCTCACCCCGCCCTTCGCGCTCACCATAGACATCAAACAACCACCGCGGGCGCGGCCGGTGAGCGCGAAGGGAGTTTGAGGCGGAGGTCGATGCAGATGCCTTCGAACGCCGACAAGACCACGCAACCTCAGAGCCACAAAGAGCCAGGCCGGGCCTCACTCCGCCCTTCGCGCTCACCGTGGGCTTCAGACAACCGTCGCGTGCACTGCCGGTGAGCGCGAAGGGAAGTTTTGGTAGCCGCGCGGCGTCAAGGCTGGACCGGGGATGTAGCCATGAAATGCTGAGGATGGGCCACAGCTGCAGCTATGAAGCGTTTAGGCCAGAAATGCAATCAGCACGCGGCCCGAGATTAAAGCCGCCTATTAAGCAGAGCGCAGGCGGTCCAGACGGGCATGCGCCGTCACGGTCAGGGTTTGCGGCAGAGAGGCCATACGCTCAGCCAGCTCTTCCGGGCTGATGTGGCGCGCCGAGGGGCTCATTCCCACCTGCGCGGCGATGGAGGCCTTGTCGAGGACAATGGGGAAGGAAATATCGACCGGATCGGCCGCCTGTTCAAGGAAACCTTCCGCCTGCGCGTAGAGACGCTCCACCTTTCCTTCCTCGACGCCGAGGATGCCCAAAGGCTCCCGCAGCTCATCGAGGTGGCCAGCCTGCGGAGTCAGCACAACGACCTCCCCACCGGGAGCGAGAACGCGCTGGAATTCCGCCGGGTTGCGCGGGGCAAAAACGACCGAGATGGCGTGAATCGAATCATCCTTGAGGGGCAGACGCTCCCACACATCCGCGACCACGGCACCGACGCGCTCGTGCGACTTGGCCAGGTGCTTGGCCGCATGCGTAGAGATATCCAGGCCCACGCCACGAGCGCCCTCAATCGAATCGAGCGTGTGGGCAAGGTAGTAACCCGTGCCCGCGCCCACCTCAAGGAGCGTGGGGGCGGTGTCCTCATCGAGGCCTGCCGCGTGCTCAGCCGCATCCTGGGTTTCCAAAGAGTCCTGGACCGCGCCGGTCACTGCCTCCACGAAGGGCGCGAAGTGCCCCATGGCCAGGTAGGTCTCGCGGGCGGTAACCATCGCGGCATCGTCGCCCTGATGTTTCAGGCCCGCGCCGGCCGCCAGCGTGACGTAGCCCTGCTTGGCCACGTCATAAGAATGGCCGGTCTCCGACACGAGGCGAGAAAAATCATCCGCGCCCTGCAGGGCGCTGCCATCGGCGGGATCGGCCAGAATATCGACGATATGTGAAAGCATGCTCCTAGACTAGCTAGAAACTGCTACGAGGAGTGAACCCAGCTCCGCTGCTTCTTCTTTACTGAGCTCAATGACAATACGCCCACCCCCGTCAGAAGGAATGCGCATCACGATCTTGCGGGACTCCTCTACCGCTTCCATCTCTCCACCAGTGGTACGGGGCTTCATCGCTGCCATATTGAGTCTCCTTCGACTATTTTTAGAACGTCCTTCTAGTCTAGCTCTTTTCGGCCGACAGCGGCAGGCTCGTTGCCTCACCCACGGCGGAAGCTTCCGCAGAATCATCTGCAGAACCGTCAGGAGCCACCGGCTCAGCGCCCAGGCGACGCTCCACGGCGGCCAGCAGCGCATCCACTTGGTCCTGGCGGTAGCCGCGTGTCACGACGTCGAAACGCAGGTCGTCGAAGCGCCCCTCCTCAAGGGCGCGCAGATTCTCCTCGTTGGTATCCACGGCCGTATCAGGAGCCTCCATCACGGTCCCCCGACCCACGATGGTTCCCCACGCCCATGTGCCAATGATGACGAGGGCGATAAGGACGACGATAAGAAGAATCCAGGACATCATGCGCTAAATCTTACCCAGCAGCGGCGGACGTTGGGCAACGGGGCCAACCACCCCCGCGCGAGAAAGAATGGTGCGCGCGACAACATCGGCCATCGGGGCCAGCTCCTCAAGCGGCCGGTTGCGGTGGGCGCGGGTGCCCAGGTCCACCTCGGCGATAGCGTGGGGGCCATAGCGCTTGGCGACGTCTATCAGCAACCCCGCCTCCACCCCATAGCCCGCCACAAAAGGCAGACCCAGGGCTGCGTCGCGGCGAATCGCGTACTCCCCGCCCAGAGGTTGATCGATGTGCGCGAGCTCAGGGAAGAACATGCGCAGCAGCGGCTTGGCGCTCAGCTCCGTAACTCGCCCGCCACCGGTGGGCTGGCCGTTCAGGCTGCGCGCGTAGCGCGCCTTGACCAGCTGCACGTGGGGATCCACGAAAGGCTCAGTCAGCGCGGTAACCATGCCGGGCGCAGCAGATTCCAAATCCGCGTCGATGAACACGACCACCTCACCACGGGCCGCGACCACCCCGCGCCACAGGGACTCGCCCTTTCCTGGACGCGGTTCCTCGTCCAGCACCTCGCGCCAGTTGCACACCCGCGCCCCGGCCGCGGCGGCCCGGGCGGCGGTCTCATCGGTGGAATCGGCATCGATGACGATGACCTCTAAAGGCTCATCCGCCAAACACGCACGCACCACATGCGCGACGGTGCGCTCCTCATTCAGCGCAGGGATGACCACAGAAATGCTCGGAAACATGCCTTAGGCCAGCCCCCGCGTCGTCGCAAGCGGCGCCATTTGTCCCTGAATGGCAGCGGTCATGCGGATGACATCGAGCGTCGGGCCCACCTCATGCACCCGAAACGCCGCCACGCCGCGCGCTGCCGACCACGCCGTCGCTGCCAGGGTGCCCGCGACGCGCTGGTCGACGGCTCGGTCGAGGGTCTCGCCCACAAAGTCCTTATTCGATAACGCCATGAGCACCGGCCAGCCCGTTGCCACGATCTCATCGATGCGCCGCAACAGTTCCAGACCGTGGAAGGTGTTTTTGCCAAAGTCGTGCGTGGGGTCGATGAACGTCAGCTCCTCCGGGCAGCCGAGGTCGGCGGCGCGCTCCGCCAGTCGCGTAGTCTCGGCGATGACGTCAGCGACCACGTCGTCGAAATGCACACGATGCGGGCGGGTGCGCGGGGTCACGCCGCCGGTGTGCGAGCACACGTAGCCCACCTTCTTATCGCCGGCCACCTCGATGAGCTCTGGATCCCAGCCGGCCCACGTGTCGTTGACCAAGCTGGCACCAGCGGCGATAGCTGCTTCTGCTACCTCGGCGCGCCACGTGTCCACGGAAATCAGCGCGTCCGGGCGGCGCCGATGCAGCTCCGCGATAGTCGGCACGACGCGCTCGATTTCCTCGGCCGCATCCACGTGCTCACCCGGGCCAGCCTTGACTCCGCCGATGTCGATGATGGAGGCGCCGTCGTCAAGCGCCTGCTCAGCGCGCTGGATGGCGGGGTCGAGCTCGAAGGTAGCGCCTTTGTCGTAGAAGGAGTCGGGCGTGCGGTTCACGATCGCCATGACCCGCGCGAGGTTGGGGGCAAAGGTCACTTGCTCTCCTGCTCCCGCAGGCGCTTGTCCGACATGACCTTGTGCGAGGCCAGGATGTGGGCGACGGCTTCATCGATATCATCCGTGATGAGGAAGAGATCAAGGTCTTCGGGGTTAATGAACCCGCCCTCAGCCAGGGTCGTCTTCATCCACTCCACCAAGCCGGCCCAGTAGTCGGTGCCCATGAGCACGATGGGATAGTTAGTCACCTTGCCGGTTTGGACCATGCACATGACCTCGAAGAACTCATCCATGGTGCCCATGCCACCCGGCAGGCAGATGAAGGCCTGGGAGTACTTGAGGAACATGGTCTTGCGCGCGAAGAAGTAGCGGAAGTTCAGGCCCAGATCGACGTATGGGTTCAGGCCCTGCTCATGCGGCAGCTCGATGCCCAAGCCCACAGACAGCCCGCCGGCCTCATGCGCGCCGCGGTTGGCCGCCTCCATGATGCCGGGGCCGCCGCCGGTGATAACGGCATACTTTGCCTCTACTAGGCGGCGGCCCAAGGCAACGCCCAGCTGGTAATTCGGATCATCCTCTGGGGTGCGGGCGGAACCAAAGACGGTCACGGCCTTGGGTAGCTTGGCCAGGGCGTCGAACCCGTCCACGAACTCGCCCTGGATGCGCAGGACGCGCCAGGGATCGGCGTGCTGCCACTCGTGATCCGCGCCGGACTGCAGCAGGCGCTGGTCAAAGGTAGAAGACTGCTCCCCGGCGGTGCGCACGAGAAGAGGTCCGCGCAAGGTGCGCAGTTGCTCAGGAGTCATGGTGGTTTTATCCCTTCAGGTAATTCAAGAGTGCTGTTGAGACTTCGGCGATCTGGGCGATGGGCACCTGCTCGTCCTTCTTGTGAGCAAAGCCCGGATCGCCGGGGCCGAAATTAACGGCTGGGGTTCCCATCTCGGAGAAACGGGCCACGTCGGTCCACCCGTACTTGGCGCGGACGTTGCCGCCGACGGCGTCGACAAGCGCGCGTGCCGCTGGCTGGCCCAAACCGGGCAAGGCCGCACCCGCGATGTCATCGACGTCCACGGTGATGTTCTCGTGCTCGCCGAGGACCTCCATCAGGTGCGCCAGCGCCTCCTCGGAGCTGCGGTCAGGGGCAAAGCGGAAGTTGACGAACATCCAGGCCTCATCCGGGATGGTATTGGTGGCCACGCCGGATTCGAGGTGGACGATGTTGAGGCCCTCCTTGTACGTGCAGCCGTCAATCTCCACGTCGCGCGGCTGGTAGTTGGCCACGTTGAGCATCACCGGCGCCAAGGTGTGCGCCGCGTTGGAGCCCAGCCAGGCGCGGGCCGAGTGCGCGCGGGTGCCGTGGGCGGTGACGCGCACTCGAATGGTGCCCTGGCAGCCGGCCTCGATCATGGCGCCGGAAGGCTCGCCCAGCAGCGCCAGGTCTCCCTGCAGCCACTCCGGGTGGTCCTTTTGCAGGTGGCCCAGGCCGTTGAATTCGGTGGCGACCTCCTCGCCCTCATAGGCGATGACCGTGAGATCGTGCTTGAGCTCATCGGAGTCGTACAGCTGTGCAAAGGCGTTGAGGTAGACCGCCATGCCGGACTTCATGTCCACGGTGCCGCAGCCATACATGGTGGCGCCGTCCTCCGACATGGTGTGGGGGACGTTATCGGCCAAGGGCACGGTATCGATGTGGCCGGCGAGGACCACGCGGCTTTCGAAGCCCCGATTCGTCCGGGCGCAGACGGTGTTGCCGTAGCGTTCCACCTCTACTGTGTTCTGGTCCAGACCGCGCAGGGCTTCCTCGACGGCATCAGCGATCGCTTGCTCGTGGTGCGAAGGGCTAGGGATATCCACCAGCGCCTTGGTCAGCTCGATGGGATCGGAGAAGAGATTTAAAGTCACAACCCGCCATGCTAGCGCCCCCGGTTGCTTAGTGCATTGCGTAAAGTACTTCCCGTTGCAAACAATCAACAGCGTTGAAGGTGATTTCCCTATGGCTGCGGCCACTCAACTCAAAACCCGCCACCTCACCATGATGGGCCTCGGCTCCGCGGTGGGCGCAGGCCTCTTCCTGGGCGTCGGCCTAGGCATCCAGGTATCCGGCACCTCCGTCCTTATTTCCTATGCGGTGGCTGGTGCGCTCATCGCTTTGGTGATGTGGATGCTCGGCGAGATGGCCGCCGCGCGTCCTTCGTTGGGCGCTTTCTCTACCTATGCGGGCCAGGCCTTCGGGCCATGGGCCAGGTTTACGTTGGGCTGGATTTACTGGTTCATGCTGGTCATGGTGATGGGCGCGGAGATTACCGGTGCCGCGGCGATTGTCTCCAACTGGTTCGGGGTGGACCCCTGGATTCCGGCATTGGTGGCCGTGATCTTCTTCGCCATCGTTAACTTTGCCGCTGTGGGTGGCTTCGGCGAATTCGAGTTCTGGTTCGCCATCATCAAGGTGGCCACGATCGTGGCCTTCCTGGGCGTCGGTGTGCTCATGGCACTGGGTATCCTGCCGGGTATGGACCTGTCCATGGCGGGACATAACTTCACGGAGAACTTCCTGCCCAACGGCGGCCCCGGTTTTGCCGCCGGTTTGCTCGCCGTGGCTTTCGCTTTCGGTGGCATCGAACTGGTCACCATTGCCGCGGCGGAATCTGAGGACCCGGCCCACAACGTCGCTACTGCCGTGCGCGCCATCATCGTGCGCATCATGGTCTTCTACATCGGCTCCATCCTGGTCATCACCATGGCCTTGCCTTTCAGCTCCATCCAGGACGCCGATGTGGCCGCGGACTCGCCCTTCACCCTGGTCCTCGCCGCCGCGAAAATCCCCTTCGCCGCGGGATTCATGGAAGCCATCATCGCCTTGGCGCTGCTGTCTGCCTTCAATGCGCAGATTTACGCCACCTCCCGCTTGGTCTACGACATGGCCAAGGACCACAGCGCGCACCACGTCTTCTTGAAGACCAACGTCTCCGGCTCCCCCATTTATGCGGTCGTGCTCTCCATCATCTTTGCCTTCGCGTCGGTGGTGCTGCAGTACTGGAACCCGCCGGGGCTTCTGGCCTTCCTCTTCAACGCGGTGGGCGGCTGCCTGCTGGTCATCTGGTGTTTCATCGTGGCCTCCTACATCAAGCTGCACCCTCAGATGAAGGCCAACGGCGAGCTCACGACGCTGCGCGTGCCGGGCTTCCCCTGGCTGCCGTGGCTGACTGCCCTAGCACTGGTGGGTCTTACGATTCTCATGCTTTTCGACGCCTCCGCCCGCAACCAAGTCCTCGCCGTCCTCATCCTGACCGTTTCCCTGGTTGTGATCTTCCACCTACTCCCGGGTAACAAAAGGCGCGCGTCGAACGCGTAGCTGCTAGGGTGTGACCCTATGACTTCAGCATCCGCACGCGGCCTGGCAACCATTACCCACGACGGCACCGTCCTGGACGTCTGGTTCCCCGCAGTTCACACCGATATCTCTGTAGAAGCCAGCGGCACCGAGCGCTTGGAGGAGGTTCCGCAGCAGTTCGCTGACCTCGTTGGCCCCGACGAGGAGCGCGGCGTCGCCCGCATCGCGGTGGAGACGTCCATCAAGGATCTGGACGAGGCTCCCGCCGACACCTACGACGCTTACCTGCGCCTGCACCTGCTCTCCCACCGCGCAGTCAAGCCTCACGGCCTGAACGTAGACGGTATCTTCGGCAAGCTGGCCAACGTGGTGTGGACCAACTACGGCCCCTGCGCGGTTGCCGATTTCCAGATGGTCCGCGGCCGCCTCGCCTCCCGCGGCCCGGTCGTGGTCTACTCCGTCGATAAGTTCCCGCGCATGGTGGACTACGTTGTCCCGTCCGGCGTGCGCATTGGTGACGCCGACCGCGTTCGCCTGGGCGCCCACCTCGCTGAGGGCACGACCGTGATGCACGAGGGCTTCGTTAACTTCAACGCCGGCACCCTGGGCGCCTCCATGGTCGAGGGCCGCATCTCCGCGGGTGTTGTCGTGGGCGATGGCTCCGATATCGGCGGCGGCGCCTCCATCATGGGCACCCTGTCCGGCGGCGGCAAGGAGGTCATCTCCATCGGTGAGCGCTGCCTGCTCGGCGCGAACTCCGGCGTGGGCATTTCGCTTGGCGACGACGCCGTCGTCGAAGCCGGCCTCTACGTCACCGCCGGTACCAAGATTGCGGTCTTCGGCAAGATCGCCGAGGCTCTGGGCCTGTCTGAGGGCGAGACGATCAAGGGTTCCAAGCTCTCTGGTGTTTCCGGCGTGCTGCTGCGCCGCAACTCCGTGACCGGCGCCGTCGAGGCCGTGGAGTGGAAGTCTGAGGCCGTGGCCCTCAACGAGGACCTGCACAAGAACTAAACGCTGTTGCTTGAGGCCCCCGTTCTTGCGGGGGCTTTTCTTGATCCCGGGCCCTTTATGCCCACTTACCGCGAGCGGCTGCCTAGAATGCTAAAGGTGACTGCTCAAAACGATTCCTCTCCTCGCTCACTCGGCAGCGGATTGAAGGTCCGCCACCTGACCATGATGGGGCTGGGTTCCACCATTGGTGCCGGCCTTTTCTTAGGCACCGGTGTTGGCATTTCTGCTGCCGGCCCCGCGGTCCTTTTGGCTTATCTCATCGCTGGTTTCCTTGCCATCTTGGTCATGCAGATGCTCGGTGAAATGGGCACGGTCATCCCCGCATCCGGCTCCTTCTCCGAATACGCGGAACACGGCATTGGCCGCTGGGCTGGATTTACACAGGGCTGGATTTATTGGCTCGCCACCGTCGCGGTTCTGGGCGCGGAAATCACCGGCGCGGCCGGATTCATCGGCGCGTGGTTTAACTGCCCGCCCTGGATCCCCGCAGCCATCTGCGTGGCTCTCTTCGGAACCATCAACCTGCTGCGGGTGCGCTTGTTTGGTGAGTTTGAGTACTGGTTCGCCTTCATCAAGGTTGCCGTCATTATTGCTTTCCTCGTTATCGGCGCGCTGCTCATCTTCGGCCTTCTCCCCGGCCACACCTTCATCGGCACGTCTGTCTTCCTCGAAGACGGCTTCATGCCCAACGGCCTCGGCGGTGTAGCCGCCGGTCTGCTCGCCGTGGCTTTCGCCTTCGGCGGCATCGAGGTCGTCGCCATCGCCGCGGCGGAATCCGAGGACCCCGAGAAGTCCCTCGTCAACGCAGTGCGCACCACCATTACGCGCATTTCGGTGTTCTACCTGGGTTCTGTCCTCGTCATCACCTTCCTCCTGCCCTATTCCTCGCTCGGTTCCGCGAAGTCTGCTGCCGAGTCGCCCTTCACCATGGTCTTGGACCGCGCGGGAATTCCAGGTGCTGCTGCCATCATGGAAGTGGTCATCGTTCTCGCACTGCTCTCTGCTTTTAACGCGCAGATCTACGCTTCCTCCCGCATGATGCACTCGCTGGCTAGCCGCAGTGAAGCCCCCAAGCTCTTCGCCGCCACCGACCGTCGCGGCGTCCCGACGGCGGCCATCGCTCTATCTGTCATTCTTTCCGCGGTGATGGTTGTTCTCAACTATGCAGATAACGGGTGGCTGCTGTCCTTCATGCTCAACGCCGCTGGCGCCTCGCTGCTCATCGTGTGGGTCTTCATCGCAGTGAGCCAGTTGCGCCTACGCCCGCAGCTCGAGGCCATCCACCCGCTGCCGGTGCGCATGTGGGCCTACCCCTACCTCACGTGGTTCGCCCTGGCGCTCTTTGCGGCCATTGCGGTGCTCATGCTTACCGACGCCTCCGCCCGCATCCAACTCTTCTCCGCCGCCGCCATGTTCGCGGTACTCGCCATCGCCGGCGTCATCAACGCGAAGGCCCGCGGCATTGCCCCGACCTCGCGCCTGCCCCTACCGACGGCCGAGGAGCTCGAGGCCCGCTAGCGCCCTCGCCATCTCGCCGCCCCACTCCTCGTTTCCATCGCCGCCCAACCCCTCGTTTCCATCGCCGCCCCACCTTTCGCGCTCACCGGCCGACCAGCGTTGTACAGTTTGTCCGCTCTTGGTGGCCGCCAAGGGTCAGGCGCAGGAGCTTACCCACTCAATCACTCCCTTCGCGCTCACCATCGATGAGCTGAAGAGCGCCAGGCCCGTGAGCGCAAAGGGGAAGGCGGAACCAAACGGGGCCGCTTTCCCGCCACGCCTATCACTGACCACCCTTCGCGCTCACCGGCGACCGGGGTGTCGCTTTTTCAAGGCTGCCCGTGGGCGCGAAGGGAGTTTCGGGGCGGGCAAGAGGTGCAAAAATTGCGGACGCGACAGCTTTTTAGCGCAAAATCGACGCCGCAGGGCCAAGTTATCCACAGGCGGGGAATTGACCCTCGACGCGTCGTGAAGCACTGCATACCTTGAGCTTCATGAAGGCATGGACGACCGCGGAGCTTCGCGAGCAGGGCTTGAGCAAGGAGGCAATCAGGCGGAAGCTTCGCGCGGGGACGCTCTTTCGCGTGCACCGCGGGATTTATAGCGACGAGTGGTCGCCGCTTGCCGTGGCGCGGGCTCTGGCACACGGGCTCAGTCGAATACATTTCACGGGCAAGACCGCACAGGAGATTCACCTGGGGAGGAAGCTGACGTTTCCGCTGGAAGCCGAGGGCCCGCGCACGCTTAAGGGCAAAAATTTTCGCGTGACTCATTCACGCCTGTCGGCTACTGCCAAGGTAAATGGCCTGCCTGTTGTTCAGGTGCTGTGGGCAGCCCGTCGTATAGCCGCGGCGTGCGGGCAGCTGCTGGAAGCGCACTACCGCGGCAAAACAGGACCAGCCCGCCTCGAAGATGACCGGCGAAGGATGCGTCGGGTTCCCCGGCGCTTGAAAGAGACTATCCGACGCACGCCGATTGGGGCCGATAGCGTACCGGAGCGCCAGCTCAGCCGAAGGCTTAGCGCGGACGGGATCTTTCCTGAGCACAACGCGCTCATTGCGGGGTACCGCTTTGACCTGAAGATTGGCAAGCTCATCATCGAGGTCGACGGCTGGGAGTACCACAAAAATGATCGGGCGTTTCAAGCGGACCGCTCGAAGCAGAACGCGGCCGTAGCCCATGGGTATACGGTTTTGCGCTTTACTGCCGACGATATCCGCTACCACCTCAACGACGCCTTCTTGCTTATCAAAGCGACTCTTGAGCTGCTCAAAGGACGAAATCCCAAGCTCCCTTCTGCGGCGACCCAGCCTTATTGGACTTGGCACTTATGCATGCAAACATTGCCATCGTGACAAGTTTTCTTTACACTTAGGCATGTAAGAGTTACACACCGTAAAGGAGGCCAGATGGCCGAGCATCAGAACATGGTTCGCAAATGGCGGCGCTGGCTCGAGATGTCTCAAGCCGACCTTGCTGAACGGGCCGGCGTTTCCCGCCAGACAATCGCCAATATCGAACGCGGCAACTACTCCCCCTCCGTCTACCTAGCGCTAGACATCTGTCGCGAACTAGGAAAAACCATCGAAGAAGTCTTTGGAGATGAACAACATGATTAACGCCCTGGCCAACTACACGCTCCGCGAGATCGACCGAGCCTCTCGCGACGAATTCGAGCGCGAGACTTTCTACAAGGCGTATGCCATCTCTGCGACGCCTGCACAGTTCCTCGAGATCGTCGCCGCAGCCATCCTCGCTTGGATTCTACCTGGGAAGATGAGCATGCTGTGCTTCCTTGCCATCGCGCCGTCTATCATCGGTAATCTCTTCGGCACGGCGTGGCTGCGCAAGCGAGTCGCCACCCCATCTGTTGGCCGTAATTGGTCTGCGATGACCGTCTCCCTCATCCCGCTCATTGTGATGTTCGTCGGAATTGCCCATAACGCTTACGCACCGGACTCCACCTCCTACTTGATTGGCGCTGGGGCCGGCGTGACCGCCGCCATCATCCACCATCGCCGCCGCACACCGACCGCTCGAGCCGTCGACGACTAGCTTCTTTTCGTCGCTTTCGCGCTCACCGCGGATGGCGGGTCTTGCTTTTTACAGGCGCCGGTGAGCGCCAGGTTAGATAGCCCGTACGGCCGCCGCTAACCCGCTGCCATCTCCCTTCGCGATCACCGTGAGCGGACAACGAATCTGAGATGGTGAGCGCCAAGGGCGGGCCTCCAGCTTCCATCCCTAAGCGCTCACCAGCGCGATGGCACGCCTCCACGCCAGGTTCCCGGTGCGCGCGAAGGGAGCATTGCTTGCCGACGCCCCCTTCCCGCTCACCGCAGCATGTAAAAAGCCCCGCCGGCCAACGCTGGTGAGCGCGAAGGGCAGGCGCGGGGCATGCGCGGGGCAGGCAGAGCGAAGGGGGCTAAGCCGGCTCGGTCTCGTGGACCACAACCGGCGCCTTGGGCGTCGAGCGAAAGGTCCACAGCTTATTGAAGATGAAATTAATGGGCATGGCTACCACGATGGAAATCGCGTTGGCCCAGTAGTACATGGTGCGGAATCCGGTTGAATCATCGAAAATATGGGGAGGCAGTTGCAGCGGCGAAGTCGGATTCATCAGCAGGTACTGCACCGCGAGGGTCACCAGGTAGGCGCCGATACCCGTAATGAGGAAAGGGAAAAAGCCGCGTAGCCAGGACACCTTGTTGACGGACTTGAACGTCCACATGCGGTTGAGCTGGTAGTTCCAGGTGTTAGCCACAAGGAAGGCAATGGTGGAAAAGAGCATGAACCAACGCACGTGGAACTGTGTGCCGAACAGATTGAACAGCGCGTCATGCGGCGTGGCACCAAACCACGCCAAACCGCACTTTGCAGCCACAATTGAGGTCGCAATGTTGACCAACGTGCCCGAACCACCGACCAGACCGAACTTAATGAACTGGCCAAGATTCGAGGCAAAGCGAGCAAAGCTCAGATCCGCCATGGACACGCCCTTCGTACAAAATGCTCAATTATGATGAATAAAACTTCGTACGAGTTTAGTCCCTCGCGAAGCGCAAACTAAAACGCGCGCCGCAAGAGCGCCGAATCTCACAGCTGAAACTCACGCTTCTCACCAGAAAGCGGATCCTTAAAGCTCAAAGCTACGTGAGTAAGCCGCAGGGGCGTGGAAAAATCGTAGAGGGACAACCCGCGATCCACCGGATAAGTATCGTCCCCCACAATCGGATGCCCCAGGTGGTTAAGCACCACGCGAATCTGGTGGGTATGGCCGGTCAGGGGCCAGACATCGGCCACCGCTCCCCGAGCGCGCACCCGAGTCACCGTAGGCGTGCCGATAGGATCCACGCGGACCTGGCGCTCACCCCGCACTCGCCGCATGCCCAGCCGCACCGTGCCGTCGAAGGAGAAGGGCGCGGCCACCCGAGCACGGTAGCGCTTCACCACCGCACGCTCCTGAAAAAGCTGCTGGTACGCAGCGCGCGTGCGCGGATTACGCGAGCACAGCACCAACCCCGACGTCAACCGGTCCAGCCGGTGCAGCGGCACAATAGAGCCCTCCCCGTAGTCCACGCGCAGGCGGGTTTGGAGGGTCTCGCGCACGATGCGCCCGTTCGACGTCGTGGGCAGAAAGTGCGGCTTGTCCGCGACTATCAGGTCCCCGTCCTCAAACACCACGCGGTAATCAAATGGAATAGGCTCTTCGGAAGACACCGAAGGGTGATACCAGGCCAGCGTCGGGCCGGGAAGCACAGTGCCGGGCTCCAATCGAGTACCGGGCGAAAACGCGGAATCGCCCGCCTCACCTGCCCAATAGGTAGGAGTGGCGGGCACGATGCCCGTGAGCATCACCTTACGCGGGCTAATCCCCTCCCGCGCTGGTGGGCGAAAGGCCATTTACGCAGCCAAGCGGGCCACGGCTGCGGCGATGCGCTCATCAGTGCCGTTGAGGCCAATGCGCACGAATTGCTCGCCCGCTGGGCCATAGAAGTCACCCGGTGCAACGAGGATGCCGCGCTCGGCCAGCCAGTCGACGGTCGCCCGGCAGTTCTCACCGCGCGTTGCCCACAGGTAGAGCCCAGCCTCGGAGTGCTCGATCCGAAAGCCCGCGCCGGTCAGTGCCCGCATGAGATCCACACGGCGCGCGGCGTAGCGTTGGCGCTGGAGGGCTTCGGAGGGGTCGTCGTCAAGCGCGGCGACCATGGCCGCCTGGATGGGGCCTGGAACGATGAGCCCTGCGTGCTTGCGCAGCTCCAGCAGCTCCGCGATGAGCTGGGCATCGCCCGCGAAGAAACCGGCACGGTAAGAAGCCATGTTCGCGCTCTTGGACAGCGAATGCATCGCAATGAGCCCGGTGTTGTCGCCATCGGTCACGCGCGGATCCAGGATGGACACCGGCGGGTTCTCATCATCCCAGCCCAGGCCCATGTAGCACTCGTCCGAGGCCACGATGGCGTTGTTCGCGCGCGCCCAGGCAACGATCTCACGCAGCTTCTCGACGCCCAACACCCGGCCCGTCGGATTCGACGGCGAGTTGATGAACACGAGCGACGCATCCTGGAAATCCTCATCGGCGCGCAGAGGCTTGGCACCGGCCAGAAGTGCACCGACTTCATAGGTGGGATAAGCCACCGTCGGGAAAGCCACGGTCTCGCCGCGCATGCCCAGCAAGGTAGGCAGCCAGGCGATAGCTTCCTTAGTGCCGATGACCGGCAGCACCGCGTCCACGTTCATGTTGTAGCGGCGCTGCAGCGCCTTCGCAATGGCCTCGCGCAGCTCCGGGGTGCCCTGTGTCTGCGGGTAGCCGGGGGCCTCGGCCGCTGCGGACAGCGCTAACTGCACGCCTGGGGCCACCGGATCGACGGGATTGCCCACCGATAGGTCAACGATCCCGTCCGGGTGCGCCTGTGCTTTCTTCTTGGCGTCAGCAAGCGAGTTCCACGGAAAATCCGGGAGCGTGTCTCCCAGCGGCGTGCGGCTCATCTATTACTCCTGGTTCTGAGGCGGGAGTGCAGCGATCATCGGGACATCAAAGTCCTGCGGGCCGAGCGCAGCTGCGCCGCCCGGGGAGCCGAGATCATCAAAGAAGGCGGCGTTAGCATCGTTGTAGTCCAGCCACTCATCCGGGACATCATCCTCGTAGAAGATGGCCTCCACCGGGCAAGCCGGCTCACAGGCGCCGCAGTCCACGCACTCGTCCGGGTGGATGTAGAGCATGCGCTTGCCCTCGTAGATGCAGTCGACCGGGCACTCTTCAACGCAGCCGCGGTCCATCACGTCGACGCAAGGCTGCGCGATGGTGTAAGTCATAAGGTGTTTAAACTCCTGTGTGTCACGGGTTTTCTACGACTAACAGTATGCTACTCCGAGGCGAAAAATGGCCAAACGCTACCCGCGATTCCCGCGGCGAACAGCAGCAGGCTGAGAATATTATTGGCCAGCAAGCTACCGTCCCCGATAGCGGCACCCAGCATGAACGCGAGGAAACCCGCCACCCAAGCTAAACCGGGCAAGCCCGCGATGTAGGGATTCTCACTCCACAGCCGCGCTGTGCGGGTCAGCACCCCGTTGAACCAAAAGGCGATGAGGATGGTGATCGGAAAGGCCACGCTGGCCCCGTCGAACCATGGCACGCGGGCGGTGAGATAGACCACCTCTAAGGTCAGCGAGCAGAGTGCGCCTAAGACGAGCCACACTAGGCCCCCTACTTGCTCGCCGCGGGAGAAGTCGGTGCGGATTGCGCGCTCGCTCATTTCTCCCCCAGCAATGAATCCTGCAGCTCACCTTGGCCCAGCTGGTAGAACTCGTGGCGCAGCAGCGGCATGGTGAGCAGGTTGGACAAGGCATAGGCAGCGGGAACCTCCGCGGGATCCTTCAAGCCCGCCTGGGCGGCGTGAGGGTTGACGGTAGTGAGGGAGCCGTCGGCAAGCCAGATCTGCGTGGCGTGGGCCAGCATCGCTGCGCGCTTGGCGCTGAGAGCCGCGTCAGTGAGCTCGTAGGCCACATCGCAGCCAGCATTGGTGAAGTTATCCAGGTACTCCTTATCGGGCAGGCTCCAGCCCTCCGGAGGGGTAACAGCATCGAGGCCGCGGTAGTGCGCGGCGCGCTCAAAGACGGCCCACCAGATGCGCTGCTCAGGCGAGGCAGCCGCATGCACGGCCTTGTGCACAGCGATATGGTCGGGGTGCCCGTAACCGCCGTCCGGGCCGTAGGTCAGCACTGCATGTGGACGCAGCGCGACAAGGTGGCCCCGCAACAGGTCGGCGGCCTCTTCCACGCGGTTGACCAGGGCCCGCGGATTCTCGTGAGCGGGCGAGCCTTCCATGCCGGAATCGCGGAAGTGCCCGAAACCACCCAGTTGGATGCCGTCGACACCTAAAGCGTCGAGCGCGTGCTTAAGCTCCCAAGCGCGGAACCCTCCCAGCTGGTCGGTCTCCGCGAGGCCCTGGTAGGGCTCGCCGATGATCTCGCCTTCCTCACCCAGCGTCGCGGTAATCACGGTGACCTGCGCGCCGCGCGCGGACAGGTCCGCCAACGTTCCGCCGGTAAAAAGCACCTCGTCATCTGGGTGGGCATGAACGGCCACGACACGGTAGCCGGTGAGATCCTTAGTCATCATCTTTCCTCCACTGCGGTGCGCTGATGAGGCCGGAGTTCCAGTCCTCAATGCTTTGTCCGGGGCCAACAATACCCTTGCCCAAAGCATGGATACGCACCTCGTTGAGCAGCGGCACGAAGAGCGCTTCCTCCCTGTTGAGATGCTCTACGCGCTCCTGGGCGGTCGCGGAATCCACGTCGCCAGAGAGAATACCCAGGGCAGTGTCGGCGGAGTTTTCCGGGCAGTACCCAGACAACGTTGCCGCCGGGCGCGTGGGTGTCGCGCACACGAAATAGTTGGCCAGGCTGAGTGCGTCCTCGCCGTTCTCATCCCACGCCACCACAGCATCCACCTTGCCCGCCGGGAGCAGGTCGGAGGTAATCGTGGTCAGGCGTTCGGTGACGACCTCCGCGTCGATGGCCTTGGCTTGGAGCACGTCCACGATGGTGGTGGCCGCCGCCAAGGCGGTGGGGTACTGGGGATCCACGGCAATCCGCACCGGCTTGCGGCCCGCACGCTCGCGCAATGGGGCGAGCTCCGCGTGGCTATCGAAGGGATTGTTCCCAGGCTTGAGCTCCGAGGCGCGGCCGGTGGCGAGGCGGGCTAGTTGGTCGGTGTCGAGAAGCGAGGCCAACGCACGGCGTTGCGCCTGTTCATCGAACGCTCCCTCGACGGCCGACATGTTCAGCCGCAGCTGGCGTTGCCGGGTCACCACACCGGTATTGACGTTGCTGAGCAGGCTCAAATTCTCCAGGGTGGTCTGCTGCGGGGTGATATCAGCAAAACCGATCTGGTGCGAGCGCAACATGTTCACCGCCTGCGCGGTATCGCGCACAGCGCGCAGCTGAATGACGTCGATATTCGCGGGATCTTCTCCCCAGAACCGGTCGTTGCGGTTGAGGGTAATGATTCCCCGGCCGCGATCCATTCCGGCGACGAGGTAGCGCCCGGCCGAGGCGGGGATCCCGTCAGCCAGGGCCGAGGCGAAATCGCGGTCTTCCAGGAGGTGGGAGGGCACGAGGTTGGCAAAGAGCTTCTGCCAATCCTCCACGCGATGGGCAAAGTCAACGGTGACCACGCGCCCATTCCCGGAGGTCCGCACGGCTGTAATTGCCCGGTAGCCAGCCACGTCCTTCGCGCCCGGCGTGCGCGTTATCTGTGACCACAGGTAGTTAAAATCGGAGCCGCTGATCGGCGTGCCATCCGACCATTGCGCCGGCCCGGCGATGGTATAGCGTACCCGCATGGCAATGCTGCCGGGGGCTTCGATCTCCTCTGCGGATTCCAGGACATCCGTATCCATCTCAGAGCCGTGGAAAGCTGAAGGAAGGACCAGCTCCGCAATCTGGTTGACCAGCTCGGAGTTGTTCGCCACTAGGTGTGGGTTGAGCCCGCCGCGCAGCGGGTCCACCCCAATCGCCACGGTGCTGCGCTCCGGCAGAAGGTCCTCTTCGGGTGCTGCCTCAGGTGGCGGGGCCGTGGTGCTGGAATTCGTTGGAGTGGTACTGCGATCGTTCTCATCTACCACCGGCGGCGGACCGGGGTTGGCCTGGCAGGCGGTAAGCAGGGCGGCTGCGAGGATAACGCCAAGCCGAGGCAGGAAACGGTCCACTCCACACAACCTTTACATTCCGAAAACTTTCCCTACCACTGTAGTTGCCCGGGGCGGCGCTGAGCGAACTACTTGTTGAGCTGCTTGGCGCGGGCGGCCGCGCGCTTGCGGTCGGTGGCGGACAGCTCGACCTTGCGCACGCGCAGAACGTTCGGGCCGACCTCGACGCACTCGTCGGTGCCACAGAACTCCAGCGCCTCTTCCAGGGACAGGGTCCGGGCCTTGGCGAGGGTGACGGTGGCATCCGCGGTGGCGGAGCGCATGTTGGTCAGCTTCTTTTCCTTGGTGATGTTGATATCCATATCCTCATCACGGTTATTGGCGCCGACAACCATGCCCTCGTAGGCCTCCATGCCCGGCTCCACGAAGAAGTCACCGCGGTCCGCCAACTGCTGGAGGGCGTAGGCGGTGATCTGTCCGGAACGGTCGGCCACCAGCGAGCCGGTCGGCCGGGCCTTGATGTCGCCGGCCCAGACGTCAAGGCCATCGGAGATGGAGTTGGCGATGCCAGCGCCGCGGGTCTCCGTCATGAACTGGGTGCGGAAACCGATGAGACCGCGGGCGGGGACGCGGAAGACCATGCGGACCCAGTCGCCCTCGCGCACGTCCATGGACTGCATCTGCCCCTTGCGGGTGGCCAGCAGCTGGGTAATAGCGCCCTGGTGCTCGGAGGGGGAATCGATGGTGAGCATCTCATAGGGCTCCATCGTCTTTCCGTCGATGACCTGGGTGACTACCTGCGGCTTACCGACGGTCAACTCGAAGCCCTCGCGGCGCATGTTCTCGATGAGCACGGAAAGCGCCATCTCGCCGCGGCCCTGGACTTCCCAAGCGTCGGGACGCTCGGTCGGCAGCACCTTGATGGAGACGTTACCGATGAGCTCCTGGTCCAGGCGGGCCTTGACCAAGCGGGCGGTGAGCTTATCGCCGCCGCCCTGGCCTGCCATCGGGGAGGTGTTCACGCCAATGGTCATGGAGATGGCCGGCTCGTCGACCTTGATGCGCGGCAGCGGCTGCGGGTTCTCCACGTCCGCGATGGTGTCACCGATCATGATGTCGGAGATACCGGAGATAGCCACGATGTCACCGGCGATAGCCTCGGTATCCGGCTGGCGCTGGAAGCCGACGGTGCGCAGGAGCTCCGCCACCTTGACGGTCTTGGTGTGCATCTCCCCTTCCTCGTCGTAGTGCATCCAGGCCACCTGCTGGCCCTTCTTGAGGGTGCCCGAGTAGATACGCAGCAGGGCGATACGACCAAGGAAGTCATCGGAGTCCAGGTTGGTCACGTGTGCCTGCAGAGGGGCGTCAACCTTGGCGGAGGGCTCGGGGAGGACGTCATAAATAACGTCGAAAAGCGCCTGCAGATCATCGGCGTTCGGAACGTTGCCATTGCCTGGGTTCTCAGTGGAAGCCTTGCCCTCGCGGCCGGAGGTGTAGAGGACCGGCAGGCCCAGCAGCTCCTCGGCGGCAGCGGCTGCTTCCTCGTCCTCGAGGCCAGCGGCGATTTCCAGCAGCAGGTCCTGGGCCTCGGTGACGACCTCGTCGATGCGGGCGTCCGGGCGGTCGGTCTTATTCACGCAAATGATGACCGGCAGCTTCGCCTCCAGCGCCTTGGTGAGCACGAAGCGGGTTTGCGGGAGGGGACCTTCGGAGGCGTCGACAAGCAGCACAACGCCGTCCACCATGGAGATACCGCGCTCGACCTCGCCGCCGAAGTCAGCGTGACCTGGGGTATCGATGACGTTGATGATGAGATCCCCGCCGTCCTTGCCCAGGCCCTTGCGGTGGATGGCGGTGTTCTTCGCCAGAATGGTGATGCCGCGCTCGCGCTCCTGATCGTTGGAGTCCATGACGCGATCCGAGTGTTCGCCATGGTCGCCGAAAGCGCCGGACTGCTCCAGCATGCCGTTGACAAGGGTGGTTTTACCGTGGTCAACGTGCGCGACGATGGCTACGTTACGGAATTCAGTATTACTCACGTGTGGGGTGCTCCTTCAAAGCATGGTGCGTTAGCGATGTGAACGGCCCTTAAATATACTCTCTAGCCCTTTGATGTGCAGCATCGCGCGCATCATCCCGCAGAGCGCTGCGGGATGTAACAGATTGGTATCAAGCGCCGACATACCCCACAGTAGAGCTCGTAAAAGAGTTGACTACGCCGAAAAAGTGAATATTGTGACAGCAGATACTATTGTGACTGATGTGATCACTGTGCAGTTTCTGTGACGTCACTTCCCCACCCACACGCAAGGATTCTCCATGGCCTTTTCTGAACAGCACTCCACCGGCTCCGCCCGTCGCGGCGTAGCCGGACTCACTGCTGCCCTGATGATGGGCCTGCTCAGCATCACGCCCGCGCATGCCGGCGCCCCCGACCTCTCCTCGCTGGTGAACGTCCCCCAGAGCAGCAACCCGCTGGACAGCCTCGGTCGTCCCACCCCGGAGACGCAGGAGCGCGTTCGTGCTTTCGCGGCACAGCCATGGATCCCGCAGGAGGCCCGTAGCGCCATCCTCACCGCACTCAACTTCACCGCTGGTGACGGCGGTGAGGGCGGCGTCGCGATGCCGGAGGGAAATAACCCCGGCTTCCGCCAGTTCTACTGGCCCACGGTCTCCGCGCAGTGCATCGGCGGGCAGGGCGATTCGGTGGGTTCCGCCATCGCCGTACCGGGCCCAACCGATATGCCGGCCCCAGGCGCCGGTGAAGGCGAAGCCGTCTTCCTCTTCACCGCCCTGGGTACCCCGACCGCCGCTGAAGAACAGGGCGCCATGCGCGTCCAGTGGTTCAACCTGGACACCTTCCAGTTCGGCACCACTCCCCTCTTCAACAACGGCATCAACACCGATGGGCCAACCACGGTCTCGGGCCGCGCAACGACCGGCAAGGGTACCGTCGTGGCGGTCCTCTCCGGTGCGGTCAACACTGCTGAATCCTCGTGTTCCTTCCCACCTACCGCGGCTTTCCTCGAGGTGAACTAATGAGCACAGACCTGCACCCAGTCAAGCAAGAGACCTTCAATACGGCCGACAACATCAATGTCGACCCGAAAGGTTTCCAGCGCGAGGTAGACACCTACCGGGTCACCGACTTTGGCCTCTACATGGCCCGCGGCGCCAACCACCCGCGCTTCGGCTACCTCGAGTCTTGGCTGCTGCCAGAGCTCGGCCTGCGCGCCAATATCTTCCATTTCCGTGAAGGTGTGGACGTGCACCAAGACTTCTACATCGACGTTGCCGATATCGACATTGACGGGGACGTGTGGACCACCCGCGATCTCTACGTCGACTTGGTCTCCACCTCCGGCGAGCCGGTTGACGTGCTCGACATCGACGAGCTAGCCGCCGCCACCTCCAACGGCCTTATCAGCGCGGAGGAAGCCGAGCGCGCCATGGAGCGCACGCTGGCCGCCGTCGAGGGCATCACGCGCTACGGCGATGACGCCATGAATTGGTTGCGCACGCTGGGAATGGACCTTACTTGGGCAGAAAATGTGGAGCTCGTTCCTGCCGAGTAACCTAGGGTGAGTACTTCTCCCCTACCTTAAAGGATGTGAGTCATGGCCGGTGGCCTCTTTGCCCTGCTTGATGACGTCGCCCTGATCGCCCGCTCCGCTGCCTCCAGCATCGACGACGTAGCAGCATTGGCTGGAAAGACCTCGGCGAAAGCAGCGGGAGTCGTCGTCGATGACGCCGCTGTCACGCCTCAATATGTCCAGGGCGTCAAGCCGCAGCGCGAGCTGCCCATGATTTGGCGCATCACCAAGGGCTCGCTCATCAACAAGCTCGTCATCATCCTTCCCATCGCGCTCATCCTGTCCTGGATCGCGCCTTGGGCCCTGACGCCCATCCTCATGTGCGGCGGCACCTACCTGTGTTTCGAGGGCGCTGAGAAGATCTTCCACTCTGTTTTCCACCGCGGGGAAAAAGAGGAAATGCCAGCCGAAGAAAGGGGGCCCGACGCCGAAGACTCCCTGGTCAAGGCCGCTATCACCACCGACCTCATCCTGTCGGCCGAAATCATGGTGATCTCCCTCAACGAGGTCATTGATCAGCCCTTCTGGCTGCGCCTCGGTGCCCTGGTCACCGTCGGCGTGCTTCTCACTTTGGGCGTCTACGGCGCCGTCGGGCTTCTAGTCAAGATGGATGACATCGGCGTCGCCCTGCTCAAACGTCACGATGGTGACTCTGCCCTGGGTACCGCATTGGTCAAGGGAATGCCTATCGTGCTCAAGATCATCGGCATTATCGGCACCGCCGCCATGCTGTGGGTCGGCGGCCATATCGTGGTCAAGGGTCTGAGCGAGTTCGGCGCCGAGCAACCCTATGGCTTCATCCACCACGTCACCGAAAGCATCAGCAACGGCGCACTCGCCTGGACGGCAGATACTGCCTTGTCCATGCTGTGTGGTTTTATTCTGGGCGCAGTCATCGTCTCCATTGTCATGGCGGTCAAGGCCACCGCGGAGCGAGTGAAATAAACCTTAGATAAACAGCGCGAGCGAAACAGCCATCACCGCCATACCGGCTATCAGCCCGTAGATGGCGCAGTGGTGTTCGCCGGTCTCCTCTGCCGTGGGCAGAAGTTCATCCAGAGAGATGAACACCATGATGCCGGCAATGACGGCGAAGCTGATGCCAAACGTCATCGGGCCGATAAAAGGCATCAGCAGCGCGAAGCCAATGAGAGCGCCGAGGGGCTCGGCCAAGCCAGATAGCGTGGCCCACCAGAAGGCTTTCTTGCGTGAGCCCGTTGCGCTGCGCAAAGGTACCGCTACCGCAATGCCCTCGGGGATGTTGTGAATGGCAATAGCCACAGCCACCGGGATGGCGATCTCTGGGGATTCCAGGCCCGAGAGGAACGTGGCGAAGCCTTCCGGGAAGTTGTGGATAGCCAGCGCGAAGGCGGTGAACATACCGGTTTTCATCAGCCGTTTGCGCCGCGCGTCCTCCTCGGTGGTGGCCGGCTCGTGCGGGTTAATCTCCTCCGGCACGAGGCGGTCAATGATGGCGATAAGCGCAATGCCCGCGAAGAATGCCGCCATCATCGTCCAGGTCGCGCGCGCTTCGTCCCCGAGAGTGCTCTCTAGCTTCTTCACGGCCTCCGGCAGGATTTCCATGAAGGAGACATAAAGCATCACGCCTGCGGACAACCCCAGGGCAGACGCCATGAACTTCGGGCCAGGCTCGCGCTTGCCGACGGCCAAGGCGCCACCGATGGACGTCGACAAGCCCGACAGCAGCACAAGACTGAAAGCGAAGGCAATGGTGGCTAAGTCCATAGTGGGAAACTATAGCGTGTCTAACCCGGCCCCTGCGTAAGCTTGGAAGGAGTCCATCGCTTCCCATCTGACTCACGAGGTGACTGTCATAACCATGGCGCTGTATCCGCTGGCCCCCTCCTACTTTGGTGTCGAGCACGTCGCGATTCTCGAGCATCTTAGTCTCGGCACTGCGCTGAGCATCCCGGGGTTGGAGCAACAGCCTGCGCTCATTGACGTGTCCTTGCTCCCCGAGCCCACAACGGGAGGCTGGCGTGTGCGCTCGGATTTTGGTTTTCTAGGTGCGCTCGATGGCGAGGAGTCCGCCGAGTATCCCGCTCTCAACCGTCTGCGCACGGCGGCGATGACTCCAGCAACACATGCCACCGTCGAGATCGTTGACGGCGAGATAGAAGTTGCCGTTGCTCTGGGCCTCGACCCGTGGATGATTCCCGCAAACAATCAGCCAGCGGGCACCGCCCTGCTCAGCGGGGGCCACGGCGCCCTCGTTCGCGTCGCGGAGGGAGAGCTCACCGCGCATCAGCTGCGCGAGATGGGCACCAAGCAGTTCTTCGTGACGCTCGCGCTTCTCGACGACACCGTCCTCGCCACCCACGACAACCTCGTCCTCGGACCGTGCGCGGAGCTCTCCGATGCCCCGGCGCTGGCCGCCGCGTTCGCAGCTGCTCCCCAGTCCGGGGCTCCCCTCGCTGCCCGCGCTTATGCTGCTGCGGGCCGCATCGCAGTGGACCTTCCCCTCGCCCCCGAAGCCCCTGCTGCCCCGGCTCAGTCTGCCGAGCTCTTCGCACCCGCGGCCCCGCCGTTGCCGCTCGACTCGGAGAAGCCCGCCATCCCGCCAGCACTCGACCCCGACGCCGACTGGGAGTTCACCACGCCTGCGGATCCCCTTGCCTCACCGCTACCCACCGGCTCACGTACCTTCACGTCCCCTAAAGACACCTTTTAACTGGCACCTTATGCACTTGCGCTAATTCATTGACCTGGGCTTTCTCTGAAAACCGCCCGCAAACGGTGCCTTTACTGTGGTTCCTTTGCCCCCCTGGTTTTAAGCCGCACCGAGGGGCCGGATGCCATCGATTTCATCAGCGACGGCATCCTCAGCCACCTCCAATTCATAACGGCTTTGCAGGTTAAGCCAATACTGCGGTTCGATTCCGAAGTACTTTCCTAGCCGAAGAGCGGTATCTGCAGTGATTCCACGCTTGCCGTGGACAACCTCATTAATCCTCCGCGGCGGAACGCCAATTTCTACAGCCAGTTTGTGCTGGGAAATCCCAAAAGCTTCAATGAAATCTTCATTAAGCACTTCGCCGGGGTGAATCGGCGGATAAAGCTTGGTACTCATAACTGTCCTTAGTGATAGTCCTCGATAACAACGTCCGCTGGGCCGGCCTCGGTCCAGCGGAAGGTAATCCTCCACTGCTGATTGACCCGGATACTGAATGTTCCTTTCCGGTCACCTTTCAACGCTTCGAGGCGGTTACCCGGTGGAACTCGTAAGGAGTTCAGTGAAACAGCAGCATCGAGCTGATGGAGTTTTCTATTAGCAGTTTTGTGGATTCTCGGATCAATCCGCGGCGACGCTTCGCGTAATCAGACAAGCTCGGTATCACGGTTACCGAAAGACTGAATCATGGGTTCACCCTACAAAACATAACGGTGACCGTCAATGACGGTCACCGTTAAGCCATTGAAGACACTTGCACCCTTCCAGTTTTCTCAATGGCCCCCAAAGGCACCTTTTAACTGGAACCTTATGCGCCGTAACTAATGTTACGACCTGGGATTTCTTCGAATACCGCGCCCAAATGGTGCCTTTATTGTGGTTCCTTTGCCTCTTCACTGAATGCAAAGCGCTTTCCGTCCACCAAACGGGTCGCGCCGGTGGCATCGAGGTGCTCTAAGAGCGGAATAGCAACCCGGCGCGTCGTTCCCAGAGCCTGTCGCGCCTCCGAGAGGGTGAAGGGCTGTTCCAACTGCGCAACCACGCTGAGTGCCTCGCGCCGAGCGGAAGGCAAAAGCACAACGCCTTTGTCCAGCCGGAGCACGCGCCCGGCGCGCTCGGCCGCAGCGAGCTCCCTGGGGCCCAGTCCCAATTCCTTGAGGTCCGCAGCCTCCGGGGCGGCGAAAGGCTCAGCGCGCAGGCGTTGCTCAAGCTCAGCCACGGCCCTCTCCGCAGGTCCAAGGTCGACGGTCTGTCCGGGCACGCGCAGCACGCCATCGACCGATTCGAGCTTGGCGGCTGCTACCGCCAGTCCCAGCAGGGACGGCTCCGACAGGTTCAGGGTATCCATGGCCGCTGCCTTCGTCAGTCCCGGGGACAGCGGGTTCGCCGCAGCATGTGCTTCCACAGCCTCAACGAGGGCATTCTTCCACGCGGTTACCTGGCGGGCGGCAATCCACCACTGAGTGAATTCGATGACTCCTGCCGGCTTTTCCTCTACCGAAAAGCCATCGCGCACGAGGTCTTCATGTGCAGCGTAGCCGCAGCGCTTGAGCCACTCGGACGGGTTCGCCGGTTCTAAAACTTCTAGCTCAGCTGCGCGCTTCTTCGCATCACCACGTCTGCGCAGCTCAGCCGGGTGCATGTCCACGACTTCGAAGCCCGCCGCCACGTGCCGCCCGCCGGGGCTGCGCACCACGAATCTATCGAGCAGCGTGAGAGGTAGCGGGCTTTCAGTGTCAACCCGCGATTCACCGCCTAAGGGCCGCAGACGGGCACCGACCCCCGCCGTGCCAATGTGCACCACGAGGTTCTGGGGAAGCTCGGTCATCGCGGTCCCAAAAGTGCGGCGAATGTCCACGGTATCAAGCACCCGCCACCGCTCGGGGCTCAACAGTGCATCCGCGATGAACCTGGTCGGCGGCCACCCCGCGGAGGTTGAGCGCCACGCGCGTAACCGGACCAGCGCTATCCACCGACTTGTTTTCACTGTGTACGCCGCGCACTGTCACGAGTTGCCTGCCAAGCTCCAGCTCATCCCCCACCGAGACAGTCCCCGCCGCCAGCGTTCCCGTCACCACGGTGCCCGCACCCTTCACACTGAAGGCACGATCGACCCACAACCGCACACGTGCTTGGGGATCTGGCGCGGGCATAGCGGCAAGGACCTTATCCAGTTCAGAACGCAGCTTGTCCACGCCCTCGCCGGTCTTAGCGGAGACTTCGACCACGGGAGCGTCGGCAAGCGCTGTTCCAGCCAGCTCTGCCTTGACCTGTGCGGCTACCTCAGCGCGGCGGGCCGAGTCAGCCCTATCCGCGCGGGTCAGCGCGACCACTCCGTGTTCGATTCCCACGGCGCGTAGGGCATCCCGGTGGTCAGTAGACTGCGCTTGCCAGCCTTCATCGGCCGCCACCACAAAGAGCACCACCGGTGCAGGCCCCACCCCGGCCAGCATGTTGCCTAGGAACTTCTCATGCCCCGGCACATCGACAAAAGCCACGTCGGCGCCGGAGTCGAGCTTCGTCCACACGAAGCCCAAGTCAATGGTCAGGCCGCGCCGCTTCTCTTCCTCCCAGCGGTCCGGCTCCATCCCCGTCAGCGCCTTAACCAGGCTCGACTTGCCGTGGTCCACATGCCCGGCCGTAGCCACAACGTACACCTACATCACCGCCTGAATTGCAGCAATAAGCTCCGCATCCTGCGACTCCGGCACGCAGCGCAGATCCACCAGGCAGCGGCCCTGGTTCACGCGCGCCACCACAGGAGGCTCGCCCAACCGCAGCGGACGGGCCAGCTCTTCTGGCAACGCCACAGCCCAGCCCGGCAGCGGTACCTCGGGCGCCCCGCCGCCGCCTACGCGCCCGGCATGCTCGACAACCTCGCCGCCTACCGCCGCGGCGACCTTCTCCGTACGCTCAAGGTGGCGTTGCGGATCAATGTGCAGCGCGTCCTGCACGGCATTGGAGGGGGTTGAAAGCGAGGCTTCAAGCGCGTTGAGCCGCAGCTTATCGATGCGCACCGCCCGCGCCAACGGGTGTTTCTTACACGCGGCGATCGCTTCCTTCGTCCCCACAAGCACCCCGGCTTGTGGTCCGCCAAGGAGCTTATCCCCCGAGAAAAGCACCACGTCTGCGCCATCTCGAAGAGCCTCGCTGGCCGAGGGTTCCTCAGGCAGCATCGCATCGGGAGTGAGCAACCCTGATCCGATATCCACGATGAGTGGCGCATCCGTAAGCGCACGCAACTCAGTAACCGGCACAGAAGACGTGAAGCCACTGATCACAAAGTTGGAGGGATGCACCTTGAGAATCGCCCCGGTGTTCTCCCCCAAAGCCCGCTCATAGTCCGCCACGTGGGTGCGGTTCGTCGCGCCAACCTCACGCAAGCGGGTGGCCGTGGACTCGATAAGCTCGGGCAAGCGAAAGCCCGCGCCAATTTCAATGAGTTCGCCCCGGGAAATGATGACCTCTTTACCGGGGGCCAAGGCGGCGGTCGCCAGCAACAGCGCAGACGCGCCATTGTTGACCACCAGCGCATCTTCCGCGCCGGGGCAGGCGGCCAGGACAGTCTCGACCGCGCCGCGTCCCCTATCCCGTGAGCGCTGACCGCTGTCTAAGTCCATCTCGACGTTCGTATAGCCGGCCGCCGCCGCAAGCGCGTCCACCGCGGCTGGTGGCAAAGGGGCACGGCCCAGATTCGTATGAATGATCACACCCGTGGCATTGATGACGCGGCGCAAGGAATAGGGCTGTGCGCTTTCGAGTCTGTCGGCCAGCTCCTGCTGAATGTCGGAGGGGGCGAGGGAGCCGGAGCGGGCGTCGGCAAGCACGGCGTCGATGATTGCCCGGACCTTGTGAGCTGCACTGCGCTCCCGCGCAGTGCGCACTGCCGGGTACTGGAGGATCTCATCCATCTTCGGGATAAAGCGGCGGGGGTCTGTCGTCATGGGTCCTCCTAGCAGCACGGATGGCGGAGACGGACAGGAATCGAACCTGCCAGACCGAGATGCTCGGCCTCACCGGTTTTGAAGACCGGGGCGCCCACCAGGACACGTACGCCTCCGTCTGCTCACCATACACGCGGCTAGAATGGCCCCCATGTCTGACATCACACTTACGTCCTTTGCCGCCGGTGGCGGCTGCGCCTGCAAGATTCCCCCAGGAGAACTCGAGTCCGCCGTCGCGGGCCTCGTGGGTACCGCGGACCCCAACGTGCTGGTAGGGCTTGACGACGGCGACGATGCCGCCGCCGTACGCATCCACGACGGCCTCGCGGTCATCTCCACCGCGGATTTCTTCACCCCGATGCTCAACGACCCCTATGACTGGGGCCGAGTGGCGGCCGCCAATGCGCTGTCCGACGTCTACGCCATGGGCGGCACGCCCATCACCGCCATCAACCTCGTGGGCTGGCCGCGCGAGAAGCTCGGCCTCGACATTTTGCGCGAAGTCCTGCGCGGTGGCATGGATGTGGCCAGCGAGGCAGGGATCTCCATTACTGGTGGACACTCCATCACTGCCCCGGAGCCCACGTATGGTGTCCACGGCATTCACCCGACAAGATTATAACGACGCCGCCGACGGGCCCGCTCACGCGACCATTGTGGGCATCTCAATAAGCAGCGAATCACCGGTGAGTGCCGCGGTGAATCCATGACACGCTCAACCGCGATGCCGCGCGTAGCCGCGGCTGGCGCACGGACGTCACCGGCTTCGGCTCTGAGCCACCTCCAAATTGCCGCGCCTCGCATGTGCGGCTGTTCGCTTTCGCTGCGGCTGGACGGCGCCTGGCGGAGTTATCCGGCGGCTCGCCCTGGTTGTCCGCCCTCGACTCGACTGACTGAAGAGGACTTGGTCTTCCTCGCCGATGCCCAAACCTCGGGTGGCCTGCTGGTCATCGGCGAGGTCTGCTATCCGTCATTGGCGCCGTGACGGAGGCGCGCTTACTATCCGCTAGTCCGTCGAGTGCGTATCTGTCTGGCGGGCCTCAGCACGGCGCTTGCGGGCCGGCTGTCGCGGGTCTCACGCCTCCAGCCCGCATTGTCACGCCGAAACGCGCGACAGAACCGCCGGTGCCAGGCGACACGACACGCGCGCGACTTTGTGACCGACGCGATTGCGGTTCCCACCCCGCCCGCGGCAATGAGCGCCTCGGAGGCCTTCATGAGTTTCCCGGGCGTGCCTTCGTGCAGCGGACGCAGAGGCTCGGGCTCCATGTTCGCTTCCATGACACGGGTCGCGGCCAGATCGGTCGCCGCGGCAGTGATACCGAGTACTCGTGCCGCGCCAGCATTCTCCACCGGGGTAAAGACCATGGCGGCACCCGACGCCGCAGCCGAAGCCGAGGACACGAACACATAAGGCAGATGCTTCTTCGCGTCATTCCACGTCGGGTTTGACGTGTTGGCCAACAGCACCGCCGTGTAGCCCGCCAGCGGGCCACCAAGCACGCCGGCGACAGCGCCTGCTGGACCCGCCGCCTTATCGAGGAGGCGGCGAAGCGACTTCGGTAGCACACCGCCGACCAATGCGTCCGCTTCCACGACCGCCGGCAGGGCCGCGGCGGAAGCGAAGCTGCCCAGGATCCACGAGCCGATGGACATCGGCGAGGTCACCTTGAAGACGCGGAACATGTTGAGCAGGCGCTCCGGGCGGCCGAGGTCGAGCACCAAAAAGACCGACCCTACCGATGCCGCGGAGAAAGCCGTCATCCGCGTCGAGCGTTTCAGCGGTGCGTTCCCCGTGGCCTGGGCACCGGCGGCCAACATCGCAGAACCGCCGGCCACGCCGCCGAGGAAGAGATAGCCGCCGATGGGCCACTCCCACGGCGGGGCCTTGACTACGGGCTTGCCGTAATACGAGGAGAACTCGAAGTCCTCCGCCATGCGCTCTTCTTTGGAACCATCCTGTGCGCCGGCTCCGACTCGTCCACGCCGGCGCTTCTTGCCGCCGCCTCGCCTGCGCCTAGGCTCCTGCGGCGGGCGGTACTCATCGAACTCGCTCACTTGCGGCCTCCCAACATGAATGCCCCGGCCACGGCCAGCGCCATTCCTCCGATAGCTTTCGCTGCGGTCTTGTACATCTGCGGCAAATCCGCCGTGGGAACGCGCGGATCCGGCGGCAGCCCGTAGACCTCTGGGGAATCGAGCAACAGGAAAATAGAACCCGTTCCACCGACCCCATCCTGGGAATTGGCGCCATAGAGACGAGCCTCCGTCAGGCCCTGCTCGTGGAGGACGCGGACGCGCTCCTTCGCGGCAGCGAGCATCTCCTCGTAGGGGCCAAATTGGATGGAATCCGTCGGGCACGTCTTGGCGCACGCGGGCTGCTCACCGATCTTGAGGCGGTCGTAGCACATGGTGCACTTCTGGGCCACGCCTAAATTCTTGATCGGCATCGTCTGGCCCGGCACGTGGTCTGGGCCTTGGGGTTTGAGCTGCTTCAGCTTTGCCAGCACGTTCACACCCGCGTGGTCAGGGACCTCATAATCCACGGTGGCGGTCTTGTCCGCCTTCAGCGTCACGCCGCCGTCATCGCGGCGCTCAATGACGCCAAACGGGCAACCGGCAACGCAGGTCCCGCAGCCATTGCACACATCATCCTGCACCACGACGGTGCCGAACTCGGAGCGAAAGAGCGCGCCCGTCGGGCATACGTCCAAGCAGCCTGCGTTGGTGCAGTGCTTGCAGACGTCGGAGGACATGAGCCAGCGAAAATCATCGGTGTCCGGAGTAACGCTCGGTGCGGACACCGTGGGCAGGCCCAGCGAGACAAGGTTGCGCCCCTCCTCGCGCGCCTGCTCAATGCGCTCGTTGTTTTGCTCGATGAAGGCCACGTGGCGCCACGTATTCGCGCCCAGCCCGCCAGTGTTGTCATAGGAGTTTCCGGTAACCGCGTAGCCTTCCACTGGGTTGCGGTTCCATTCCTTGCACGCCACCTCGCAGGCTTTGCAGCCAATGCACACCGAGGTATCGGTAAAGAACGCCATGCGCTGATAGGACTCATAGCCGTGCCGGTCAGCCTTTTCGGTCAAAATATTAGCCACGCGTCCTCCTTAGCTTTCTTTTCCTTCATAGTCTGCCTCGTTGCCCGCCGTGGAGTCGTCACCAGTGTTCTCTGCGGAGGCGGTGCTCTCAGTGGTGAAGGCGTCTGAGACATCCAGGATCCTGTTTCCGGATTCCACGTTCAGGTGCGCCCGCTCCTGGTACTCACGCAAGAGCTTGACGCGGGCCTCTCCACGCGGACGGCGACCCGGCTGGATATCGCACGCACCCACCTTGGAGTTCTGGATGAACACGTTCGGCTCCAAGGTCAGACCCAACAGGTCGTTGGCGCCATCGCCGGCCACCTCGGTGGTCTCCGATTCGCCGTAGTGATACGGCAGCCCGATCTGGTGGAAGTCCTCACCATTGATGGTGAGCATCTCCATGCGGTCCGTCACCAAAACCTGAGCCTCGATGACGCCGCGCGGGGACACGATGGTGGCCCACTCGCCGTTGACCAATCCACGCTTGGCGGCCAGCTCTTTATCCACTTCGCAGAAGAGCCCCGGCTGCAACTCCGCCAAGTAAGGCAGGCGGCGCGACATCGCACCCGAGGTGTACATCTCCGTCAGGCGGTAGGTGGAGAAGACAAACGGGAAAACATCAGCACCGCGCTCCCCCGGCTCCGGGCGGGAAAGGTTATCCGCACGCTTGATGGTCAGGCGCGTCGGTGACTGCTGCTGCTTGTACAGCGCGTTGTGCACCGGTGATTCTTGCGGCTCGTAATGCGTCGGCAGCGGGCCGTCGGACAACCCCTTCGGCGCGAACAGCCAACCCAGGCCGTCGGCCTGCATGATAAACGGATCGTCGCCATCGAGGGCATCGGGGCCAACGGCGTCGACAGGCGCGACGTAGTCTGGGCGTTTCGTCACTGGGAAGTCCGGGACGTCGTCACCGACCCACTTGCCCTGCTCTTCATCCCACCAGATGTACTTCTTGCGCTCCGACCACGGAGTGCCATCCGGCTTGGCGGAGGCGCGGTTGTACAGGATGCGACGGTTGGCCGGCCAGACCCAGCCCCACTCGAGTGCTACTTCGTTCTGCTCCGAACCCGGGACCTTCTTCGCGGCGTGGTTGATGCCGTCCTTATACACGCCGGTGTAGATCCAGCAGCCGCCGGAGGTGGAACCGTCGGCCCGCATCTCCGTAAAGGCCGGCAAAAGCTGGCCCTTCTTAGGCCCATCAAGGTAGTAGCCGTTGATCTCACGCAGAATCTCATCCGAGCTTGGATCGCCGTGCTCATCCTCGGTGTAGTCCCAGGTGACAGACTTGATCGGCAGATCGCGCGGATCAGTCGAATCCGCCAAGCGCTCCCTAATCTTCTTGCCTAGGTGGTAGAAGAACCACGCCTCACTGCGGGCCTGGCCCGGCGGCGGAGTCGCCTGGAAGCGCCACTGCACCATGCGCTGAGTCTGGGTAAAGGTTCCGGACTTCTCCACGTGGGTAGCTGCCGGCATGAGGAAGACCTCAGTAGCAATGTCCTCTGTCTTGAGCTCGCCGTTCTTGATTTCCGGCGAGTCCTTCCAGAAACTTGCCGTTTCAATCTCTTGGAAATCGCGCACGACCAGCCACTTCAGCGAAGCCAGTCCGCGGCGCTGCATGCCGCCGTTGGACTGCGCCACCGCCGGGTTCTGGCCAAAGACAAAGTAGCCTTCCACTTCCTTGCGCAGCATAGCCAGCAAGGTCTCATAGGTCGAGTGCGCTCCAGACAGGCGCGGCATAAGGTCAAAACCCCAGTTATTTTCCTTGGTTGCGGCGTCGCCCCAGTAGGACTTCATGAGCGAGACCGCGTAGTTCTCACCCAGCTGCCAGAAACCCTTCTGGTCTTCCTGCCGGAAGGAATCCAGGTAATCTTCCCAGGTCTCCTGATCCGCGTGCGGCATGGGCAGGTAGCCCGGCAGCGAGTTAAACAGGGTCGGAATATCGGTCGATCCCTGAATCGACGCATGCCCGCGCAGGGCCATGATGCCCGAGCCAGGTCGGCCCACGTTGCCCATGAGCAGCTGCAGGATCGCCGCGGTACGGATGAACTGTGCACCCAGGGTGTGCTGGGTAAAGCCCAGCGCGTAGGCGAAGCACGTAGTGCGCTCCGGGGTGGAGTTCTGCGCAATCGAGTCCGCCAAGTAGTAGAAGTCCTCCGGCGAAATGCCACAGGTCTCTTCCACCATCTCCGGGGTGTAGCGCGAGTAGTGGCGCTTGAGAATCTGGAAGACCGTATTCGGATCCTCCAGCGTCATGTCCTTCTCCACGTTCCACGAGGAGCCCTCAGGCTTTCGCACGTACTGCCACGAGTCCGTGACGTACTTGCCCTTCTCTGCGTCGTACCCGGAGAACAAGCCCTCCAAATCCTCGGTGTCCTGGAAATCCGGCGAGATGATCGACGCCGCGTTCGTGTAATTCACCACGTAATCGTGGAAATACAGGTCATTATCCAGCACGTACTTGATAATCGCGCCGAGCAACACCACGTCCGTGCCTCCGCGAATGCCGATGTGACGGTTCGCAAAGGCAGACGTACGTGTGTAGCGCGGATCCACGTGGATAATGCGCGCACCACGCTTCTTGGCTTCCACGACCCATTGGAATCCCACGGGGTGGCATTCCGCCATATTAGAACCCTCGATGACGATGCAGTCCGCATTCGCCATATCCTGCAGCGGTTGGGTTGCGCCGCCGCGGCCAAACGACGTTCCTAGACTAGGAACAGTGGCGGAGTGTCATATACGCGCCTGGTTTTCCACCTGAATGGCGCCGGTGGCGGTAAACAGCTTCTTGATAAGGTAGTTCTCCTCATTATCCAGCGTCGCACCACCCAGGCCCGCAATGCCCATGGTGCGGTTGAGACGACGCCCATGCTTATCGACGTCCTCCCAGTGCCTCGCGCGCGCCTCCACGAAACGGTCCGCGATCATATCCATCGCGGTTTCTTCGTCGAGCTCCTGCCACTCGGTGGCATAGGGAGCTCGGTACTTGATCGTGGTGATGCGTGTCGAGGAATTAATAAGCTGCTCAGAAGCAGAGCCCTTGGGACACAGGCGGCCGCGGGAAATCGGGGAATCTGGGTCGCCCTCGATTTGGATGACGCGGTCATCCTTGACATAAACGCGCTGAGAACAACCCACTGCGCAGTAGGGGCAGACCGACTGGACGACGCGGTCCGCGTCAACGGTGCGTCCGCGCAGGTCTTCACTCTTAGCCGACTGCGTGGACACGTCGCGGCCGAAGGCATCCTTGTTCCGGATTTGGCGCACAACGGGCCAATTCAGTGGGCTAAAACGTGACATGATTCAAACCTACTGGCTTGGCCTTGCGTTTTCCACCCTGTTCAAGACCAGAAAATACTGAACAAACCCAAAACGCGAAAAGCTGGAGCTTTGCAGCTCCAGCCTCTTAGCCCTTAACCGAGATTACTTGCGGGTCTCGGTGATGCCGTCGGTATCGATTTGCTCCTTGCGCAGATCCTCGGTGTGGGTCTCGGTGTCCTTGATGGTCTCCTTGGAAAGGTTAACCTTCTCCACCGGGACGGTCTTCTTCTCTACATTCACGCGCTCTTCGTGCAGGGTAACGGAGGCTTCCTCCGCGCCGTTATCACCGATGGTGCCGGTGTAGTTGGCAGCGTCAGCCTCGGAAATCGGGGTGCGCTCGACGCGAACCTCTTCGCGCTCAACCGGAACCTCGACGGTCTCGGTATCGGTCACGACGTACTTGCGCAGGCGCGCCTCGCCGGTGGCCACGCGCTCCTTGTTGACGTCCAAGCGCTCCTCGGAGCGGATAACCTCGCCCTCGTTGTTGGTGACGCTATTGTCGGAGACAGCGGCGCGCTCGGTCTCATCCTTAGCGTGTGCACCTGCACCAGCACCGGCAACACCAGCGCCAGCTACGCCAGCACCGGCAACGCCAGCGCGCTCATCACGCTCGTCACGGTAGGTGGTTACGTCCTGTGCGTTCTCGAGGTCGTAGTGCTTGAAGATGTCCGCCTGCGCCTCAGGAGTCAGCGGCTTATCGGAGTCAAAGTCCGGTGCGTTCTCGATGCGGTCCTTGGAGAAGGCCAGCTTGAGCTCATCACCGGTGAAATCGTGACCACGGAGCGGAACCAAGCTGGAGCTCATACCGAACAGACCGTGGTTGACCTCAACGAAGGTCGGCTGACCGGACTGCTCGTCGACGAAGACCTCCTTGACAGAGCCCAGCTTCTCGCCGGCCTTGTCGTATGCGGTTGCGTTAAACAGATCCTTGATGTTCTTACCCATTGTTTCTCTAAACCTTTCTATATTTGGTCTATATCGCGATGGCAAACCACAGCTAGCACCACCACCCCCACAAGTCAAGGGAAATGTGGAGCGATTTGCTATTTCGTTTGCGCTGTCACCCACCATACGGATGAAACAACAATGCGCCACCGCGGCAGTCCTTTCCGCCGCTAAAATTGCACTTAACCGCAGGTCACATTAGCTATAACGATTAGATTACGAGCCCGTTTACACATCTCAAAAGCGCGCCAACCCGCCCCTTGCCCCACATCCAGGCCAAGGCATAGAGAAACTAACTTGCACCCACAGAACAGCACCCAACAACCATCCTCTACGCAACCCACTACGCCATTCACAGGCACAACCAATAAACGTTAGCTACCCCCGTCTCAATTTCCACATTTGCTAAATGGTCTACTTCATCAATCGCCACATAGCCATCATTGAGTAGCCTGAACATCATGAACCAAACGAAACACTTCGAACTCAAAGTCCCCGGCGGCAAACTACTCGTCGTCGATATCGACATTGACGGCGACAATGCCGTAACCGCAGCCAAGGTCTCCGGCGATTTCTTCCTCGAACCCGAAGAAGCCTACGAGGCGCTAGCCCCAGCGCTGGTCGGCATCACTACAGCCACCTCGACAGAAGAAATCCAATCCCGCCTCGATGCTGCCCTTGCGCGAATCGATTCACCCGTGGCCCTTCACGGCTTTAACACACACAACCTGGCAGTCACAGCCAAGCGTGCCCTGTCGGGCGGTACCGATTTCACCGACCACAACTGGGAGATCCTGCGCCCAGGAGTTCTCCCGACCCCAGTCAACGTCGCCCTCGATGAGGTCCTCCTCAACGAAGTCGCGGAAGGAAAACGCGGTCCTACGCTCCGCTTCTGGGAATGGGAAGACCGCGCCGTAGTCTTCGGTTCCTACCAGTCTTATTCCAACGAGTTGGACCAGGAGGGCGTCGACAAGCACAGCATCGTTCCAGTACGCCGAATCTCCGGTGGTGGCGCAATGTTCATGGAGGGCGGCAACTGTGTGACTTATTCCCTGTACGCCCCGGAGTCGCTCGTGGCCGGTTATTCCTACGAGGCTAGCTACGAGTATCTAGATCAATGGGTTCTCTCGGCGCTCGGACAGCTTGGCGTCAATGCCTGGTACGTGCCGATTAATGACATCACCTCGGACGGCGGAAAGATTGGCGGTGCCGCCCAAAAGCGCCGCAAGGGCGCGGTTCTCCACCACACCACGATGAGCTATGACATCGATGCGGACAAGATGATGGAGGTCTTGCGCATCGGCAAGGTCAAAGTCTCGTCGAAGGGCCTAGCCAGCGCTAAGAAGCGCGTGGACCCGCTGCGCCGCCAAACCGGCGTGCCGCGCGAGGAAATCATCGAAACCATGGCACGCGAGTTCGCTACCCGCTACAGCGCCGTCGACGCTGAGCTTTCCGACGACACACTCGCCACCGCCCGCCACCTCGTCGACACCAAGTTCCTCAACGACGAGTGGACCAAGCGCATCCCATAATTTGCAGGGGAATTTCTGGGCAGCGTACGGTGTTATAAGCTCTAGTGAACCGATCGGTATGAGAGTACCGAACTAAATGGTCCATTTCTATACAACACTGTCTAGAAGGAAAATCTCGTGTCCGACACTTCCTCCCGCGCATCCTCGCGCACGCTGCCCTCTTGGGCCACCGGCTTTGGCGCCCAAGTCATCGCCGGCCTTATTATTGGCCTGATTCTCGGATTCATCGCTTCCGGCATGGAGTCCACGTGGCTCTCCGATACCCTGTCCGGCGTCGGCGGCGCGTACGTCCAATTGCTCAAGGTGATGGTCCCGCCGCTCATCTTCGCGGCCGTCGTCACCTCGGTTGCTAACCTGCGCAAGGTGGCTAACGCCGCCTCGCTGGCAATCTCCACCCTCGTATGGTTCGCTATCACGGCCTTCTTCTCCGTCTTGGCTGGCATTCTCGTCGCCCTCGTGATGAAGCCAGGCGTAGGCACGACTGTCGACGCCTCCACCGCCGCCGATCCTTCCAACGTTGGCTCCTGGACCGCATTCCTCCAGCAACTCGTCCCCGCCAACTTCTTTGGACTCAAAGCTTCGCTGAGCGACGGTGAAATCTCCCTCAGCTTTGGAGCACTTCAGCTTCTAGTTATTTCCTTGGCCTTGGGCATCGCCGCCGTCAAGGCTGGTAAAGCCGCCGATCCCTTCCTGCGCTTTACCGAATCCTTCCTGAAGGTCATCCAGGTGGTCCTCTGGTGGATCATCCGTCTCGCCCCGATTGGCACCGCCGCCCTCATCGGTAAAGCCGTGTCCACCTATGGCTGGGATGCGCTGAGCTCCTTGGGCAAGTTCGTCCTCGCGATGTATGTCGGACTCGCCCTTGTCATTGTTGTGGTCTACCCTGCCGTCCTCGCGTTCAACCGCATTCCAATCATTGGCTTCTACAAGCGCGTATGGCCAGTATTCTCCCTCGGTTTCGTCACCCGTTCTTCTATGGGAGTCATGCCGGTTACCCAGCGCTTTACGGAGAGGGCCATGGGTGTGCCTCGCGAATACGCCTCCTTCGCCATCCCGCTCGGCGCTACCACGAAGATGGACGGCTGTGCTTCCGTCTACCCGGCTATCGCCGCCATCTTCATCGCTCAGTTCTACGGAATTGATCTTTCCCCGACCCAATACCTTCTCATCATCTTCGTTTCCGTCATTGGTTCCGCAGCTACTGCCGGCACGACAGGCGCCACCGTCATGTTGACACTGACACTCTCCACGCTGGGCCTCCCGCTGGCAGGCGTCGGCCTCTTGCTCGCCATCGAGCCCATCATCGATATGGGCCGCACCGCCGTCAATGTCACCGGTCAGGCACTGTGTGCCACGATCGTCGCCAAGCGCGCCGGCATCCAAGACCAAGCAACCTGGGATGCTGCCGAGGGCGGCGTCAATGACATCATGAACGCTGATGAGAACGAGCGGGAAAGCGTGAACGTTCAGGAATTAAGTGACGTGAAACACACATAGTTTCTGTACGGTGGAAGCTATGTCCACGTCAACCCAAGCACCACCAGACCCCAATTCCACACAACACCGCAGCGCTATCAAGGCGTCCTTCATAGGAACCTTCATCGAATGGTTCGACTATGCGGCCTACATTTATATGTCGGCCATTATCTCCCGGGTCTTCTTCCCGGAGATGGAGGGGCGCCGCGCGCTCATCATGACATTCGCACTCTTTGCGCTTTCCTTCCTCGTCCGCCCGCTCGGCGGAATTGTGTGGGGACACTTTGGTGACAAACACGGACGAATTCAAACCCTGACGGTATCGATCACGATGATGTCGCTGGCGACAGCCGTGATCGGCTTCCTCCCCAGCTATGAAACCATCGGATTCGTCGCCACCCTGCTGCTTCTACTTTCGCGCATGGTCCAAGGTTTCTCCGCGGCTGGCGAGTATGCCGGCGCAGCCACGCACCTCGCAGAAATCGCCCCGACGCATAAGCGGGGAATCTACGCCGCAATCGTGCCTTCCGCCACGGCATCCGGCCTGCTACTGGGCTCCCTCATCGCAGCACTACTCACGGGCGTGCTTGACGACGATGCCCTCATCTCCTGGGGTTGGCGCGTCCCCTTCCTCATCGCACTACCTCTGGGCCTTTACGGCCTGTGGATTCGCCGCAACGCCGACGAGTCTTCTCGCTTTGAGAATCAAGATAACACGGAGGAGTCCCCTCTTCGCGAGGTCATCAAATATCCCAAGGCCCTGGCAATTGCTTTCTCGGGCGCAGTTCTCAACGCCATTGGTTTCTATGTCATCCTGACTTACCTGCCGACCTACCTCTCCCAGGAGCTGGGCATGGCGGAAACACCTGCCTTCATAGCGTCTTCCGTCGCTTCCGCGTTCTATGTCGGCTTCGCGCTTCTCACCGGCCTGCTATCAGACCGTCTGGGCCGCCGCACGACCATGCTGTGTGCTGCACTTTTCATGGGAGTCTTCATTGTCCCTGCCTTCATGCTCCTGGACGGCGCTGGGATTCTCCTGGTCATCATCATCCAGGTGTGCCTCGGCGGCGTGCTTGCGCTTAACGACGGCGTCCTCCCCTCCTTCCTCTCCGAACAGTTCCCCACCCATGTTCGCCTTTCCGGCTTTGCACTCACCTTCAACACAGCTAACGCTGTCTTCGGCGGCACCGCGCCAATGATCGCCACCTGGCTTATTGACAAAACAGACAACCAACTCGCCCCGGCGTATTACCTTGTTGCCGCCGCAATCATCACCGGGGGAGGCGTTCTCTTCGCCTCCAAGCGGAATCGCCTAAAAGAGGTCTAGTCCATTCCCCTCACCGACACCTGGTAATAACTACCACCAACAACCCACACTTGAGCTCCAGAGGCAGCTTAAGTCTCCCGACCGCTAGCAATCCGCATTCGTCGTTTCAGACGACGCGCAGGGCTAGGCCCCATTCAGCACCAGGCAGGATCGTCGTTTAATTCGACGACGTTTGTTCGTAGTCTTGCTCTTTCTCTTTTCCTTTCAGTTACCTTGGTGTGGTCTCGTCGTTTGAAACGACGAGTCTGGGTTCAGCTTTGAGGGGTGTGTCCGAGTTCTTCGTCGTTTGAGACGACGGCGGGGTTTAGAAGGGGATGTCGTCGGTGCCGTCATCTGTGTCGGTGTTGTCCGCGTCCTCGGCTTCGGCTTTGGTTTTGGCTTGTTGTTGTGCGTAGTCGTCGAGTTCTTGTTTCAATAGTTGGGCTTCCTCGCGCACGCGTTTCCTGGTGGCGGTGATGTGTTGGGCGACTGTTTGTGCCCACCGTTTCTGCTTGGGTGCAAGTGGCCCTTCGGCTTCGGTAATTGTCCAGGTACCGTCTTCATATAGCCAGATGACATCCCCGCTGTAGGGGTCCAGCAGGTATTTAAGGGTGCCATCGGTTTTCATGTTGTGATGACCTTGGCATAAACACGCCAGGTTCTTCGGGTGGGTTGGCCCGCCTTCAGCCCAGTTGTGTCGGTGATCCAACTGGCTGAGAAAAGCAGGCTCGTCGCAGCCGCCGACCCGGCAGGTACCGTCGCGGCCTTCGACATGCTTGCGCATGATGATTCCTGGTTGGTAGCCGTCGGCTTCGGCGACCTCACCGGTTAAATCCCGAGTCTTATCATGTGGCATGGGCTTAGCCCGCCAGCCGAAGCCTTCAATAAAGGTGGGTGCATCCTCAATATCGCAGGCCTGGTAGGTGTGGAGCACCACCTCAGCTGGTGGCTTAATCTCACCGGAAAGCAGTTTGATGACTGCCTCAGGGACAGTGATGTTTTCTTTAGCAGCGGTTGTGTGGATGAAGGCATCGAGTTTAATGCCGGTGTCTTCCCCAACCTGCAGTTCCAACCACGCTGAGGTGCCGTTAGAAGAAAACCGGTACGTATCTTTAGGCCGGGTATCTTGGTAGGCGATGGAATCATCCAGGGTTTTACAAATATCGCGGACTTTGCGCCTGATTTGACTACGTGTAGGAAAAGCCTGGTTCGGCTTGGTCGGGGTAAAGAAGTCAGCCAGGAGGGTGTCGATGAAGTCTAGGGTTTCATCAGTCAAGGCTGTCAGTGCTGACATGGGCTGATCAATAGCGATCAAGGATTCAATATCCAGCAGGCAGTGGGTGTCTTGTATGGCTTTGACTTTCGGCAGACTCTCTAGCCGGTGGATAGCACGCAGGCCGGATTTAATATGGCCTTCCGGCAGCGACCAGGCCGCCACTAGGGATAGTGCGGTGGTGTTGATATCGGCGTGCAGGCTGGGCATGGCCCCGACCCAGGTTTTATAGGTGGCTCTTCGTGCTTGAGCACGGGCCATCGCATGTGGATTATTAGGGTTGGTGGTGGAAAAGAAGAAGGTTGGTGGACGTGTGACAGTGGTCATGGGTATCTCCCCCGAGATCAACATGAGTTAGAAGAAATGTTCTAACCATGATTCTAGTACCACACACCCCGCATAGCCATAGTTAGCGCTAAATTCATGTCAAGTCGTTACTATAAACGGGGGTATCAACCCCAGGTTTAGACTGCACGTTCGACCTCACCCAGTGGAGAAGTCACCGACGAGGAATCTATTCGTAGCGCACGTCACCGCGCGCAATATCCTTGCGCCCATGAACGAAGAAGTACACCACCGCGGCCACCACCATCAAAGCCGCCAGCGCCCAGTACATGGCGGAGTACCCGGTCGCGGAGATAACCTGCCCCAGCAGAATCGGACCGAAACCGATGCCTATGTCCAACAACAAGAAGAAGGTTGAGATCCCCGCGCCCATCTCGTGCATCGGCACCAGGCGCACAGCGATAGCCTGACCCGCCGGCAGGATAGAGCCATATCCGATACCTACCAAGGCCCCCGCAGCAACAATCTGCCAATCAGCACCAGCCGAAGCCAGAACAGCCAAGCCGGCAATAAAGAAGACGAGCGAGGAGTAGATGATGATGTTGTCACCGCGACGATCCTGCAGCTTGCCCAGAATAAATCGCAGGATGAGGCTCACCACCGCATAAGCCAAGAAGAAGTAGCTCGCGCCCTTCTCTAGGCCAGCGGAGGAGGAGTAACCATTCAGGAAGGTAATGATTCCGGTGTAGGCAACACCTACAAACAGGATAAAGACACCGAAGGGTGCCACCGCTGGGTGCACGATATTCCCCAGCGAGAAGGTCACGCTACGTTGTTCCTGCACGGGCGCCTTGACGACGAGCCCCAGCCCCAAGGCCACCACTGTGAGCGTCAGCGCCACTAGAAACACGGAGTTATAGCCAGCATTGTGGACAATCGCTAGGCCAGCCGCAGGACCAAAAGCTGTAGCCAGCGTCGTCCCCAGGGCAAAGTAGCCGGTCCCTTCTGCGCGGCGATGGTCCGGGATAACCGATTGCGCCACGGCCATCACAGCCGTCGACGCCACCGCATAACCGAAGCCGTGCACGATACGGACGGCAAACAGCAGTGGCAGAGACTGAGCCGGGAAATACAGCGCCATCGCCACAGCCACCACGATGAGGGAGATGACCAGCGAACGCTTCCGCCCAGCAGCATCCACGATGTAGCCCGAAAAGAGGCGGGCAATCGTCGCCCCCACCACGAAGGCGCTTGAGGCAAACCCGCCCGCCGTATCCGAAGCTTGAAACTGCTCGACGGCATAGAGCGCCATGATGGTCACGAGCAGATAGAAGACCGTAAACTGGGCGAAATTTACCAACCACGCGAACACGAATGTCGGCGTGATAAGGGAACGGGATTCAGAGGACGTTTGAGACACCTTCTTCAATAGCGTTATGGAATTAAGACTTCCACACGCTACCAAAGATCAGAGATACTTTCGAATCCACCATCAGAGTTGCGACACGCTTAACGACGCCCCTATCCGAACAGTTTCCGCAGGTATGGGGAACCAAATTTCCAATTCGCGTCCATCTTTTCGCGCAGCTCGCAGAACTCATCAAATCTTGTATAAAGTTGAGCAAAATCCTTACGGGACAAGGAGTTCATCTTGCCCCAGTGCGGGCGCCCACTTGCTGCGCGGAGAATGGGCTCCAGCTTGGGCATGTAGTCCCGCGGATTAAGCGCACGTGGAATGTGGAAGGCAATGTACATCGATTCGCGGCCCGATGCCGTTGACAGTGCAACGTCATCCGCGGCCGTCGTGCGCAGTTCCATCGGAAACCCGATGCGCCAACCCTGTTCGTCGATGAAGCGGCGGATTTCGCGGACGGTGGCGGGGCCGTCGGCAAGCGGCACTGCGTACTCCATCTCGTGGAAGCGAACCCGCCGCGGGCTGACGAACACGTCGTGAGCAGCTGAACGGTAGCGGTTATGAGAGATAACCGAGGTGGCGAACTTGTTGAGCGTCGGAATCGTCCCCGGAATAAGACGCCCTAGAGCCAGGGCTGCGGCGAAGGCGCCATTGCCGATGAGCTCATCGTCGATAAGCGCCTTAAGGCGTGAGCGGCGCTCCCCGTTCGGTTCGAGGCGCGTGTTGGCCTTGACCATCGCGCGGTCAGTGTGCGGGAACCAGTAGGACTCGAAGTGGTCGACGCCCCGAGAGAGCTCCTCCCAATTATCCATCAACTCATCGAAGGCAATGCCAGATTCTTCCGCCAGCAGGTCGAAGGCATCCACGCACTGCATTTCGACTTCGACAACCACACCAAGCGCACCGACGCTGACGACCACGAGACGAAGGAGTTCTGGGTCTTCGTCGATGGAATAGCTGCGGGTGTTGCCGTCGGCGTCGATAAGCGTCAGCCCAGTGACCGTGCCCGCAAAGCCCGTGTAATCAATACCAGTGCCGTGGGTCGAGGTCGAAATCGCGCCCGCCAGCGATTGCGGGTCCACATCACCCTGGTTAGCCAGGGCAAGCCCGAAGGGGCGCAGAAGGGCTGGGACATCACGTAACCGAGTACCCGCCAGAAAACGGACGCGCTTGCGCTGCTTATCGACGCTCACCAGACCACTTATGTGATCAAGATTGAGCATCGTCTCCTCCCCCGCCGCAATGGGAGTGAAAGAGTGACCAGCGCCCACAGCACGCACGCTGCGGGAGCGGCTAATAATTCCAGGGATCTCGTCTATGCGGGAGGGCTGTACAAACTCCTGTGGTTTCGTGGTGACCGACCCTGCCCAATTACTAAATGTTGTCATCGGAGTGTCCATCCTTGTCCTCTATAGGTGTCCCAGACATCAACGCCGTCAGGTCCGACAGCTAGAAGGTGGTCGACGTTTTCTGTCATTTCGCCGGCCTTGGCATGGCGGAACCACACCAGATCCTCGACGTTCATATCCACGCCTCGGAGAGGTGTCTGCACTTCCCCGGCGCCTTCGGTGCTGGAGTAGTGAAGTCCCTGCGGCCACACCGGAACCGGGACGCGATCCTTCGCGGGTGGCCCGGAGGCAATCCAGCCTCCGGAGTTGACCGTGGCCCAGCCCGGCGCGGGAACGCGGGAGACCTGGCAAACGAAGAACGCTGCTGCCTTATGGTTGATGCCGGTGAAGTCATCGAAGATAGCGGGCGTGTAGAAACCGGAGCCAGCGGCCAGCTCGGTCAAGGTTCCTTCGGCCGCGGATTCTTGGAGACTGCCCGTGCCCCCGCCGTTGACGAATTCGATGTCCGCTACCTCCCGCGCGGCCTCCACGCAGGCTCGGCGTCGCGGGGCCAAGTCCGCCATGGACTTGGTGCGCAGCCAGCGCTTGACCGCTCCCACCGGACCCGGCAGGCCATCCGCAACGGATGCCACTTGCCCCTCATAGGCCATGAGACCGACAAGCCGGTGCCCGCGCCGAAGAATCTCGCGCGCAAGCACCGAGACCTGTTCCGGCGTACGCACGGGTGAGCGCCGCGGGCCCACAACCGCGCCCGGCAAGTGAAGGGTGCAATCAATGTCGATGGCCACACGCAGGGAGCCCTCAAGCAGGCCTAAGAGTTCGACACTATCCACCATGACGGTGATGGACTCGCGCGCGGTGTCAGACGCTGCGAGCTCACGCAGGGCCTTACGGTTGACGCTCGGGTAGGCCACCACGATGTCGCGGAAGCCCTCTCCCACCAGATGGAGCGCTTCTGGAACGGAATAGGCGAGGATGCCACGGTAGCCCCCGTGCTCGAGGGCACGACGAAGTGCTGCCACGCTGCGGATCGACTTCGAGGCCACGCGGATGGGTAGTCCCCCGGCACGAGTCGGCATCTGTGCAGCGTTGTAGTCGAACGCGGCGAGGTCAATAACGCCTACGGGCGCTGGGCTTTCTCCAGATCTGACGAGCGGCTCAACGGCCGCGCGGACCTGGGCCTGTGGAGTGGTCGCGAGGATTGGCATAGCGTCATCCTAACCACGATTAATTTAGTTTGTGAGACAAATCTCGAAAAATCTATAGCGGCCTCGCATATTTTTGGGACAATAGACCGCATGAAGACCTTCACTCAGACCCGTCTGCCCCAGCGAGTGCTCAATTTCTTAGACACGGACCCCGCCCGCGATGTTCGCGGCACGGGTGAGCAGCACCAGGCTCACGCGCCTTTTAGCGGTGAGGATCTCTTTAGCTTCCCTGTCGCCACCGCCGGGGACGTCGAGAAAGCCGTCAACTATGCGCGCGCGGGCGTTGGCCAAGGTGACCGCGCCGCCATCCTGCTGCGCCTGCACGACCTCGTTCACGAGAATGAGGAGCTCATCCTCGATCTCATCCAGGCAGAAAACGGCAAGTCCCGCTCCCATGCCTATGACGAGCTGATGGATCTGTATAACTGCGCGCGCTTCTACGCGGTCAATATCCGCAAAGCTTTCGGCGCTGACCGCCACCCCGGCGCGCTTCCCGTGCTGACTAAGACCCGCACCCAGCATTACCCGCTGGGCGTGGTGGGGCTTATCTCTCCGTGGAACTATCCCCTGTCCCTCGGTGTTGGCGATGTTCTGGCAGCCCTCTCGGCTGGTAATGCCGTGGTCCACAAACCGGATTCTCAGACCACGCTGACGGCGATTCTGCTGCGACGCCTAGCCATCGAGGCGGGCCTGCCGGAGGCGGCCTGGCAGCTGGTTCCCGGCCGCGGTGCGGAGGTGGGCGATGCCCTCGTGCCGCTGGTGGATGGCCTCTCCTTTACCGGTTCCACCAAGGCCGGCAAGTCCATCGCTACCCAGGCAGCCGGACGCCTCATCCCCACCATGCTGGAGCTGGGTGGAAAGAACCCGATGCTGGTGCTTGACGACGCCCCCCTTAAGTCCACCGCCCAAGGTGCGGTGCGCACTGCATTTTCTTCCTCCGGCCAGCTGTGCATGTCCGCCGAGCGCGCCTATGTGCACGAGAGCGTCTTTGCGGAGTTCCTTGCAGAACTCACGAACGCCCTAGACCAGCAGGTTTTGGGCGCGGCTTTCTCCGATGCCGCCACCATCGGCTCGCTGACCTCGCAACGCCAGCTCGATGCCGTTAAAGCCCACGTGGAGGATGCCGTGTCCAAGGGCGCCACCGTGGTCTACGGCGGAAAGGCCCGGCCGGACCTTGGGCCCTACTTCTATGAACCCACCGTGTTGACTGGTGTGACCCCAGAGATGGATCTCTATGCCACCGAAACCTTCGGCCCAGTGCTCGCGGTGTATGCGGTGAGTTCCGACGCCGAGGCCATTCAGCTCGCCAACGACACCACCTACGGCCTATCCGCATCGGTGTGGTCCGGGAATTCCCGCCGCGCATGGAAGGTGGCCTCCCAGTTGGAGGCCGGCATGGTCAACATCAACGAAGGCTTCGCCGCCGCGTATGGTTCCATCGCCGCACCCGGTGGCGGCGTCAAGGAGTCTGGCCTCAATCACCGCCACGGCATTACCGGCATGCGCCTGTGGGCCAATGAGCGCACCGTGGCCGAGCAACGCCTACACCCGCTTGCGCCCTCGGAGTACATCTCCCCGGAGCGCTTCCGTCAGCTGGTGTCCACCGGCATGCAGCTGATGAAGACCTTCCGACTCTAACCTAAACAGCAATGAAGGAACTTACCCGCGATGAGCTTCTCGCTCGTCGGCTCATTGCTCAAGGCCTTGCACCATCGGCGGCGCGGCCGACTCTGGCGTCGGCCCTCGATGTTGCCGAGCATCTGCTCGCCCTCCAGGGCCAGACCTACGATGCCGGTATCAGAGCACTTGCTCTTCGCGCCGGCTGCGATGAGCAAAAGGTACTCGAAGACGTAGCACGCTTTCGCGTGGTGCGCTGTTGGCCGCAGCGCGGCACGCTGCACTTCATGCCGGCTGCCGACGTCCGCTGGATGTCCCGCCTCCTCTATCCACGAATGGCTTCCAGCCAGAAATCTCGGCGGCCGAGTTTGGGGCTGAGCGAAGACATGGTGGCAGCCGCCTCGGAAGCGCTTCACAGCGCAGCCACCACACCTTTAACCCGCGCGCAGGTCTATGAACTTTTCGCCGAGACAGGTGTGGATCCCACAGAAGGTCGCGGCTCCCACTTACTGCGTGCCTTCGGTGGTGCAGGTGACCTCGTCCAAGGCCCCAAGGACGGCAACCAGGAAACCTTTCTTCACGTTGATACACTTCCCGTTGCCCAACACGAGCCCGCGCATCCCCTTCACGAACTTGGTCAACGGTATATCTCAGGTCATGGTCCGGTCTCGGTAGAAGACCTCCAAGCGTGGTCAAAGCTCAGCAAGACTCAAGCCACCACAGCTTTGAAGTCGGCAGACGCTCGACGCACTCGCCACGATGGCCAAGACTTTTGGATGGCCACTTGGCAGGAAGATGTTTCTGCGGAGGACATCCGTACTGCCCTAGAACTACGACTCGAGCTGCCTGCGTTCGACGAATACTTGCTGGGCTACGCCAATAAGGACTGGATTGTCCCCGATGAGATCCGCGTCAATGTCCTCACCAAGAACGGTCTGAGTTGGCCGTGGGTAATGGAAGGCGGACGCGGCGTGGCCAGCCTGCGATAGCTGCAAGCATTACGGCATGCGCAGAATCCGACGATGAACCGTTCCTGCAGGCTCGACGTGGATGAATACCTCGGCGCCAGGGAAAAGCTCGTCAATGGCGTCTTCGATGCGGTCGGCGATGGTGTGCGAGTGCAGTACCGTCCACTGGCCGGGCACGTCCATCGTCAGGTACACAAGGCGCTGGCGCCCTGCTGCCACTGTGCGGCGTGAAGTAAACTCCACGTCATGACACTCCTCCAATTCGTTGAGGAGGGCATCGAGCTGCGCGTGTTCTTTCTTGGGCAAGGACTCCGACAACAGGGAGCTCAACGATTCTTTGAGCAGCTTGTAGCCAGTCCACAAAATGTTGAGGCCCACGGCAAAGGCGATGATGGGGTCCAGCCACAGCCAGCCTGTCAACGCCACTGCTCCAATACCGACAATCACGCCGACGGACGTCCAGACGTCGGTAAGCAAGTGCCTCCCGTCCGCCTGCAAGGTGGCCGAACGGTATTGCTTACCCGCGCGCACAAGCAGAAGACCGACGCCCAGGTTCAGCAGGGAGGCCACGAGCGATAGTAAGAGTCCGAGCCCTGGCTGCTCCAGTGGCTGCGGATCCAGAAGCCGGCGAATGGCCGTGTAGATAATCATCGCCGCAGCGACGAAGATCATTGCACCCTCCACCAGCGCGGAAACATATTCGGCCTTGCCGTGGCCGAACTGGTGGTTTGCGTCTGCCGGCTTTGCCGCAATCTTAATAGCCGCAAAACCTACAACGGCGGCGACGAGGTTCACACCAGATTCGAGGGCGTCAGAAAGAAAGCCCACCGATCCCGTCACCGCAGCAGCGACAATCTTGAGCCCGATCGTGGCCACTGCAGTAGCAATGGAGAGCTTCATAAAGCGTTCGAGCAGCAACTGCTCGGTGGGAAGAGACATAATGTCGGCCTTCGAGAAGAGATTTCTACAGCCCCTTAGACTACCAAAGCCGGATGTGCACGCACTGTTCACTGAATGTTTACCGCGTGCGGTCGCGAAGTACATAAACCGCCGTTAGTTTGTACTTTATGTCCACAGACATAACTCGCCCAGTCCTTCTCTTCGATTTTGACGGGACCGTCAGCCTTGGCCACGGCCCCGTTCTGGCCTATGCGCGCCTCATTGCAGAGAAAGCCGGGCACCCATCCATTGCTCAAGACGCCGAAGCGCTGCTGAACTCCGATAACGTCGGCTCAGCACGCGACGGCTACCACCTCGTCCGCACTCTCGCCGCCGAACTCGACGTGCCGGAAGAGACCTGCCAGGAGGCATATATGGCTTCCCGGGAGAACCTCGCCGACACCGGCATCACCGCCCCTGAGGGGCTTGCCGAATTCCTTGCCTCCTACCCCGGCAGCGCCATTCTGGCGACGAACTCTCCAGAGATTGGTCTTAGCGCTGCCCTTCACACACTGGGCCTCGACAGGTCCTTCGACACCGTCTACACCAGGGTGGGCAAACCCGAAGGACTGACCCGCATCCTGGACACCGATCTCGCCGACACGGATCCGACTCACCTCATCTCCTTCGGCGATATTTGGGAGTTCGACCTCGCACCCGTGGCCGCCGTAGGCGGACGCACCGTGCTCGTTGACTCCCCCTTCGCAACCTCCCCTGAGGCTGACCCGACTTGGCGCGTCACCCGCGTCACCGACATCTTTCCCGAACTGACCTCCGCTTTTTAACACACGCACAGAAAGACATTCATTATGCGCCGCTTCACCGCTCTTGCCGCCACCGCCCTTACCCTGTCCCTCTCCCTCACCGCCTGCTCTTCCGACTCCGATAACGGTTCCGATTCTGCCAAGGGCTCCGATGAGAAGCTCACCCTCGCGCTCATCCCAAACGAGAAGGTCAATGACCTGGTGACCACCGCGAAGCCGCTGACCGATTACCTCTCTGAGGAGCTCGGCGTGGAGGTTGAGGGTGTCGTGACCAAGGATTACCAGGCCGCCGTCGAAGCCATCGGCTCCGGCCAGGCTGACATCGCCATCGCCTCCGCTGCACAGCTGGCCTCCGCTGAAGACATGTACGGTGCTCACGCTGTGCTGCAAGATGAGCGCTTCGGCGCGGATTCCTACGCCGGCCAGTTCGTCACCAACAACCCGGACAAGTACTGCGAGGATGAGCCAGTCAAGTCCACCTATGCTGCGAGCGGCGCCGAGTACCTCTACTGCAACGGCACCGCCACCGCAGACGAGAACAAGGGCCAGGGGCCGAAGGGCCTCGAGGCGCTGAAGAAGATCGATGGTGAGACCACCGTCGCTATGCTCGGTGCCACCTCCCCGGCCGGCTACCAGCTGCCGGTCATGGCCATGGAATCCCAGGGTATCGACGTCGATAGCCTCAAGAAGGTCCCGGTGACCTCCAACGATGCTTCCATCATGGCGGTTTATAACGGCGATGCCGAGGTGGGCTTTAGCTTCTGGGACGCACGCTCCACCATCGACCCGTCCGAGGCTCCTGACTTGGCTGAGAAGCTCGTCGTCTTCGGATACACCGACATGTACCCCAACGGCGGCGTCGTCATTTCGGACGATGTCCCAGAAGAGCGCCGCAAGGAAATCACCGAACTCATGGATGGTTTCTCTGAGGTCGACCCAGACACGATGTCCGCCATCTTCGATATCACCGACTGGGTTCCGGCTAAGAAGGAATCCATTGACATGGCGCGCAAGGTCAACGAGCGCTTCGCACAGTAGGTTCGCGCTCCTCCACTGCCCATTTCCCACTCAGAAAGGTTCCCTATGACGGAGGAGAAGGCGTGGGGCATTCGGTTCGAGAATGTCTCGGTGCGCTACCCCAACGGAACGCTGGCGCTTGACGACGTCTCCGTGGACATAGCTCCCGGCGAATTCGTCGCCATCGTCGGTCTCTCGGGTTCCGGTAAGTCCACGTTCATCCGCAGCATTAACGGGCTTGTTAAGCCGACGTCGGGAAAGACCTTCGTTGGTCCTCACGAGATCTCCGCCGCGAAAGGCTCCCAGCTGCGTAAGCTCCGTGGCCGCATCGGCATGATTTTCCAGGAGTTCAACCTGGCAGATCGCGCGAGTGTGTTCGCCAACGTGCTCGTTGGCCGCTTCTCCCACAACCCTGGCTGGCGCACGTTGCTGGGCATCTCCACGTCGGAGGACAAAGCGATTATCGCCGAGGCATTGGAATCCGTGGGCATCCTCGACAAGGCGTGGAACAAGGCCGGCGCCTTGTCTGGTGGTCAAAAGCAGCGCGTGGCCATTGCCCGCGCGTTGTCCCAGAAGCCAGCGATCATGCTGGCTGATGAACCCGTCGCCTCCCTCGACCCGCCTACCGCGCACTCCGTCATGAAGGATCTACGCCGCATCAATACCGAGCGGGATCTGACCACCCTGGTGAACCTGCACCTTGTGGACTTGGCCCAGGACTACGCGACCCGCATCATCGGCATTCGCCACGGCAAGATCGTCTTCGATGGCCCCGCCCAGGGGTCCACCGTGGAGGATTTCGAGGCCATTTATGGCCGTCGGATCCGCGAGGAGGACCAGCTGGGGAGCCAAGGGAGCGCAGTATGACAGCCGTGCTTCCTCCTCGTCAGCGCAACTGGCCCGGCATTCTCGGTGGGATCGCCGCGTTCATCGCGTTGACCATCGCCACGTGCATCCCCGCCTGGGGCGGAATTGACATCAACCTGGGTCACATCGCACGCAACTGGCGCAACGGTGCCGACAGGCTCGCGCAGATGTTCACCCCGGATTGGTCGATCCTTCCGCGCACGTGGGAGCCTCTACTCGAGACCCTAGCCATGGCCGTGGTGGGTGCCGCCATCTCCGCGGTGATTGCCCTTCCGCTGTCGTTGTGGGCCGCGCGCCCGACGAATCCGTCGACGCCGTGGCGCACGCTCGTGCGCGGTATCGTCAACGTTATCCGCGCGGGGCCCGATCTCGTGGACGCCACCATTCTCGTCGCCATGCTCGGTGTGGGTTCCCTCCCGGGCATCATCACGCTGGTGCTTTTCGACGTCGGCATCGTGGTCAAGCTCGTCTCCGAGGCCATCGACTCTGCCGATGATTCCTACATGGAGGCTGGCCGCGCGGCCGGCGGCACGCAGAATCAGATCAATCGCGTGACTGCTCTCCCACAAACCTGGCCCGCCTTTGCCAGCCAGGTCATCTACTCTCTCGAGCTCAACGTCCGCATCTCCGCGGTATTGGGACTCGTTGGCGCGGGTGGCATTGGCTTGCTCATCGACGAGGTCCGCGGCTTCTACCGCTACGATGCGCTTTCCGCCATCGTGCTGGAGCTGCTCGTCGTCGTCATCGCCCTCGAGGTCGTATCCGTCAACCTGCGAAAGAGGTTGCGATGAGCATTACACTTCCAGCAACTGCACCATCCGCGCTACCTTCACGTTCCCGCAGCTGGGGTGTCGGGGCTGCGTGGGCCGGAATTCTGGTCATCCTCGCGCTGTCTTTCGGCTATATCGATGTCAACTTGTCCGCGCTCAAAGAGCTCCCCGCCAACATCTGGCACTACCTCGTACTCATGTTTTCGAACCCGGACTGGTCCAAGCTTGGTGAAGCGCTCCTTCAGACGTGGCGCTCCGTGGCCATGGCGTGGATCGGCGCGCTTCTCGGCGTAGTGCTTTCTACGATCCTCGGCGTCCTCGCCGCGAACACTGTCTCCCCGGGCTGGGTATGCCTTCCGCTGCGCGCACTCTTCGCCATCATCCGCGCGGTCCCGGAGATCATCATCGCCATCATCATCCTGACGGTCACTGGACTCACTCCTTTTACAGGTGCGCTCGCCTTGGCGATCGGCGGCATCGGCACGCACGCCAAGTGGACCTATGAGGCCATCGAAACCGCGCCGACCGGCCCGGCTGAGGCCGTCAAAGCCTCTGGCGGCACCCTCGCAGAAATGGTGCGTTGGGGAACGTGGCCCATCGTCCAGCCTGAATTAGCATCCCTGGCGCTCTATCGCTTTGAGATCAACGTGCGTACCTCTGCGGTCCTCGGCCTCATTGGTGTCGGTGGCATCGGCGACATGCTCACCGGTTATACGCAGTACCGACAGTGGGACGTCGTTGGTGTTCTGCTTATAGTCGTCATTGTCATCACCATGTCCATCGACGCCATCTCCGGCGCCATCCGCCGCCGGATCGTGGCAGCTAAGTACACCTAAACAAATCCCCAGACTCTATGACTGATACTGCCCCACCTTCCGCACACATCACCACGCGCATGCCGAGCCTGCAGCCCATCGAACAGCGCGTGGCCCAGGCCATACTCGAGGACATGGACTTTGTCCTACACGCCACTGCGGACCAGCTGGCGGCTAAGGTGGGAACGTCGCGTACCTCCGTCATCCGCACCGCGAAGGCGCTGGGCTATGACGGATACCAGCAACTGCGCGTAGCGCTCACCCAGGAAATCGCGCAGCGCCCGAAGCCGCTTCCCGACGCCGACTCCACCCACGTCGGCCGCATGTCCGCCGAGATTGCCTCCTTTAGCAACTACGTGCATGGGCTCACTGCCCTGCTCAATGAGGATGAGCTGACCGCAACGGTGGAGGTATTGGCACAGGCCAGGCGCGTCCTCGTCGTGGGCAACGGCCTCTCCGCTCCCCTAGCGCAAACCATGGCGCTGCGACTGACAAGTATCGGGCGCCCCGCCGAGTTCGTGGCGGAGGCCATGGGCCAGCACATCGCCGCGACGCAATTAGATAAAGACAGTGTGTGCCTCGTGGTCTCCGGATCCGGGTCGACCACGCTCACGCTCAACGCCGCCACTGCAGCCTTCGAAGCGGGTGCAAAGCTCATCGCACTGACCTCGTTTACCTCCTCGCCCCTGGCGGAGCTCGCCTCCTACACGCTGGTCATCCCCTCCCCTGATGGGACGTTTCGCGCGGAGCTGCAGGATGCCTCCCGAGTGGCCTTCCTGCTGGTTTTGGAGGCGCTCGTCACGCTGGTGGATTCCCACCTCGATAATTCCGCGGCGCGGCGCACGGTACTCTCCGTGGTGCAATCGGCGATGGAGGATTAATTACCCACGTAGGCGTAGGCCGCGGCGATGAGTGCCTGCGTCGCAGTGGTCAGCGTCGGCTGCAGCTCCGGAGCAAAGCGCGGGTTGTGGTTGGGAATTGACGCACCATCGGCACGCCCGCCGAAACCCCAGAAACAATAGGGAGCGCCGAAGGCATCGGGGATGCGAGAGAAATCCTCCGAGGCGGTCCACGGCTCCATGTCGAGAACGTTGTCGCTACCGAGGACGTCGATAAGCTGCGCGCGCACCTTGTCGGTCACGTCGTCATCGTTGACGGTGAGGGGGTAATTATCACTCTGCACAAACTCTGGCTCGCGCGGGGACATCGCTGCCCGGCACTCCGCCTTAACAATGCGGTGAATCGCCTCGACGATCTGAGCCCGGACGTCTTCGTCATAGGCACGGATGTTGATGCGTAAGGTCGCCGAATCCGGAATGATATTGGCCTTCGAACCCGCCTGCAGTGCGCCAACGGTCAATACGGCGAACTGGTGCGGATCGACCTCACGGGAGACAACTGTTTGCAGCCGCAGAACGATGGAGCTGGCGAGCACCACCGGATCAACGCTGAGGTGCGGCATCGAGCCATGAGAACCGTGACCATAGACAGTGACGGTGAGTGAGGTCGCTGTCGACAAGACCGGGCCGGGCGCAATCAGTACGGTGCCGGCTGGGGCGTCCTTATCAATGAAGATGTGCTGGCCAAAGGCCACATCGGGCGTGGGGACTTTTTCGGTGAGTCCCGCGTCCACCATGGACTGCGCGCCCTCGGCGGTTTCCTCACCCGGCTGGAAAAGGGCGATGAAGGTACCGGACCACGAATCGGTTGCCTTGGCCAGTGCCTCAGTGGCGCCGAGCAAGGCGGTCACGTGGGCATCGTGCCCACAGGCGTGCATTGCCTCACCCGTAGCGGAGTAGTCCAGGCCGGTGTCCTCTGTGATGGGCAGGCCGTCGAAATCGGCGCGCTCCAAGACGGTCGAGCCTTCGCCGTTGCGGAGGATGCCGACGACTCCCCCGCCGAATTCCAGCACCTCAACTCCTGGAAATTCCTGGAGCTTATCCGCGATAACACCGCGGGTGCGCTCCTCCTCCATGCTGAGCTCAGGATGCTGGTGCAGATCCTTGTAAAGGGCCTCCTGCCACTGCGTGGCCTCTGCTGCGCGTTCGAGGATGTGGGTGATACTCATGCCCACAGCCTACGCGCTATGAGCGCACGAGTTAGCCGCCGATCTTGAAATCGCAGACGTCGCCATCCTGCATGATGTACTCCTTGCCCTCCTGGCGCACCTTGCCAGCATTGCGGGCTTCCGCCATGGAGCCAGCGGCGTCCAAGTCATCGAAGGAGACGATTTCGGCCTTGATGAACTTCTTCTCAAAGTCGGTGTGGATAACACCCGCAGCCTGCGGTGCTGCGGAGCCCTGCTTGATGGTCCACGCGCGAGCTTCCTTCGGGCCTGCGGTCAGGTAGGTCTGCAGGCCAAGGGTGGCGAAGCCGGCCTTGGCCAACGTCGCCAAGCCGGGCTCTTCCTGGCCCACCGACTCGAGCAATTCGAGTGCCTCCGCCTCATCGAGCTCAAGGAGGTCGGTTTCGGTCTGGGCATCGAGGAAAACGCATTCCGCAGGGGCGACGAGCTGGCGCAGCTCCTCCTTCTTGGCGTCATCGGTAAGCACGGCCTCGTCCGAGTTGAAGACATAAAGGAAGGGCTTCGCGGTCATGAGGTGCAGCTCGCGCAGGAGGGAGAGGTCGATCTCGTTGCTCTTGGAAGCGGCGAAGAGGGTGCGGTCATCTTCCAAGATGGCCTGGGCCTTCTTGGTCTCTTCCACGGTCTCTGCCAGGTCCTTGTTCTTGCGGGCTTCCTTTTCCAGACGAGGCAGGGCCTTCTCAATGGTTTGGAGGTCCGCGAGGATGAGCTCGGTATTAATAACGGAGATGTCGTGCGCCGGGTTGACCTCACCGTCAACGTGGATCACGTTCTCATCGGCGAAGGCTCGCACCACCTGGCAGATGGCGTCAGCTTCACGGATGTTGGCGAGGAAGGCGTTGCCCATGCCTTCACCCTTGGAAGCGCCTTCGACAATGCCGGCGATGTCCACGAAGGACACGGTGGCCGGGAGGATGCGCTCGGAGCTGAAGATTTCCGCTAGGCGGTTCAGGCGGGAATCGGGGAGCTCAACGAGGCCGACATTCGGCTCAATGGTGGCAAACGGGTAGTTCGCCGCCAAGATGTCGGAACGGGTCAGGGCATTAAACAAAGTGGACTTGCCCACGTTGGGCAGGCCGACGATTCCAAGTGTAAGACTCACGGGGCCAATCCTAACGCACCCCGGATCTTTTAAGGCAAGATGGTGGGGTGAGTTCTGATCAGCCATCCCCCAATGCATCCTCGCCTGAGCTTGCCGCAGCAGAGGCAGCACTTGGCGGGCGCTTCGATGACTCCGTCGATGCTGCCTCGCTGAACGCTGTCTCCGCACACCCGCCAGGCAACCAAGTGGATCGCTCCGTGGTGGTCGGCGAGGTCATCAAATCCGCATCACTGTGGGCACTGCGACTGACCATCATTGGCGTCTTTCTTTATGCCTCATTCCGCATGCTGGGCAACTTCTGGCGCGGCATCCTGCCCGTCCTCATCGCGCTGATTATTTGCACCGTGCTGGCCCCCATTGCGAGCGCCATGCGGCGAAAGGGATTGCCGTCAGCCCTCGCTGCGGCAGTGACCATTCTGGTGTCTTTTACTGCGGTGGGCACCCTCTTCATGTTCATTGCGCCGGACTTCGCACGGCAGTCCCAAACACTGTATCTGCAGACTGTGGAGGGAATTCAACGCTTGCAGCTATGGGCACAGGGCCCGCCGCTCAACCTCGACGCGAATGAGATCGGCGGCTACATCGATGAAATCGCCCTGTGGTTGCAGCGCCAGGCGGGTTCCATTGCGGGCTCCGTGTTCACCGGAATCGGCACGGCCACCTCCATCGTGGTCACGCTCTTCATCATCGTGGTGCTGACCTTCTTCTTCCTCAAGGACGGACACAACTTCCTGCCGTGGCTGCGCCAAGCGACGGGCCGCCGCACCGGCTGGCACTTGACTGAGCTGCTAACCCGTGTGTGGACCACGCTGGGTGGTTTCGTGCGGGCACAGGCTGTCGTCTCGCTTGTCGACGCCGTCTTTATCGGCCTCGGCCTCGCCCTCATCGGTGTGCCTTTGGCCATGGCCCTGGCCATCATCACGTTCATCGCCGGCTTCATCCCCTTTGTCGGCGCAATTGTGGCCGGCGCACTGTCCGTGACCATCGCGCTGGTGTCTTTGGGCTTCACCAAGGCGCTTCTGGTGCTTGGCTTGGTCCTGCTGGTCCAGCAGCTCGAGGGCAACGTGCTCTCCCCGTGGCTGCAGTCGAAGGCGATGAACCTGCACCCGGTTATCGTGCTGATTTCCGTGACCGTCGGCTCCGCGCTCTTTGGCCTCATTGGCGGTTTCCTCGCCGTGCCGGTTGCCGCCACCATCGCGGTGGTCTACCGCTACTTCCAAGACATGGTGATGCTCCAATCCGGCGAGAGAACCGCCGAGGAGTTGGAGTTTTCTACCGTGGCAGGCTTCCTCATCGGGCGCTATACCCAACAGCAAGGTGACCACAAACGCGAGCAATGGCTGTCCGTCCCAGACCACGCTGCCCCGGAAGGCGCGGCGGAAGACGTCGCCAGCGATGGCACGAGCCCGCTGGACCGCAAGGTCGATGTTGACGCGGAACTCAGCGAGCGCGATAGCGGCGCCCGCGCGGGAATCAAGCGCGCCATCGGCGCTCTCGAACAGATGTTGCAGTCGAAGGACAAGAACTAGCGGGGCGTGTCCGGGGCGCATGTCATGATGACAGACATGACGTCTACCCTTCCCGTGTTGCTCCTCTTCCTCGGCCTCATCATTGGCGCCGCCCTCGGTTGGCTGGCCCGCGCCTATTCCGCGCAGTCTTCCCAGCCCTCCGAAGAACACCGCGCGCTGCAAGAATCCCAACGCCGCCAAGCAGAGCTTGCCCCGCTGGAAAAGGCCATGGACCGCTTGGGCCTGCAACTGCAGGAAATTGAGGAGGATCGCGCGACATCGCTCGCCGCACTCAGCAGCCAAGTTCAAGCGGTAACGCGCACCTCGACGCGGCTTTCCGATCGCACTGACAAGTTGGTCGGCGCGCTGCGCTCGCCGAACGTCCGCGGGCGCTGGGGCGAAGTACAGCTGGAACGCGTGGTCGAGCTCGGCGGCATGCGCAAACACGTGGACTTCGACTCCCAAGTCAGCGCTCGCATCAACGGTTCGGTGGTCCGCCCTGACCTCGTCATCCACTTGGCGGGTGGGCGCAGCATTGTGGTCGACGCCAAGGTTCCACTCAGCGCCTACCTCGACGCCATGGAGACTGAGGATCCGGAAGAAAGGGCAGGGTATCTCCGGCGCCACGCGCACCTGATGCGCTCACATGTCCAAGCACTGGCTTCTAAGGACTATATCGAGGCTTTCTCCCCCACGCCGCAGTTTGTAATCCTCTTCGTTCCCGCGGATACCTTCGTCGACGCCGCGCTATCCATCGATGCCGAGCTGCTCGAGTTCGCATTCGAGCGCAACATCGTCATCGCCACGCCGAGCACTCTCTTCGCCCTCCTGCGCACCGTGGCGGTGAGCTGGCAGCACGAAGAAATCTCCGACAAAGCCCGCGAGGTACAGCGCTTGGGACGTGAGCTCTACACGCGCCTTAATACCCTCAACGAGCACTATGACAAGGTCGGCCGCGGCCTCGAGCGCGCGGTTGAGGCTTATAACGCGAGTTTGGCCAGCTTGGACTCCCGCGTCGGGGTCACCGCGCGGCGGCTCAAGGAACTAGATGTGCCCGCCCGCGTTGACCGCCTACCGGTGGAGCCGCGCAGTGTCGGTTCTTGGCCGCGGCGCGCCCACGATGAATAACGTTTTGGTCACCAATCCCGGTAAGCTCTCTGGTCGTGTCTGTTGCCAAAAATCGTCGCCGCCCTCCCCGCCGTGGGATGCCGCTTACCCGAGCGCTCCTCGTCGCGCTCGTCGTGACGCTTGTGGCCTTGGCAGTCTCAGGTGTGCTCGGCAAGGTTGCCCTGCCGTTCGCCCTGATCTTTGGACTTGGCTCGCTCGCTCTCACCTGGTTGGTGGAGATCCGCGGGCTCTACTTGTTGGTGATCACCCTGCCGCTGCTCTACGCGCTAGGAACCGTAGGCGGCGGGTTCATTAACTCGACGGCTGCCTTGCCGGAAGGCGCCTCTCCGTTTTCCAAGACCGCGCTTCTCACCACGGCCTTCCCACTGATACAGCACTTCCCAGTGCTCATCGTCACGGTCTTGGCGTGTGCGCTGCTCGCGGTCATGCGTATATGGAGCAGCAACAACCACGCGAAGAGCCGAGAAGCGGAAGCACAAAAGAAGCGCCGCGCCGACGCTGCCTCCGACCGCCGCAACCGCTCTGAGCGGCTCTCCGTGGCAGAGCTCATTGCCCGGGAGAACACGAGTTCTGGACGGGTCCGAGAGCGCAACCGTGAGGAACGCCGCCGCCTGCAGGCCGAAGAGCGCGCCCAGCTCCGCCACGCGTCCCCCGAGACCGACGTGCAGGAGGATTTCCGCCGCGCCGCCGCTGAAGCAGCGGAGAATGCGCGGCGCCCCCAGCGGTCCCCCCAGCCGCTCGAGGAAAACCTCTACGACGAGGACTAGCTCGCAGTACGTGCCGGGCGCAGATCGCGCGGCAGCGAGAACGTGATGGTCTCCGTGGAGGTGGTCACCTGCTCAACGTCGCTGTAGCCACGCTCATCCAGGTATTCGAGCACTTCACGCACCAGCAGCTCAGGCACGGAGGCACCACACGTGACGCCAACGGTGTTCACGCCTTCAAGCCAGGCCTCATCGATCTCTGAGGCGAAATCCACCAGATAAGAAGTCTTCGAACCTGCCTCCAGGGCAACCTCGACCAGGCGCTTGGAGTTGGAGGAGTTCTGGGAGCCGACAACGATCATGAGATCACACTTCGGGGCGATGGCCTTGACCGACTCCTGACGGTTCTGCGTGGCGTAGCAAATATCGTCTGACGGCGGGTTTTCCAAGTGCGGGAAGCGCTCGCGCAGCTTGTTGACGATCTGAATGGTCTCATCCACCGACAACGTGGTCTGGGACAGCCAGATGAGCTTTTCCTCGTGTAGGAAGTCCGGCAGCTTGTCGACGCCCTCCAAACCATCCACCAGGTGGGTGACGTCTGGGGCCTCGCCGGCAGTACCTTCGACCTCTTCGTGGCCTTCGTGGCCGATCAGCAGAATCTGGTAGCCGTCGCGCTCAAAACGCTGGGCCTCCTTGTGCACCTTGGTCACCAGCGGGCACGTGGCGTCTAGCGTTAGCTGCTTGCGCTCTTCGGCCTCTTTGCGCACGCTCGGCGCGATGCCGTGCGCAGAAAATACCAGGTGAGCACCTTCGGGGGCCTCGGAGGCCTCCTCCACAAAGATGACGCCACGCTTGGCCAGGGATTCAACGACGAAGCGGTTGTGCACGATTTGCTTGCGCACGTAGATGGGAGCGCCGTATTTTTCCAGCGCCTTTTCCACTGTCTCAACAGCGCGGTCCACGCCGGCGCAGTAGCCGCGGGGAGCCGCGAGGAGCACCTTCTTTGCAGTTTCAGTCATGCCAACCAGAGTATCTAAAGTTGCCCACATACTGTAGTTCCCGCCGATTCCCGCCCGCCGCAAGTGACCGGTGAGCCCGGATGTCCGGCGCGCCCCATACACTAGACGGAGCACGCCCCGAAGCACAGACCACTCAAGAGAAAGGACTGCGCGTGAACCAACCGGCCAATTCCGCGGAGACACCGTGGCCCGTCGGCAAGGTCAATGACCAAGTCAAAGGCTGGATCGAGCGCCTCGGCTTCCTCTGGGTGGAGGGCCAGATCACCCAGCTGAACATGAAGCCGACGTGGAAACTGTCCTACATCACCCTGCGTGACGTGGAACAGGAGAAATCTGTCCAGCTGACCTGCAACACGTCGCTCATCCGGAATGCTCCCTCGCCGCTCAAGGACGGCGACCGCGTCGTGGTCTACGGCAAGCCCGCCTTCTACGCTGGGCGCGGTAGCTTCTCCCTCTGGGTTACTGAGATTCGCCACGTTGGCATCGGCGATCTCCTCGCCCGAGTAGAGATGCTGCGCCAGCACCTACGCCAGGAGGGCCTGTGCGATCCATCTCGGAAACTGCCGCTTCCCTACCTGCCAAAGAAAATCGGACTCATCACCGGCCGTGGCTCCCACGCTGAGCGCGATGTCCTCTCGGTGGCACAAGACCGCTGGCCGGCAGTCCAGTTCGAGGTCATCAACACAGCGGTGCAGGGAGCCACGGCAGTTACCCAGGTCATTGACGCGCTGCAGACCCTCGATGCCAACCCAGAGGTCGATGTCATCATCATCGCCCGCGGCGGCGGGTCGGTGGAAGACCTGCTCCCCTTCTCCGAGGAGGCCCTCCAGCGCGCTGTGGCCGCCGCCCGCACCCCGGTTGTCTCCGCCATCGGCCACGAGCCGGACCACCCGGTGCTTGACGACGTCGCCGATCTCCGCGCCGCCACCCCCACCGACGCGGCCAAGCGCGTTGTGCCCTCTGCTGCTGAGGAATACGCAGTGATTTCCGAAGCGCGTTCCCGCATGGCGGCTGCGCTGCGCGGCTGGGTGGAACGGGAGCGCCGCGGGCTCGAGAGCATTCGCTCCCGCCCAGTCCTCGCGGACCCTATGGTGCCGATCACCGCGCGCCGCGAGGAACTCGAACGCCACGTTGCGTCGATCCGGCGAGTCATTACTCATCAGCTGGACCGAGAAAGTAACCAGGTAGCCTCGTTGCGTGCGCGTGTCTCCGCCCTAGGCCCCTCGGCCACTCTCGAGCGCGGTTATGCCATTGTGCAGGTCCTTCCGCGCGATGGCAGCGGGCCGGAGGTCGTTACGAGCTACACGCAATCGCCCCCGGGTTCGCAACTGCGCATCCGTGTGGGTGATGGCTCGATCACCGCCGCCGCCATGGCCTCCCAGGCTGCGGATTAAACAGAACGCTTTATACAGAACCAGTAAGAAAGAAGCATTATCCCTCATGACTGACACGATTGGCGCCGGCCAGCCCGGCCAAGACGCTTTCCCGCCCGTCGAGGAGCTGAGCTATGAGCAGGCACGCGATGAACTTATCGAAACCGTGAAGATCCTCGAGCTCGGGCAGATGGGCTTGGACGAGTCTCTGAAATATTGGGAGCGCGGCGAGGCACTGGCCAAGGCCTGCGAGGCACACCTCGACGGCGCTTCCAAGCGCGTAGAGGAGGCCCTCCGCAAGAATGCGGACAGCCCGGACAACGCAGAAGCACAAACGGAAACAGGAGAGGTTTAAATGAAGATTTACGGCTACCCGGGAGATCGCGTCGACTTCGTCTCCAAGTCCGGCGGAGCAGGGGCCATGGTCTTTGGTGATCCGCGCCAGCTCGCCGAGGAATTCTTCGGCACCCCGCACACCGACAACGGCGAAGAAATCAGCTACTTTTCCGGCTCCATTGTCTTGCGCTTCACCGAAGGGAAACTCAGCGAGGTCTCTTTATTCCCAGGCAAGTCCAAGCACGAAAAGGTGGATATCTACCTTGCTAAGACCCGCCTGAGCGGGCTCGACCCCGAGACCCTGCGCAGTGCTGCTGGCGACGCGGTCGAGGTGGAATGGGACGGCGCGCTGCAGAGCGTGACGTTTCGCTGACTAGTTAATCGCTGACGACGCTGCCGTCCTCAGCGATCTGGAGCGGCTCGGCCTCGACGAATGCGGTCAGAGCCGCCTCATAATCCGCGTCGGAGGCAGAGCCGGTAAGGATAAGGCGGGCATCGCCCAAGTCCGTGATCCACAGGGGGCGAACGTCCTTGTCGTCGCTGCTCAGGATTTCCACGTCCTGACCCGCTACCTCACGCCGCTCGGAGTTGGCTCGATAGTTGGAATCGTAAGCGGTGGGGACATCCTCAAGCGCTAGCTGGGTCTGTGCCGACTCAACGTATCCTTCATTCGCGGTCAGCCAGCTCACAACGGCACCGGACTCGCTGCCCACTTGCTTGCGCCGCGCGGCCGTCGGCTGCCAGCCCTCCGGCATGACAGGTTCGCGAATGACCGCCCCGCTACCGCGCGCTTCCATCTCCAGGAAGGTAGCGGCATCCACATTCTGCACAGGCCCGGACTTTTCCGGATTTATCGAGCACAGTCCCGTTGCCCCGACGGCCAGGAACATCATGATGAGGATGATGCCCACCGTCAGGGTGATATCACGCGCGTCCTCAAAAATCTTTGGTTTATCTTCAGATGCCACCCGCCCAGTATGGCACGACGCCTCCGACACACGCGACAGCGCCCTCTCACCTGCCTTTTCGGTAGGTGGTGCACCCCCGCCCCTCTTCTGGGGGAGGCATTCGGGCTTGAGTGGGCAGGAAAAGTGGAAGAATAGAATTTGTATTCCGGGTTGTCCCCCACCCCGGGCCGAGCCACCTGAAAAGAAAGGGACTAATCACACATGTCTGATAACACGTCTTATATCCCCGACCGCAACCTAGCCATGGAGCTGGTGCGCGTCACCGAGGCAGCAGCGCTCGCCTCGGGTCGCTGGGTTGGCCGTGGGCAGAAGAATGAAGGTGACGGCGCCGCGGTGGATGCTATGCGCAAGCTCATCAACTCCGTCGAGATGAACGGCGTCGTCGTCATCGGCGAGGGCGAGAAGGATGAGGCCCCGATGCTCTTCAACGGCGAGAAGGTCGGCACCGGCCAGGGCGCCGAGATGGACATCGCCGTCGACCCGGTTGACGGCACCCGCCTCATGGCTGAGGGCCGCCCGAACGCTATTTCCGTCATTGCTGCTGCCGAGCGCGGAACCATGTACGATCCGTCCGCTGTTTTCTACATGAAGAAGATTGCTGTTGGCCCCGAGGCGGTCGGCGCCATCGACCTCAATGAGTCGGTGGCATGGAACGTGAAGTCCGTGGCCAAGGCCAAGGGCATCAAGCCGGCTGACCTGACCGTCGTCGTGCTCGACCGCCCCCGCCACGATGACCTCATCCGCGAGATCCGTGAAGCCGGCGCCAAGGTTCGCCTCATCATGGACGGTGACGTTGCCGGCGCCATCGCCACCTGCCAGGACAGCAACTCCATCGACCTCATGATGGGCATTGGCGGCACCCCGGAGGGCATCATTACCGCCTGCGCCATGAAGTGCATGGGCGGTGAAATCCAGGGCAAGCTGTGGCCCAAGGATGAGGAGGAAGCAGAGAAGGCCCGCAAGGCTGGCCACGACCTCGACCGCGTCCTCACCACCAACGATCTGGTTTCTTCCGAGAACTGCTACTTCGCCGCTACCGGCGTGACCAACGGCGATATGCTCCGTGGTGTCTCCTACCGACCGAACGGCGCCACCACCCGCTCTCTGGTCATGCGCTCCAAGTCCGGCACCATCCGCTACGTCGACTCCATCCATAAGCTGGCTAAGCTGCAGGAATATTCCGTGGTGGACTACACCAACCCCCACGATCAGGAAAGCTAGTCCACTTTCCCAGGAAGAGTGCTACGGTGGCCATGAATGCCGTGCCACGGCACACATAAAGAACCCAACAAAACTCATTTCACAGAAAAGGTGAATTCATGACTGAATACCGCATTGAACACGACACCATGGGCGAGGTAAAGGTTCCGGTCGACGCCCTGTGGCGTGCCCAGACCCAGCGCGCCGTGGAGAACTTCCCGATCTCCGGCCGCGGCCTCGAAGATGCTCAGATCCGCGCACTCGGCCTCCTCAAGGCTGCCTGCGCCCAGGTAAACAAGGACTCCGGCAAGCTCGATGCGGAGAAGGCTGACGCCATCATCGCCGCCGCCACCGAGATCGCAGAGGGTAAGCACAATGACGCTTTCCCGATTGACGTCTTCCAGACCGGCTCCGGCACCTCCTCCAACATGAACACCAACGAGGTCATCGCCTCCATCGCCCACAACAATGGCGTGGAGATCCACCCGAATGACCACGTGAACATGGGCCAGTCCTCCAACGACACCTTCCCCACCGCAACCCACGTTGCGGCAACTGAGGCTGCCGTCAATGACCTCATCCCGGGCCTCAAGGTGCTCCACGACTCTCTTCTGGCCAAGGCCAAGGAATTCGCTGACGTGGTCAAGTCCGGCCGTACCCACCTGATGGACGCCACCCCGATCACCCTGGGCCAGGAGTTCGGCGGCTACGCTCGCCAGATCGAGCTCGGCATCGAGCGCGTTGAGGCCACCCTGCCACGCTTGGGTGAACTGGCTATCGGCGGCACCGCTACCGGTACCGGCCTGAACACCGACGCTGAGTTTGGCGGCAAGGTCACCGAGGAGCTCAAGAAGCTCACCGGCATTGACCAGCTCTCCGAGGCCAAGAACCACTTCGAGGCCCAGGCTGCCCGCGATGCCCTCGTCGAGTTCTCCGGCGCCATGCGCACCGTGGCTATCTCCCTCAACAAGATTGCCAACGACATTCGTATGATGGGCTCCGGCCCGCTGACCGGTCTGGCAGAAATCCACCTCCCGGACCTGCAGCCGGGTTCCTCCATCATGCCGGGCAAGGTCAACCCGGTCCTGAGCGAGGCCGCCACCATGGTGGTCAGCCAGGTCATCGGTAACGACGCCGCTGTTGCTTTCGGCGGCTCCAACGGCCACTTCGAGCTCAACGTCTACATCCCGATGATGGCCCGCAACGTCCTCGAGTCCTCCCGCCTGCTGGCAAATGTCTCCCGCGTCTTCGCCGAGAAGTGCATCGACGGCATCGAGGCCAACGAGGAGCGCATGAAGAAGTTTGCGGAGTCCTCCACCTCCATCGTCACCCCGCTGAACTCCAAGATCGGCTACGAGAACGCCGCCAAGGCAGCTAAGCACGCGCTGAACGAGAAGATCACCGTCCGCGAGGCAGTCATCGACCTCGGCTTCGTTGACGGCGAGAACCTCACCGAGGAAGAGCTCGATGAGCGCCTCAACGTTCTCACCATGACCAACCGCGACCGCGACAACTTCTAAGCTCGCTTTCGCCCACGCCGCCGCTCTCCTTCGGGAGGGCGGCTTCGCCGTTTTCCCATCCACCCCGCTGGGCCAACAGCAGGGTCGGGGTAGCCAAACTGCCCGTCCTGCCAAAGTTATAGCCTCCGCCTCAAGATCTGGCAATAACTTCGTCAACTAGGGCAGTTTTAGGCTTGAGAGTTTCTTTCCTAGCCATCACTTCGCGCCCTTCGCGCTCACGGCGAGCCTTAACCAGCCACAGCCCACGCTGCCGGTGGACGCGAAGGATGGGGTTGCTGTTCTTATCTCCTTTCCTGTGCGCTGCGCCATAAAAATCGTCCCGCCATCATGAGAATCACCAGCATTGCACTTGGTGCAAACTTGCACTGAGTGTAGGATTGCACTCTGTGCAAGAAGAATTGTCATTACGCGAGCAAAAACGCCTAAAAACTCGCCTACGTATAGAGGATGCTGCCACCCTCTTGGTAGACGAGCACGGCTTTGCTGCAGTTACGGTGGAGGAGATTTGTGAGAAGGCCGGTATTTCCCGGCGTACTTTCTTTAATTATTTCGATTCCAAGGACTCAGCTGTCTTGGGCAACCCCAGCCAAGAATTTTCCCAGGAGCAGAAGAGCTATTTGCTCGAAACCCCCACGGAGAACCTCTTCAAGCTGGCCGTAGACCTCATCAAGGAACACCTCATTGGACAGCACGCCAACAGGGAGATTGCTGAGCGACGCCGCCGTATCTCCCGCGATGCGGACGCAGCGGCGGCGTCCTTAAGCAGAAAGCGTGCCAAGTCCAACGAAGTCCTTGAGCTACTCACCCAGCGGCTGGAGAAGGAGCCAGCATTAAAGACCATGCCGGATGTCTCCCCGCACACGGAGGCACTCCTCATTGCTGTCACCATCCGTGAGGCTTTCTGGTTGGCCACCACCTCCCCAGACTTCAGCTGCGACATCCCCTTTGAGCAGCGCTTTGATTCCGCACTCATGCTCATCAACAACTATTCGAAAGGACTTTCATGGTAGCTACCGCGAAACCGTCGGCGTCCCACGCTGACAACGGCAAGCCGGAAAACAACCTTGCCCTCGTCTTCTCTGCCCTCGTGCTCACCATGTTGATGAGCTCCCTGGGGCAGATGATCTTCGCTTCCGCCCTGCCCACCATCGTCGGCGAGCTCGGCGGCGTCGACCACATGAGCTGGGTTATCTCCGCCTTCCTGGTCACCATGACCATCGCTATGCCCATCTCCGGCAAGCTCGGTGACATGATGGGCCGCAAGTGGCTCTACATCGGCGGCATTGCCACCTTCGTCATCGGTTCCGCCGTGGGCGGCTTCGCCAACTCTATGAACCTGCTCATCATCGGCCGCGCGATTCAGGGCTTCGGCGCTGGATTCATGATGATTTCCTCCCAGTCCATCATTGCTGAGGTCACCACGGCTCGTGAGCGCGGCAAGTTCATGGGCATCATGGGCGGCGTTTTCGGCTTGTCCTCCGTCCTCGGCCCAGTCCTCGGTGGCTGGTTCACTGATGGTCCCGGCTGGCGCTGGGGCCTGTGGATGAATATCCCCCTCGGTCTTCTCGCCATGACCGTTTGTGTGCTCGTTCTGCACCTGCGCGTTGGTGATACTGACTTGCGCAAGTTTGATGCCTTGGGCGCCACGTTCATTGCCATCACGACCGCCTCGCTCATCCTCATGACCACCTGGGGCGGCACCCAGTATGAGTGGTCGGATCCCGTCATTCTCACCTTGGCCGTCATCGTTGTGATCGGTGCTGTCATCACGGTCTTCGTCGAGAAGCGGGCCAAGGAGCCTCTGATCCCAGTTCTGCTGTTTAAGAACCGCAACATGGTGCTCACGACGGCCGCCGGCATGGTGCTGGGGCTGGCTATGTTCGGCGTGCTGGGCTACATGCCGACCTACCTGCAGATGGTGCATACACTGACGCCGACCAAGGCGGGCCTCATGATGATCCCGATGATGCTCGGCATGATCGGCACATCTACCACAGTGGGATTCATCATCGCCCGAACTGGCCACTACAAGCGCTACCCCATCATCGGTCTCGCCATTACGGCAGGCGCGCTGTTCTGGATGTCGAAGCTGACTGTGGATACCTCCCTGACTCAACTTGGCGCTGAGTTCCTCGTCTTCGGCATCGGCCTCGGCTTCGTCATGCAGGTGCTCGTTCTCATCGTTCAGAACTCCTTCCCCGTGGCACTGGTGGGCACCGCAACGGCGGCCAACAACTTCTTCCGCCAGATCGGTTCCGCCATGGGTGCCTCCTTGGTGGGTTCGCTGTTCATCCACAACATGAAGGATGAGTTGGCAGCCAACATGCCTGCCGCCATTGCTTCCATGGGCAAGGCTGGCGCGCCCTTTGCAGAAAAGTTCAGCGCTGAGGGCGGCGGTTCCTCTAGCCTGACCCCGTCGATGGTGGCACAGCTTCCGGACCCCATCCGCGACGTCATCCTCAACGCCTACAACGACGGCCTCACCCCGGTCATCCTGCTCATGGTCCCGATGGCTATCATCGCTCTCCTGCTCATCCTGCCGGTGCGGGAGGAGCACCTCAAGGAGACCATCGACTAGGACGTCGGTCCCCGCTCAACAACAAGAAATCCTCGCTACGAACAATGACGTAGCGAGGATTTTTCATACCAGAGTATTTAACGCAGAATTCCCAACTGGCGAGCCACCTGGGCAGCTACGCCAATGAGCGCAAGCACGCCTGCAATGATGCCCACGATGGTTCCAGCATCCGCACCACCGGAGCTTAGGTTTCCAGCAAGAGACTTCTTGGTCACCTGCACGATCTTGGTGACTTGGTTGTCCGACAACTGGGGCTGACCATTGCGCACCACATAGGTGTTAAAGGTGACGGTCACGGTTCCCTCCGACTTAGCCTCGTAGGTACCGTCCTCGTTGACTTTAAGAACCTCAGGATCGCTTGAGCTTGGCGACGCCACCGGCACCCCTAGCTTCGCTCCCCAGAATCCATCGATGCTCAAGCCCAGGCTGCCTTGGCTTCCCACCGAGGTGCCTCCAGTCGTCATCAGTTCGGCATCATTGACTGCACTTTCCGGCACAGCGATGGGGAATGCGTGGCGGCCGGTGATGCGAGCGGGTTCACCCGGCATATCGCGATTGGAGAAGAAGCCTGCGGTGACCTTTCCTACCTGTGCCTGAGCAAAAGTTACGTGAACGGGATCAATGATCGAGTAGAAGTGGCCATTCTGTGGATTCCTTTGTCCGTTTGCACGAACAAGCTGTTCCCACTCACTGGAGCCTTGGTTGCTATCCGTCGACCACGATGCAATAGCGCCCGGCATGTCTGCCGTGGTGAGATTTTCTCCGGCCAACAGATTATCGATGACCCCAAAGGCCCCTACCCCAGGGAGCCGCTCGTGGTTGAAATCCAAATTCTCCTCCGCAGCGCGCTGCAAAACCGCGTGCTCAAGGCCACGATCCCAAGAAATCGCATTCATATACTCTTCACGGGTGTGAAAGCCCGCAGCGGCAGCTGCCTGCTGCAGCGTTGCACCGTCGAAGGGAAGATTCGCATCCCAAGCCTTGCCGCGCAGCTGACGAACTTGGCGGGTAACCAAGTCAATGTCGGATTGCATGACCGGCTCGGCAAAGACATATGCCAGAGCGCCATCGGGATAGTTAACGTTGAGCTCTGCTACAGGAACGGAGCCAGCAGGTGGAAACTCAGCAGCCGTGGCAACGGGCGCTACAAAAGCACCGGTCGACACGGCTACGGCGGTAGAAAGGGCAAGCACAGAGGTGCGGAAAGACATGATTCGCCTTCGATAGAGAGTGGATGAGAACAGGTTCTATTCTATCCCCACTCCTGCCCTGATATTAGAAAAGTGAGATAATTACTTCCTCTTCTCGTTGGCTGCTGCCTTCTTTTCCTCCGGCTTAGGCAGAAGCAACTCGTATACATCGGTATCGCGCCACTGGCCGGCGAGCTCGCCGTAGGTCATCTTTGCCATGTGGGAGTAGGTGCCCACCTTGACGAAGCCGCGGGACTTGTGCAGCCCGGCAGAACCTTCGTTCTCCGGGAAGATCCATGAGTGGATGGCCCACTTGTGCAGGTCACGGCATACCTCGATGAGCTGATCCAACAAGGCGCCGCCAATACCGCGGCCCTGGGCCTCTTTGCTCAGGTAAATGGAATCCTCCACCACGCCGTGGAACACGGTGCGGGTAGACGCTTGCGCAGCGCAGACCCAGCCGAGAACCTTCGAGTCATCGTCCGCCTCCACCGCAACGAAGACTGACGACATGATCTTGACGTTCTTAAACTCCTCGAAGGTCAGCGACCGGGTCTCGTAGGTAGCGTGGCCGGTGTTGAGGCCCTGCTCGTAGATTTCGCGCATTTGCGGGTAGTCCGCCGCAGTGAATGGACGGATGCGGAAATCCTTCTTCTTGTCTTTCGCGTTGTCGCTCATAGGACAATTATTACTGAGCACGCACGACCAATGCCAAGCAGACCCCTACAAGATCGCCATTCGCGAACGAGTTAGTTCTCACCTTCCAGCAAATCGGTGACAAGTTCCGCAATGGCAGAGCGCTCAGAGCGCTGCAACGTGATGTGAGCGAAGAGCTCATGCCCTTTGAGCTTTTCAATGACTGCCTGCACACCGTCATGCCGGCCCACGCGCAGGTTATCTCGCTGCGCCACGTCATGGGTCAGCACCACGCGCGATCCGCGGCCCAAACGGGACAAGACAGTCAGCAACACGTTGCGCTCCAACGACTGGGCCTCATCGACGATGACGAAGGAATCGTGCAGGCTGCGGCCGCGAATATGGGTCAGCGGGAGAACTTCCAAGAGGCCTCGGTCTTGGACTTCATCCATGACGTTTTCCGATACGAGACCCTCCAACGTGTCGTAGACCGCCTGCGCCCACGGGTTCATCTTCTCACTCTCGGAGCCAGGCAGGTATCCCAGGGACTGCCCACCCACCGCATACATCGGGCGGAAAACCACGATGCGGCGGTGTTCCCCACGCTCCAGCACAGCTTCTAGACCGGCGCACAAGGCCAACGCAGACTTACCGGTACCTGCACGGCCTCCAATGGACATGATGCCCACGGAAGGATCCAGCAGCAGATCCAAAGCTACCCGCTGCTCAGCCGAGCGCCCCTGGAGACCAAAGACATTCGCATCACCGCGTACCAAGCGCACTGCGCCCTCGGCTGTCATGCGGCCCAGCGCTGATTGCCCGCCTGCCTGCAGCGTCACGCCACAGTGCACCGGAAGGTCCTCGACGCGGGTGCCGGCGGTGGTCACTGATCCGTCGATAAGCACCTCGCCTTCCCCATAGAGCTCATCGATGACCTCCGCGGTGGTCTGCACCGTAGCCATACCGGTGTATCCCGTGAGCACAACGTCCTGCGCGTGGTACTCATCTGCCTGCAGGCCCACGGCGCCCGCCTTAACGCGCAGCGGAACATCCTTGGTCACCAGGACGGTGTCCTTGCCCTCGTGCTGCAGGTTGAGCGCGCAGGCCAGGATTCGGTGGTCTCCCTCCGGCCCACGGAAGGCCGCTGGCAGCAAGGACTGATCCTGGTGATTCAGCTCCACGCGCAGCGTTCCGCCCGCGGCGTTGACGGGAAGAGGCTGATCCAGCGCCTCATAGGTAGCGCGGAGGTCCTCCAAAAAGCGAAGAGCTTGGCGGGCGAACCAGCCAAGCTCCGGGTGATGACGTTTTCCTTCCAACTCAGAGATAACGACGATGGGCAGCACCACATCGTGCTCTGCGAATTTACGCAACGCCCAAGGGTCGGAGAGAAGGACGGAGGTATCGATGACATAGGTCTTGGTAACCACAGCGGCCTCGTGCGGCTGCTCGGTCAGGACGGAAGGATTGGTCATAGCGGCAGGGTTCTCCCTTGTTATGCCCGCCCCAACTCAACGACCTGGGTGGGCATGGTGAAGCTGGTGGTTTTTCGAACTGTCCGGACGTCCCTGTGAACCTCCGGACACCGTCCACGCTAGAGAGCAAAGGTTGAAATTACATGGGTGCAAGATGAACAGTATTAAAACGACAATCCCCAGAGCCACACCATCCCCACCAGTCGGCTCGCTCCCTCACAAACCACAAAGAAATGCTCCGCACTGGTTTTACAGTGCGGAGCATTTCTTAGAAAGCTGGCTCTATTGTGAGCCCTCTTAGTTAATGGTGGCCTCGTACTCGCCGGACTCACCCTGCATCCAGGAAATGGTGCCGTTGGCGAATTCCTGTACCCAGCCGTTGCCCTCAGCCTTCTCCGGGGCGGTCGGCAGACCAACCTTGCTGTCCAAGCCGCCTTCCTCGGTCCAAGTCTCAGCGATCTTGCCGATGATCGGCTGGGAGCCATCTCCCTCGCTGAATGCCAGCAGCTTGTCCTTGGCGAAGGTAGCAACGCTACCGGCATCGGTGGACTCGATGGACTCCGGATCGCCCCACTCGGCGGCCTTGTCCTTGATGGCCTGCGCAAAGTCGGCAGGGACCTCTACATCACCGTTAGCGGTGGAGACGCTCTCCTTATCACCCTCGGCACCCTCAGAATCAGCGGAACCCGAATCGGAAGACTCCGCCTCAGAGGAGTCAGCGCCCTCGGAATCGGAAGCCTCAGCGGACTCGGAGTCCTTCATGGAGTCCTTAGCCTCATTAGCAGCGGAACCGGCAGCATCGGTAGCATCGGACGCGGCGGACTGTGCAGCGTCGCCAGCATCCTTAGCGGCGTCCTCAGCATCGGAGCAGGCAACGACACCCAGGGAAAGGGTCGCAGCGGCGATACCAGCAGCGAAACGACGAGTCATCTTCTTCATTATCTAAACCTTTCTCTTTTGTTGAGCACTGTTCTAAGTACTTTTGTTGAGAACAAAGTCCACCGTAGGCTCGGCCGCGGCCGCCCCGCCACCGATGCACCTATGATTTGACAACAAAGAGCCTTCCTTATCTACGTTTCCGCTGCTGAGACCCCCTATATCTTTTCGATAACGGTTTGGAAATCGAGCCCTTGTGAGACTTTCCTTGCGACTTTCTGCGTGCTTGTTTAGCCTTTGCTTTGTCACGGGCACTGCGCTTCTCAGCAACATTGCGGGAAGAATTCCGCGTCCTTCCCTTCGCCACGCCGACGAAATCCTGAATCTCGTCACCATCGTCTGCTCGGCGCCACACCAAAGCGATCTCCGTGCGCGCAACAGTGGGATCCTCCAAGCCCAGTGCCACGACTTGCTTCTTGCTGAGCACCTTCAGCAGCGGTCGAGGTGCGATGGCCACGCCCACGTTGGCTGCCACAACTTGGAGAGCGGTACGCAGGGCAGGGACGTCGACGCTGCCATCCTGCGCAATCCGGTAATTCACGATCTCTTCGGCGACATCCTCCGGTGTAATGTCCTCCCCTACCTCGGCGTACACGGAATCCTTCGGAACTGCGATCCCAGGCGCTTCCTCGTACAGCCGAACCACATGGAAGCTGTCATCGACCCGTAGATCTGGCAGGCGGGTCAGAGCAAGGTCAGCTTCCTGGGCAAGAAGAGCCGCCATCGCATCATCGGCGTCGGCGGTCACCAGGGACTCGAGAGAATGCGAGTCACGGTAGCGGCGAAACCATTTACCGGGTTCTGTACCAGTGCAAAAGACAAGGCGGAGCATGCACCTCATACTACGGTGCTGCTAGCGTGGTGAGCGTGACTGATACCCCGAATAATGAAACCCCAGCCAACGAAACCCAGCAGCCTTCCGGTACCGCCATGCGCGCGCAAACCGCGGCTAAGAAGCTGGGCATCTACCTGCCGGCCGCCCCGGAGGAGTTTCAAGCCATTGCAGTAACGCACGCGCAATTGCGCGACTTGCAGGAGAACCCGCCGGAGTGGCTGGCCACCCTGCGCCGCGAGGGCCCGCACCCGCGCCCGGTGGTGGCACAGAAGCTGGGCATTTCCGTGACCGCGCTGAAGAAGAACGACATGGATCGCCCTCTCACCACCGCAGAAATCAAAGAGCTCCTCAGCGCAATGCCCGAGTGGCTCGAGGCCGCCCGGAAAGCTCACGCCGAGGAGCGTTCGGAAGCTTAGACCAGCTTCCAGTCCTCAAGGCCGTCGTACAGCGGGAAGTCCGCGGCGACCTTCTCCACGCGGGCGCGCAGCTTGGCGACGTCCGCGTTCTTGCCATTTGCCAGCGCGGTACCGATGACATCCGCCACCTCGGTGAAGGCCGCCGTGTCAAGACCGCGGGTGGCCAGGGCCGGGGTGCCAATGCGCAGGCCGGAGGTGACCATCGGCGGGCGCGGATCGTTCGGAACCGCGTTGCGGTTCACGGTGATGCCCACCTCGTGGAGGAGGTCCTCTGCCTGCTGGCCATCGAGCTCGGAGTTGCGCAGGTCCGCTAGGACGAGGTGCACGTCGGTGCCGCCGGTGAGGACGTCGACGCCCGCCTTGGTGCAATCCTCAGCGGTCAGACGCTCAGCCAGAATGCGAGCGCCCTCCAGGGTGCGCTCCTGGCGCTCCTTGAACTCCTCGGTGGCCGCAATCTTGAGAGCAATAGCCTTCGCCGCGATGACGTGCATGAGCGGACCACCCTGCTGGCCCGGGAAGACGTTGGAATTGATCTTCTTGGCAAAGTCCTGCTTGGCCAAGATAATTCCGGAGCGCGGGCCACCAAGCGTCTTGTGCACGGTGGAGGACACAACATCGGAGTGCGGCACCGGGGAGGGGTGCAGACCGGCGGCCACGAGGCCCGCGAAGTGAGCCATGTCCGTCCACAGGTAGGCGCCGACCTCATCGGCGATGGAGCGGAAGGCCTCAAAGTCGATGGTGCGCGGGTAGGCGGACCAACCAGCAATGATCACCTGCGGCTTCTCAGCCAGAGCCTGCTCGCGGACCTTGTCCATGTCGAGGCGCATGGTCTCCGGGTCAACCTCATACGCGGCAACGTCGTAAAGCTTGCCGGAGAAGTTCAGCTTCATACCGTGGGTCAGGTGACCACCATGAGCCAAGGACAGGCCCATGATCTTGTCACCCGGCTGGATCAGCGACGCCAGCACCGCAGCGTTGGCCTGAGCACCGGAGTGCGGCTGGACGTTGGCAAATTCGGCGTCGAAAAGCGCCTTGGCACGATCGCGAGCCAGGTCCTCCACGACATCAACGTGCTCGCAGCCGCCGTAGTAGCGGCGCCCCGGGTAGCCCTCTGCGTACTTGTTGGTGAGAACAGAACCCTGCGCCTGCAGAACGGCGCGGGGGACGAAGTTCTCCGAAGCAATCATCTCGAGGGTATCGCGCTGACGAGCGATCTCACCAGAAATAGCATCGAAGACCTCGGGGTCAAGATCGCGCATCTCCTGGTAGCGCACGTCTGAATTGTTCGTAGTCGTCATGAAAGCGTGGTGTCCCTTCCTACAGATGGTCAAGATAGCCAGCAGCGCCCGCTCGCAGCACAACACCACCGGCTTTAGAAATCGCCGAAGCTAGTTCTACATCCTAACGCCCCTATCCCCCGCGCGGGGGCCTCTAAGAATCTTTTCATTCGGGGCAATTGCACGAGGCGCCGGATGCAGTGCGACAATAGTCGGCATGGCGCGAATGACCGATGCGAGCCCGTACCTCGATTTTGACCGCGATACGTGGCGTGCCCTGCGTAAATCCATGCCACAGGTGTTGACGGCCACCGAGGTGGAAAAACTCCGTGGTATTGGTGACCGCATCGATCTCACCGAGGTGGCGGAAGTCTATCTGCCGCTATCCCGTCTTATTCACATGCAGGTGGAGGCCCGCCAGAAACTCACCGCCGCCACCGAGGCCTTTTTGGGTAACCCACCGACGCACGTGCCTTTCGTCATCGGCGTCGCCGGCTCCGTCGCCGTGGGCAAATCGACAACGGCGCGCTTGCTCCAAGTGCTCTTGGAACGCTGGGATTCCCACCCGAAGGTCGACCTCGTCACCACCGATGGTTTCCTCTACCCCACCGCCTACCTCAAAGAGCACGGGCTAATGCAGCGCAAGGGCTATCCGGAGTCTTATGACCGCCGCGCGCTCATGCGATTTGTTACCGACGTTAAATCCGGCAAACCACTGGTTACCGCACCGCTGTATTCACACGTGTCCTATGACATCGTCCCCGATGAATTCCAAGAGGTCCGGCAACCGGACATCCTCATCCTGGAAGGCCTCAACGTCCTGCAGACCGGGCCAACCCTCATGGTGTCAGATCTCTTTGACTTCTCTGTCTACGTCGATGCCCGCGTGGACGACATTGAGAAGTGGTACATCGACCGCTTCCTCAAGCTCCGGCACACTGCCTTCCGCGAGCCGGGCGCGCACTTCGCTTCCTTCGCGGACATGACGGATGAGGAAGCCTACGCACAGGCACGCGAAATCTGGCAGTCCATCAACCTGCCCAACCTCATTGAGAATATTCTGCCCACCCGGGTGCGCGCTTCCCTGGTCCTGCGCAAAGGCTCACACCATTTGGTGGAACAGGTCAGGATGCGCAAGCTCTAGGCAGCGTATCCCGGTTAGCGCCCAAAGCGGCGCGAGCGCTGAGAATAGTCGCGCAAGGCACGCAGGAAATCCACCCGGCGAAATGCTGGCCAGTAGGTATCCGTGAACCAAATCTCGGAATAGGCTGCCTGCCACAGAAGGAACCCGGACAGCCGCTGCTCACCGGAGGTACGGATGACGAGGTCGGGATCCGGCAACCCTTTGGTGTAGAGGTTGCCCGTGATGGCCTCTGCAGTCACGTTCTCCGCGATCTCCTCAGCGCTCAGCCCCTTGCGTGCTTCACTACGGATCAAGTTCTGTACGGCATCCACAATTTCTTGGCGCCCGCCGTAGCCCACCGCAATATTGACGATGACACCTTGGTGATCCTCGGTAGCCTCAGCCGCACTCTGCATCTTGGCTGTGACCTGTTCGGGGAGCAGATCTAAGTGCCCGACCAGGCGGATCTGACAATCCAAGTCACCCTGGGAGAGGTGCGTGACGACATCCGAAATGATGTCGAAGAGCAATTGCACTTCTTGCTCGCTGCGCTTCAAGTTTTCCGTCGACAGCAAGTAGATAGTGACGACTTCGATGTCGGTGCCTTGGCACCACGAAATCATCTCACTGATCTTCCGCGCGCCTTGCCGGTGGCCGTGGCTGATATCCGTAAAGCCCGCCTCGCGCGCCCAGCGGCGATTGCCATCCGCCATGATTGCCACGTGGCGTGGTTGCGGTTTGTTTTTAATCTCACGCGTTAGGCGCGCCTCATACAGGGGGTATAGGAGCTGGCTTAGGAACTTCACGGTGGAGAAACGTCCTCTGCGTTAAAAGATGGACTTCTTGCTGTTATCGAGGATGCCGGCTTCCTTCATTGCCGCATCGACCGCCTCATCATCAAAAGGATCGATGCCATGATCCTGCGCGAACATGGTGCGGCGGCGGAAGCGCGAATAGCGGCGGTGAAAGTTCCAGCCTGCAAAAAGGACGGCCACTCCCATGAGAACGAGGATCAGCAAACCAATGGGCGAGGCCTTACCGAACTCCGGTCCCACCGGGCCGCTTTGGCTCCCTTGGGCGAGCAGGGCGACGTCATGCGCCGCGAAGTACAAAGCGTTCATACTTTAAGATTCCCCTACTTCCGGGATTCCCGCAAATAGGTCGTCCTCTGGCAGTGAGGACGAGACACGGGTCTTGGCCAACTCGAACTCCTCCGTTGGCCAATGCTCCTGCTGCACGGCGACGGGCGTAGCGAGGAAAGCACCAGCCGGATCGATTTGGGTGGCGTGCGCGCGCAGGGCGTCCTCCCGGTTTTGGAAGTAATCCGCGCACTCTACCTGCGTGGTCACGCGCGCCATGATGTCACCAAAAGCGGTGTCCCAGCGCGCCAGCATCGGCTCATAGGGGCTAATCTTTCCCTCTTCTACTAGGAGGTCGTGAAAGATCTTCATCCTCTGGTACACGAAACCGTGCGTGTAGTAGAGCTTCTGCGGCTCCCACGGCTCTCCCAATTCTGGGTGGTAGGCGGCATCGCCCGCCTTCTCCCACGCCAACATAGAAGCACGGTAGACCATGAGGTGATCCGGGTGCGGGTAGCCGCCGTTTTCGTCATAAGTAATGATGACCTGGGGGCGGAACTCCCGAATGATCTCCACGAGTTCTTGGGCCACATCATCATCTTCTTTGAGAGCAAAGCAGCCCTCAGGCAGCAGGTCCTTGATATTGGGGGCCAGCGGATCACCCGGAAGGCCTGAGTCCACGTGCCCGAGCCACCGGTGCTGTACTCCCAAGGCGGCGGCGGCCTTCGCCATTTCTTCACGACGAATACTGCCCATGTTCTCGAGGACGCCGGGGCGGTCCATGGCTGGGTTGATGATGTCGCCCCGCTCACCGCCGGTGCAGGTCACGACGAGGACTTCCGCTCCCTCCGCGGCATACTTCGCGGTCGTTGCAGCACCCTTCGAGGATTCATCGTCGGGGTGCGCGTGAATAGCCAAAAGGCGCTTTGTACTCACTGGGTGATACATCTCCCTACATCGCTTCTTTAAACAGAGGCCCAGTCTAGTGGATAGTAACTTCGTAGCGACCGTTGGATAGAATCAGACTCATGTCTGACGCCCAACCTGCTTCTCGCTCCGCACGCTCACGGTCTCGCTACGGTTCCTCGTCCTCCTCTGCTCGCACGGGGAAATCCTGGACCAATCGGGCCCTAGTCCTGATTTTCCTGGGCATGCTGGTGGCGGCCGTCGTCTTTGGCGTGCAGTACGTGCGCAGCCAACAGAAAATTAACGCGGACATCTCCTATGTCACCCACGAGATTCTTTCCGACGATACCGCCCGCGTGTGGGTAGACATCACCCGCAACCGCGTGGAGGAGCCTGCCTATTGCATCGTGCAGGCTTTTGACTATTCCAAGGCAGAGGTGGGCCGCCGCGAAATTGCCGTGCCGGCTGGCGGCGAAGCCGCCCAGCGCGTCGCCGTGGACATCCCTACCAATCACCCTGCCGTCGCCGGTGGCGTCTACGGCTGCTCCGGAAATATCCCCTCCTACCTCGATATCAGCACCATGGATTCTGCGGGTGAGGCAAACGCCGAGTAAAAGCCCAGCTATGCTAGTATGTTGAGCGTTCTGAATGGGCCGCGCCACCTGCGCTTTTAGGCCCAGTTTTTAAGAAATAAAACCGTTCATCAGGAACCGTCAACGGAAGGTTGCACTATGGCTGAGCAGCAGAAGCAGTACATCACCCCGGAAACCAAGGCCAAGCTCGAGGCCGAGCTGCAGGCCCTCATCGACCACCGCCCGGTCGTCGCCGCCGAGATTAATGAGCGCCGCGAGGAAGGTGACTTGAAGGAGAACGCGGGTTACGACGCCGCCCGCGAAATGCAGGACCAGGAAGAGGCCCGCATCAAGCAGATCTCCGAGGTTCTGGCTAACTCCACCACCGAGCGCACCGCCGTCCAGGAAGGCGTTGCCCACATCGGTTCTGTCGTCCATGTCTACTACAACGGTGACAAGGAAGACCGCGAGACCTTCCTTATCGGTACCCGCGCTGCGGCATCGGATAACAAGGATCTGGAGACCTACTCCGAGCAGTCCCCGTTGGGTGCTGTCCTCCTGGGTGCTGCTGAGGGCGAAACCCGCGAGTACACCGCGCCGAACGGCAAGACCTTGTCGGTGACCGTGGTCTCCGCGGCACCTTATGATTCCGCAAAGGCCGCAACTCCGCGCAAGTCCTAATTTATACTGCTCTTAGGTCATCGTTTTTCTGAGAAAGAGTTTTATCACATGAAGAAGTTCACTCGTTTCGCTGCCGCTGGTCTGGTTGTCTCCGCTGGACTCACCCTGGCTGCTTGCCACCCGCCGAGCGAGCAGGATTCCACTGAGAAGGTCGACACCGGTGCCACCTTCACCGGTGAGGCGCCGGGTGCTGGTGCATCCGAGTCCACCGCAGCAACGGCTGAGACTGAAGCCACGGCTGAGACTGAGGTTGCTCCGGCCGAGTACACCACTGCTCCGGTTCAGCAGTAGGCTCACCGTCAGCTTAAAGCGAAAGCGGCGTCCCGTTATTCGGGCGCCGCTTTTCGCGTTATGAGGTTATGAGAGAATCCCTCACCCACCGTCCCCTAGTTTTCTTCCCGGGCCCACTCGCCGATGACTCCGGGCAGCACCGCGGGCGCTTCACCGAGTAGATCTCGGCGGTTCGGATCGCGTTCAACCTGCGTGGTGACGGATTTGATCCTCTTTTCGCTTTCACCGCCGCGGGCTGCTCCGCCCATCATGGGCATCATCCGCATACCCGCGCCGCGGGTTTGTCCGCCGCCAGCCTTTGCGGCGCCTGCTCCCCCAGCGGCACCTACGACACTATTTGTACCGCCAGCGTTACCAATACCACCGACGCCGCCAACTCCACCAGCGCCACCGATCACTCCTCCTCCGGCCATACTGCCTGCGCTTAGCGACGCCCTTCCGTCCCTCTGCAGTCCACTCCCCGCTACGGCCCCGGGAAGGCCACCGATAACCGGGTGCGTACCCGTCTGCGGTCCGCTGGGCGCAGTACCGAAGCCGCCTAGCCCCGCCGCTGCAGTCGTCGGATTCGCCGACATCTCCGGTAACCGGCCCAGCCCCCGGCCGCTGAGTCCGGCAACACCCCCAGGTAGCGCGTTGCCGCGCGCATTCGCAAGGCCAACGGCGCCAAGTCCCTGCCCACCGGCACCGCTGCCTAGGCCTCCTAGTCCACTCAGACCAGCGCCAATGTTCGGCGCACCAATCTGAGTTGCCGACGTCCCCGGAACACCAGCATGAGACGGGTTCAGTGTTCCTACGCCTGCGCTCGCGGCCGACGTGTTCACGTCCGCCGCACTAACGGGTGCCAGCGAATCTCCGAAACCCAACTCGTTGAGGATCGTGCGTCCACGATCATGCAATGCGCTATGAAACTTCGCGATGTCACCAGCATCCATCCCAACGTTTTCAAGCCCCTGGATTTCCCCGTCTGCAACGCTAAAAGAACCTGGGCCGACGGCGCCGCTTTCCATCGCCTCAGCAATCTGCTGCGGCCAGGCAACGTCTTCCGTGGTGTAGCGGGATCCATCACCTGCGACCGCGCCGAATTGGGTACTGACATCCCCACCACCGCTGGGTGGTGCCGCATCCATGAGCGCGTGCTGATAGGGCATGGCGGCAATAACCTGCTGTTGAAGCACGCCCTGCATATATCCCAACGCCGCCTGTTCTGCGGCCTCGCGTGCGACGGGATCTGGAATTGCTGCTACCTCGAAGGCCAAGGCGATTGCCTCTGGCTGCACATTCATTAGCTGCGCTTGGAAGCCGAACAGCTTTTGTTGCATCACGTCCGCATTGGCAATGAAGTGTGTGCCCGCCTTCGCAACTTCACGAATCTTCTGGGCCGCTCGCGTGGTGGCTTCGCTATCATTCTCCGCCTCCAAGGACGCGGCCGAGTTCTCCAGCCCCGCAACGATATCGGCGACTTCTCCGCTCAAGGCTCCCCACCGCGCATTCGCTTCCGAGACATCCCAGAAACGGGTGCTGAACAAGTTGGATGCCAGGCCCATGATTGATGCACCGGTGTCAACGATCGGAACCGTAAACCCAAATGGGCTGTATCCCGGATCTGGTTGCGACACGATCGGCATCGCCTCCGCCGCGCCCCCGCCACCGGCGTCTGCGACATCCAGCCCTCTGCTGTTGAGTTCATCCTGTGATTCGAAGCCGGCGAGCTCGGTCTGGAGCGCCTCCCCAAGCCAAGAAACCTGTCCTCTAAACCCTTCCAAAGAATTACGCGCCGACCCCGGGTCCGTTGCCAGCACGCGTTGGTGGATTGCGCCGACTTCGCTTAAGCCAGTAACTGGAGAGAATCCTCCGTCAAGGGGGCTATGTGCCCGCTCCTTAGCAAGAGACAGATTTCGATCAAAGTTATGGATTGCTTCAACTTGTTGATTTAAATTTCCTTGATTAATAATCATCATTCACCCCCGAGCCCCCATCTAATTAGATGACGGCGCGTATTACCCTTTCAACGTTTTTACAGTTGCCCTTTATCGAATTAGCGCTAGACAAATTAGTCCAAGATAATGAGATTGAACCTTCGACTGTCTCCACATACCCCGTACACGTTGCATTCGCGATAAGCGATTCTTCAACCAAGTAGATTACTTCTCCGCCTCCTAGCTCAGCCTCGGTTCCATTAGGAAAAGCGGATCGAATCTCAGTAACCGAGTAATCCCTAGATTCTATGCTCACACTGGCTTTGCTTCCATCACGTTCCAGGGCCTCAAAACGACAAGATCGAAAACCAGTCTCCCGATTGATTTCACCCGTGAAAAGTAGTCCCAAATTTCTAAAAGCAGATTGAGCCTCCGCGGTACATGGATCAAACACCTGGAAGCCAGGCTCCGTACGATCAAATTCACCAAGTGGCGGTAGTACCCCACCGCCCGTACGAGAGTCGCTGCCCGAAGCTTGAGACTCTCGCACCTTCGTGGCGGTGGCTTCAGCGACCCCCGAGTCCACTGAGCCACCGCCGGACATGTCGCCAGAAAAGTTGCTAAAGTCCCCCGAGCTATTACCATTGTCGCGAGCACTGAGGCCCAGCGGAGCTGCGCAGTTTGAAAGCACCCCTATACAAACCGCCACCAACGCAAGGCCCCCGATTCGCTTCATGGTTTCCCTTCAACCAACTTTTCTGACTATCAGAAGCCCCTCGCCAGAGCCAAGCTCAGCGAGCGGCTTCTGCGACCAGAATGCACGAGAATGCGCAATATGTCGCGCCAACCCCACATAGTCCATTTTCAATGGGTTGCAAATAATGATGTATTAGATGCGAGTGATAAAAGGTTCATAAATAGGTGCTGGTCGTCGCCTGTAAGAATTGTGGGTGCGCGCCGTGAGACTCTTGCGCCTGCGCTGCCGATTATGACCATGCAGGTGCCCCCTAATTACAACACTGTTAACATTCGTTCGTCGTTTTTCACCCTGCAGGCACGACCCCATCGCGTGTTTCGGAAGTATGGACCAGATTCATCCACACAGCAGTTCACAAAACCACCTATGACCTTGCATAACTTCCGCAGAGGAGGGTGACAAGCAGTCGCAGAAAATGATTCCAGGTCACACTCCATACCGCTGTCAAAGGTCACTCCGGAACACCGTGGACGGGATTCTTCATCCGTTTTTTGACTTGGGCGATCGAACATTTCTCCCAAGACAACGGTATCTTCTCGCCGATTTGCACTTTTTGCAAGGCCCGTTTCTTTCCTCTTCACGCCTCGCCGTATGTGGTGAGAAATTGCCAATTGAGGCACACAAATAATCGCAAGACCCCTGGCACACGTGTACTAACAATGGGGAAGGCACTCTTCTCATGCCTAGGACATCGCCACCTATCGCGCAGCACTGAGCGCCTTGCTTCCCCACGGGGGTTGTAGTTGCAAGCGAACTGGACATAGAAAACCGGCGGCCGGCACCCACAAGTGATTGTGGTGCCGGCCGCCGGTTCTTAAAGGCGGTACCGAGGCTAGTCCCTGAAGTAGCTCAGCAGACGGAGAATCTCGGTGTAGAGCCAGACCAGGGTCACGGCCAAGCCGAGAGCGATGCCCCAAGCATACTGAGCCGGAGCGCCCTGGCGGATGAGACGGTCAGCCTGATCGAAGTCCGTCATGAAGGACAGGGAGGCCAGAACGATACAGACCAAGGAGAAGATGATGGCAAGCATGCCGCCATCACGCAGCGGGTTAAAGCCGAAGAAGATAGCTCCCAGTAAGTTGCCCAGCGCCATCACAGCCACGCCGGCGATGAGGCCGAACATGATCTTGTTGAACTTCGGGGTGACCTTGACTGCACCGGTCTTGTAGACCATCAGCATGCCGATAAATACGCCAACGGTGCCCATGATGGCCTGGCCGATAAGCGCCATACCATCGGAGTTACCGAAGGATACGCCGGCAAACATGAGCGAGAATCCGCCCACGAAAAGGCCTTCAAACACTGCGTAGATTAACGTCACCGCAGCAGATCCGAACTTCTTACCAAACGTTGAGACCAGAACAGTAACGAAACCGCCCAGCGCACCAACCAAGGTAAGAATCATTGAGATGCCCGGGTTGATCAACTCACCAATAGCGAAGTTGAGCACGGCCATAACGATAATGACGCCCAAGGTGATGCCAGTCTTGGTCACGACATCATCAACCGTCAGCGGACGCTCGGCGCTACGGTTTCCCTGGTTAAACGGATTGTCGCTCTGACCGTAGGGGTTAACCTGGGTCTGGCTTTGGCTGGACGAGAGGGAACTCATCACGGGGTTACTAGAACGCACGCGAATCCCGATTCCTTTCACAGTCTTTCTCTAAAAGCAGCCCCGGAGGGGGTGCCGTGTTTGTCATTTCACTGGGATCAACGTGCCCCATTGCTAGGAAGTTCCCAAAAATCCCAAAATTCGCAAAATTGTCCACACGTGTCAACGAAACGTCGGGAAGCACCGCTGCGCTGAGGTAGCACACTGTGTCCTTGGCTAAGGATTGTGAGGTCTTCTCCCCGCTCCTCGTCCAAGTACGCTGCGCAGAGGCTAGGGTTCTTTTCATTCACTATCACTTCAATGGAAGGCGGCAAGCAGCATGAAGAAATTTAGCCTTGCGGTTGCTGCTATTTCTTTTGCCCTCGGCAGTTGCAGCACCGCCCCTGCACCTGAACCAAGTCCAACGAGTACTAGCAGCAACGAAACTGGGGCCGACGAGGCGCCACCAAGCACAAGCCCGTCCAGTACCTCCCCCGCAGACGCTTCCAAATCCACGGAACCAGAGTCCCACGTGGAAGAGGCACAACCTGACCCAGAACTTCCCGCATCCGACGCTCCTGTGGCAGTAGAACAAGTACCCGCGGAACCCACTGTCGTGGAATGCCTCGAAGGGATCCCCGGCACTGCCCGCTGGTCAGATGGCACAGTCTCCTACTCCCAATGGTGTTTCGACACCCGAGGCGGCGAGCAGTACCTCGAAAATGAGCGCCAGGCCGGACTAGAAGAAACTGAGGAATGCGTCGGCCCGGCGGCAACATGTGGATACGGCACTGCAGATAATGGCGCCCGTAACCCAACCTCGGGCGAAATCCAGACTTACCACGGCTGCCAAGACGGATACATTGATGACCCAGACCTGTGCTCCGCAGTAGAAGATATAGTCCGAGCTGCCGACCCAGACGGCTCCATCTATCAGTAGACAAAACCCGCATCACAACAACCGATCCCGACGCTGAAAGCACGGCCCGAATGCAGGGGCGGTACCGCTAGGGGCTTGTGAGTCAGAGACACAGTTCCAGCAAAACTGTGTTGTCTAGCGATTTTTTAGAGGGTTTTTAGAGGGTTTTCGCTTTTTGCTCCAATTTTTCCAGCATTTCCGCTGGTCATGGTGCCCCCAGTGGGACTCGAACCCACACTGAATCGATTTTAAGTCGACTGCCTCTGCCGATTGGGCTATGGGGGCCAAACCGTGCCCACTTATCTTAGGGCACGGGTGGACACATGCCGAAAATAGGGTCGGCAACCGTAGAACTGTGCCGGTCCGCGGGACGGTACCGGCCTAGTTCGCTTAGTTTGCGACAAGGCCGCTAATGATGCCATCGAGGATGTCCTTCTCACTGATGAAGAAGGAACGAGCATCACTGTTGCGCTCAATCATCGTCATGATGCCCTCCACGGCCACGCAGCCGCCGCCGATGACATCGGCGCGGCCCGGGTGGATGACGGGGTTGAGGGCCCTCACGTCCGAGGACAAACCGATCATCTGCCGGGTGAGTACCCGCAGAGCGTCGAAGCGCAGCTCGGATCCGTGGATGGAGTCAGCATCGTAGCGTTCCATGCCCTGAGCCAGCGCCGAGAGCGTCGTGAAGGTACCGGCGCAGCCGACAAAGGTTTGGGCTTTGTCGATGGGCACGATCTTTTCCACTTCAGCCATGCGTTCAGCGACGTAATCAGTAGCGATCTCAATCTCTGCTTCGGTAGGCGGATCGTTGCGCATCATGCGCTCAGTGAGTCGCACGCACCCCATCTGCGCAGAGTGGGAGCCGAGAATCTCGCCGTCGATTGTCCCGACGACGAACTCCGTCGAACCGCCGCCCAAGTCGATGACGCAGTAGGGCCCCTTCTCAGAGCGCAGGTCCCCCACCGCACCGGTGAAGGACAGCAGTGCTTCCTCCTCCCCGGAAATGATCTCCGCGCGGGCACCCGGCTGGACCTGACCAAGAAGCTCCTCGGTCATATCGAAGAACTCGCGGTGGTTTTTGGCATCACGCGTTGCCGAGGTTGCCACCATCCGCACGCGCTCAACCTTCTCAAATTTCATCTGCTTGACGTATTCTTCGAGGGCTGCACGAGTCCGCGCGAGTGCCTCTGGCTCGAATTCACCGGTGGCGTCGACGCCTTGTCCGAGGCGGACGATCTCCATCGTGCGGGAGATATCCCGAATCTTGCCATCCTCTTGGATCTCACTGATGAGCAGGCGGATGGAGTTGGTTCCGCAGTCGACAGCAGCGACGCGAGTCATAAGGCTAGCCTTTCTCTTAACCGGCGTTAGAAAAATCAAACTGGGTCATATCAATGCCCAGGTCCCCCACGGTGGGCCAATCCTCCGGGATGGCGCTTCCCCGGAGTTTACCGTGTTCTGCAGCCATCGCGACGGCCTCGGTGCCAAAGCGGACCCGGCCCGGGCCTTCTGCCAAGGCATAAGCAATAAGCACGTGGAGGCACTTAACGCGCTCAGGCATGCCGCCACCGGAAAAATCAGTGCCCAAGTCCTCCATGGCATTGCGGGTTTCCAGGTAGTGTTCGTGCGCTGCCTGGTAGTCCTTCTGCAAGTCCTCATCCGCCGCGAGACGCTGCTCCATCCATTTCATGACGTGGGCAACTTCAAGGCGCGATGCCTCAGCGGTCAGGCGCGGATCGGTGAGGTAATAGAGGGTAGGAAACGGAGTGCCGTCGGGAAGCTTAGGCGCCGTCTTAATCACAGCAGGAGCTCCGTCGGGGGTGCGGTAAGCAATGTCCACGACGCCGCGCGGGGTGCGGCCCAATTGTTCGCGGACGACTTCAATATCAGCATCGGTCACGGTCATAGGAACCATTGTGACACGGAGGCGCGGGTGCGTCCTATTCAGCAGGAGCTTCGACTAAGTCTTCCGGCGGGTTCTCCGCTTCCGGTGGGGTTTCAGTGTCCGGTGGGGTCTCAGCATCCTGTGACACCGAATCCCACAGCACCGTGTACCACGCGCGCTCGTCGACGTCCTCGCGGCGTTCCGAGGTCACCGTATCGCCTGAGTCCATCCGCGGATCCATGATGCGGAACGCGGTTTCTCCTTCATCCATCACACCGAAGCGGCGGCGCGCTTCTTGTTTGACGTATTCCTCCGAACGGTATTTATCAATCTCGGTGAGGAGGTTTTCCTTCTGCTCCTGCTTGGCGGCGATGGAGCTTTCCAGGCGCGCTATCTCCGACTGGCCGTGGTAGTAATTGCGCAGCGGAACGGCAATGGATAAGAGGACTACGAGCACGACGGCGATAATGACGCCCACACCCAGAATGTCGAGCCCCTTAGGCTGGGCCGGGCTCTTCTTCGGCTTGGTGCGCTGCGCGTCGCGGGCACGCGTGTGGACCGGAACGGTGTTCCGGCGCTTCGTGCGGGAAGAAGTAGTGCGTGCCATCGGGAAGTCATTGTATCCCGCTACAGCCCAGGTGGTGCGCGGCGCGCGTCGTGTCTCAGAAATAACATGCGTCACAGCGCTATGGAGGCCACCCCGACGAAAAAAGGTGCCACAGTTTCCTGTGACACCTTTCGCTTAGACGCTATCTCAGCGAGTGGCCGGTTCCCGGCTACTCCTAGAAACTAGCCCTGGAAGCGCGGGAATGCGGAGCGGCCGGCGTAGACGGCTGCGTCGCTGAGCTCCTGCTCGATGCGCAACAGCTGGTTGTACTTGGCCACGCGCTCAGAACGTGCCGGGGCACCGGTCTTGATCTGGCCGCAGTTGAGGGCAACCGCGAGGTCAGCAATGGTGGTGTCCTCGGTCTCGCCGGAACGGTGGGACATCATGGTGCGGTAGCCGTTGCGGTGAGCCAGCTCGACGGCGTCGAAGGTCTCGGTCAGGGTGCCGATCTGGTTAACCTTCACCAGCAGTGCGTTGGCTGCCTTCTTCTCGATGCCCTCCTGGAGGCGGGCCGGGTTGGTGACGAAGAAGTCATCGCCCACGATCTGGACCTTGTCACCGATGGCTGCGGTGAGCTTGGTGTAGCCCTCCCAGTCATCTTCCTGCAGCGGGTCCTCGATGGAGACGATCGGGTAGTTGGCAACGAGATCCTCGTAGACCTTGGCCATCTCCTCAGCGGTGTGCTCGCCGCCCTCGAAGTGGTACTTGCCATCCTTAAAGAACTCGGAGGAAGCAACGTCGAGTGCCAGAGCAATGTCCTCGCCCGGCTTCAGACCGGCCTTCTTGATTGCGTCAACGATGAGGTCGAGTGCAGCCTTGGTGGACTCGACGGACGGAGCGAAGCCGCCCTCGTCGCCCAGACCGGTGGACAGTCCCTTGTCCTTGATGACGTTCTTGAGGGCGTGGTAGACCTCAGTACCCTGGCGCAGCGCCTCGGAGAAGGACTCCGCGCCGATCGGAGCAATCATGAACTCCTGGACATCCACGCCGGAGTCAGCGTGGGAGCCACCGTTGAGAATGTTCATCATCGGAACGGGCAGGACGTGAGCGTTCGGGCCACCGACGTAGCGGTAGAGCGGCAGGCCAGCAGACTCGGCAGCAGCCTTGGCAGCGGCAATGGAGACGCCCAGGATGGCGTTGGCGCCGAGGCGGGACTTGTTATCAGTGCCGTCCAACTTGATGAGGGCCTGGTCGATCAGGCGCTGGTCATCGGCCTCAAAGCCGGCAAGCTCATCAGCGATTTCTTCGTTGACGTTCTCAACTGCCTTGAGAACACCCTTGCCCAAGTAGCGGTCACCACCGTCACGCAACTCGTGAGCCTCGTGAACACCGGTGGAAGCGCCAGACGGAACGCCGGCCACACCGCGTGCTCCATCGTCGAGGAATACTTCAGCCTCAACGGTGGGGTTACCGCGGGAATCAAGAATTTCGCGTGCCATTACGTGGATGATGTCAGCCATGCTGCTTTCACTCCTATAGAGCCAAATTGATCTTGGGTTCGTGTTCTGGGAGGGGCTCCCAAACCACCTGCAGCCAATTGTTCCAGAAAACTTCGGAACGTGTCGGGCGGAAACGGACAACGTGATAAAGATCTAGAAAGGCGCTAGGACGTCGCAGGCTGTTCGATGGCATAGGAATTCGCCGCAGCGGCCACTTTACGCAGGTAATCCTCGGATTGGTTGTAATTGAGGATGGCTGAGCGCCAGCCTTCCGGCGTCGAAAGGTCTCTATCGCCGAAACACAACAAGGCGGCAGCGCCCAGCGCGGCATCATCGATTTGATTTGGATCGGCTACGCCATCACCGTTGGCGTCGCGACCAAAATGCTCCCACGAAGACGGGATGAATTGCATGGGGCCTACCGCCCGATCAAACTCAGTATCGCCATCAAACACGCCGCCATCGCTGTCCGGAACGTGGGTGGTGTTGTTCGTACCGTCGAGAGGGATACCCACGATGGGCGGCTCGGGGTGACCGTTCTCATCGAGTGAAGAACGGTGGAATATATTGCCGTTATAGGTCCCGTGACGGGTTTCCACCCAGCCAATCCCGGCGAGGGTATTCCAGCGCAGATTGCAGTTCGGCCACGACTGCCGCGCGATCAATTCGGCGTTGCCATAGGCCCGCAAAGCTTGGGCGGGGATGCTGGTGGCGTCGGCAAGCTGATCAGACCACCACGTCAACTTGTCCGCGGTGCGCCCTGGCGCTTCGACATCAATATTGGGCACCTCTGCCCCACCGACGGGTGGAAGATCCTCCGGAACGGGGGACAGCTGCCGGAACGGGGAAGGCTTATCAAGGAAGGAAAGACTCCACGCCACCAGGGAAATGATCAGAATGATGGCCAAGACAATGCCGAGGCCACAGCCCCCAATCCTCCGTAGCCCCTGTGTCATAAAGGTGAATACTACAGACGGTTTCACGTGTGGGTTAGACCGACACAGAGGGCGCCGCTTGGCGACGAAAGGAACCTAGCTAAGCAAAAATATTTCGAGTAATTATGTCAAAGTATTCCCATGCGTAACATTGTGCGCTACACTGCACCGATGAACGGTCCGCCGCGCCTACGCCGGTCCTGCACGTTCTTTCAACGCCCTTTCTTCAATCTCAAGGAGTTCCATGTTCATCCGTCGTATCGCTGCCACTGCTGCCGCTGTTGTCACCCTGGGTGCTGTCGTGCCCGCCACCGCGTCCGCCGCATCCCTCGAGGAGTTGGGCGGCTTCCTTTCCCAGGGCATCCAGAATGCTGACTGCAACACCCTCCGCAGCACCCTGACGCTGATCGATCAGACGACCGAGGGCGAGCTGCTCGGCCCGGACACCACCCGCAACCAGCTATCAAAGAACCTCATGGCTCTGGGCAACACCGAGGAACTCGGCCCGCTGGCCCTCGCCGCTGTGAAGTACTCCGGCCAGACCGCTGACCGTGCCCTCGAGTGCAAGATCGTTAAGGAAGACACCATCGTCACCGGCGGCACTGGCCTGTCCTCCACGCTCACCGACTACGCTCCTCTGCTGTCCTCCATCATCCAGAAGGGCTAGTCCTTTTCTCGGGCCTTACCTTCGGCCCACAGGCGCTCCTGCTCCTCTACCTCCACGACGTCCTCCGTGCCGTCAAAAAGGTAGGGCGCGCGGGAGCGCATTTTGTTGACGAAGGACATGGCGACGTCATCGAGGCTAAAAGCTCCGCGGCGCGCCGCTATCTCGGCATGGAAAAGGACTTGTAAGAAAACATCACCGAGTTCCTTGAGCAGCTCGGCCTCAGAGGCGCGCTCCCGCACCGCCTCGGCGAACTCCGCGGACTCTTCCTCCAGATACGGCAGCAAGCTCTCATGGGTTTGATCGCGCTCCCACTCCCCGATGCGCCGGGCCCGCGTCATCACCTCGCGCGCCTGCCACATCGGCTCCTCCAGGGAGGGGGCAAGGATGAGCTCCGCGTGGGCGTCGATAAGCGCGCGCACCTGCGGGTGGGACGGATCTGTGCTCACCACAACACCGTGGCCTGCCGGATCCTCACCGCACAGGAGCTGGTCGAAATTCCACCGCACCTTCACCGGTACTTCATCGGTAAAAACAACAGGTCCCTGCAGTTTTCCAACGGCCTCCAGAGGGATTAGGGTGGGCCAGCGCGGATCTAACAACAGGACAGTCATAAGCAACGAGTATAGGTCCCGGGTTCCATGAGCTTTCGCTGCAGTTGCACAAAAGCCCGCCTTAAGGGGTATTTTTAACCAATGACCACTTCCAATCTCACCGAATCGCCGCGCACGCACTCCGTGACGCTGTGGACGCTTGTCGCGCTCATCATCGGTTCCACGGTGGGCGCGGGTATCTTCTCTCTCCCGCAAAACATCGCCTCCGTCGCCGGCCCGGGCGCCATGCTCATCGGCTGGCTCATCGCCGGCGTGGGCATGCTCTCCGTCGCCTTCGTCTTCCAAATCCTGGCGCACCGCAAGCCGCACCTCGACTCCGGTGTGTACTCCTATGTCCGCGCCGGCTTAGGTGATTTCATCGGCTTCACCTCCGGTTGGGGCTACTGGCTGGGCTCCGTGATGGCCCAGGTCGGCTACGCCACATTGTTCTTCAACACCATCGGCCACTACGTCCCCCTCTTTGACGCCGACCACCGCTGGGTTTCCGCCATTGCGGTGTCTTTGCTGTCGTGGGGTATTTTTGCGGTGCTGGCCCGCGGTATTAAGCAGGCGGCCATCATGAACATGGTCACCTCCGTGGCCAAGATCGTGCCCATCCTGGCCTTCATCGTCATCCTCGCTTTCGTGGGATTTAGCTGGGACAAGTTCACCCTGGATATCTGGGGCAAGGCTTCTGATAAGTCCCTCTTTGAGCAGGTGCAGGGAATCATGCTCTTTACCGTGTGGGTCTTCATCGGCGTGGAGGGCGCTTCGGTCTACTCCAAGCAGGCTCGCACGCGTGCCGACGTCGGCCGCGCCACCGTCATCGGCTTCATCAGCGTCTTGGCGCTGCTGGTGTCCGTGTCCACGCTGAGCTTCGGCGTCCTTACCCAGGAGGAGCTCGCAGCGCTTCCGGATAACTCGATGGCCTCCGTGCTCACCGCCGCGGTCGGCGAATGGGGCGGCGCGCTCATCTCCCTGGGCCTGTGCCTTTCCGTGCTCGGCGCCTATGTGTCCTGGCAGATGCTGTGCGCGGAGCCGATCGTCATGATGGCTGTCGATGGTCTTCTCCCCCGCAAGATCGGCACCGTGAACATCGCCGGCGCGCCCTGGGTTGCGCAGCTGATTTCCACGCTGACGATTCAGCTCTTCGTCATCGTCTTCTTCCTCAACGAGACGTCCTATAACGCGATGGTGCAGCTGGCCACCATCATGTACCTGCTGCCTTACATCTTCTCCTCGCTGTACCTGGTGCTCTTGGCGGTGCGCGGCAAGGGGCTAACCCACCCGCATGCCGGGGTGCGCTTCGACTTGTCTGGCCCGGAGGTGAGCCGCCGTGAGAACCGCCGCCACCTCTACATCGGCCTCGTCGCCTTCATTTATTCCGTCTGGCTCATTTACGCCGCCGACCCGGTCTACGTGCTGCTTGGCGCGCTGGCTGTGGTCCCGAGCATGATCCCTTATGTGGCCACGCGCTTGTACAAGAAGGAGCGCGTGTTTAACACCTTCGAATGGTGCGTTGTGGCGCTGGTGATTGTCGGCGCTGTCGCCGCAGTGTGGGGCTTGGGCACCGGGCGCCTCGTTCTCTAGAACACCTCAGGTGCTGAGCGGTGCGAGAGCACCGCGTACGTGATGCAGCTTGCGAGCCACATCACGTGGCCGATGCCGCTGATAACGAGGAGGATGCCGCCGGTGATTGTGGCCGCTTCCTCGTTGCCAAACCACCACGTCGGTACGGTGGCCGGTCCGATGTCTCCAAAATCCGGCAGGTTGGCGTTGCCCAGGATGAAGCCGATGAACACCAGGGCCATGGACACCCACGCCCACTCCAGCTTGCTCTCGTAATCACTGCGGATAAAGAGCGGCAGCAGCCCAAGCAACACCCAGACACCAACCAGGATTACCCCAAACATCATCAACATGAAGGTGAGCCAGCCGCCGTTCTCACCGCTGAACTTTATGACCAGCGAGACGGGGATGCTGATCAACGCCGCGAACATCCACACCGCCACCATGACGATCCGTTGATTCGCCCGAGGATAGCCAAGGCGGTTGTTCGCGGCGTCCATTACTTCTCTCCTACGCTAATGACGTTTTTCTTAGTCTTAGCACCACTGACGTCAACGTGCTCGAGTTCAAACATCGACGCTAGGAAATCCGCCACCCATTGCAGCAGCTCAATGTCACGCAGCTTGGGGTCTGTGACATTCCGTCCTGCCTTGGGGAAGCTGAGCTGGATTGCTTTAGCCGCCGCACGGTAGTTGGAGCCCGGGTAGAGGCGCTTGAGGCGTACCTGTTTCGAATCCGCCAGCTCCACCGGGTGGACCTTGATGCGCGTGCCCTGCACCGTGATGTCGCTGACCCCAGCCCGGCGGGCCTGGTGGCGCAGGCGGGCCACGGCGAGAAGGCGTTCCACCGGCTCCGGAACGGGGCCGTAGCGGTCCTGCATTTCCTCCACCACGTGTGCCAGGTCCGCGTTGTCTTTGGAGGCTGCGAGCTTGCGGTAAACCTCTAGGCGCAGGCGCTCGGAGTTGATATAGGACTCCGGGATGTGGGCGTCCACCGGCAGGTCGATGCGGATTTCCTTCGGCCCTTCGTCCGTGACCACGGGGGTCTCCCCACGCGCGAGCGCCTTGAAGGTCTCCACCGCCTCACCGACAAGGCGCACGTAGAGGTCGAAGCCCACGCCGGCGATGTGGCCGGACTGCTCCGCGCCCAGCACGTTGCCGGCACCGCGCATCTCAAGGTCCTTCATGGCCACGGCCATGCCCGCGCCCAGATCGTTGTTCTGGGCGATGGTGGCCAGACGGTCATAGGAGGTCTCCGTCAGCGTGGCGCCCTTCGGGTAGAGGAAGTAGGCATAGCCGCGCTCGCGGGAGCGGCCCACGCGCCCGCGCAGCTGGTGGAGCTGGGATAGACCCATGTGGTGGGCGTTCTCCACGATGAGGGTATTCGCATTAGCGATATCCAGACCGGTCTCCACGATGGTGGTACATACCAGCACGTCGAACTCGCGGTCCCAGAAACCTTGGACGGTGCGTTCAAGCACGTCCTCGTTCATCTGGCCGTGTGCGACGACGATGCGCGCCTCCGGCACCAGGTCCCGCAGTTCGCGGGCCTTCTTTTCGATGTCGGCGACTTTGTTGTGGATGAAGAAGACTTGGCCGTCGCGAAGCAGCTCGCGGCGGATGGCCGCTGCCACCTGCTTATCCTCATACGCGCCCACATAGGTCAGGACCGGGTGACGGTCCTCCGGAGGCGTCAAAATCGTAGACATTTCACGGATGCCCGCCATGGACATCTCCAAGGTGCGTGGAATCGGTGTCGCGGACATGGTGAGCACATCCACGCTGGCTTTGAGCGCCTTGATGTGCTCCTTGTGCTCCACGCCGAAGCGCTGCTCCTCATCCACCACGATGAGGCCCAAGTTCTTCCACTGCACGCCCGTTTGCAGCAGGCGGTGGGTGCCGATGACGATGTCCACGGAACCATCCGCCAAGCCGGCGAGAATCTCCTTGGACTCCTTGGCCGAGGTAAAGCGCGAGAGGACCTCAATATCCACCGGAAAGCCCTGCATGCGCTCGCGGAAGGTATCGGCGTGCTGTTGCGCCAGCAGAGTCGTGGGCACGAGGACCGCCACCTGCTTACCGTCCTGCACGGCCTTGAAGGCCGCGCGCACCGCAACCTCGGTCTTGCCATAGCCCACATCGCCGACGACCACGCGGTCCATCGGCACCGTGGATTCCATATCCTGCTTGACGGCATCGATGGCCAGCATTTGGTCTTCAGTCTCGACGAAGGGGAAATTATCCTCCATCTCCGCCTGCCACGGCGTATCGGGCCCAAACTGGTGGCCAGGGGCTGCCTGGCGCTTGGCATAAAGCTCCACCAGCTCACCGGCGATCTCACGCACCGCGGCACGCGCCTTCTTCTTGGTGTTCTTCCAATCCGAGCCGCCCATCTTGGACAGCGTCGGCGCCTCACCGCCGGTGTATTTGCTCAACAGATCCAACGAATCCATGGGCACCCACAGCTGGTCGGCCGGCTGACCGCGCTTGGACGCCGCATACTCCAGCACGATGTACTCGCGGCGCGACGTCTCATCACCGGACTGTACGGTGCGCTCGGCCATCTTGAGGAACTTGCCGATGCCATGGGTCTCATGCACCACGTAATCCCCCTGCTTCAGGGCGAGGGGATCCACGCGGTTGCGGCGCTTTGCTGGGCGACGCTTCGCACCCGCAATATCACCGACGCGGTTACCCGTCAGATCAGTTTCCGTAATAACCACGAGCGGCAGCGCTTCAGCATCCTTCAGCTTGCGCACCTTTGGGAAAACCAGACCCGCATGGGACAAGGCCTGATAGAGGGTGACCTCGCCGGGGCTCGGCTCCCACCCAGGCGTGGCCACCTTGGTGGGAATCCCCTTCTCCGCGAAACGCTCCACCATGCGCTTGATCGCACCCTGGGCAGGAGCAATAAACGCAGCCCGCCCACCAGCGGTGGTGTGCGCTAGAAGCTGCGCCATCATCGCATCAATCTCTGAGATATCACCGCGTGGGGTAGGTCCGGGCTCAAAATCCAGCGGCAGAGTCTCCGATTCAGCGGCGGCGAACATCCCCGGCGGGGCAAAAGTCCACAGCGGGGCCTCGATATTCCGGCACGTCGCCTCAAGCGACTCATAGGAGCGGTAACTCGACGCCGAGGTATCCAAGCCCTCGGCAGCCAGCGGACCATCCGCGCCCATCGCGGCGGCCTCCCAGCCAGCAGCCAAGAACTCCGCATCGGTGGATTCCAGGTCCGCAATGCGCGTGCGGATCTTTTCCGGTGCCACGAGCACCACGTGCGTGCCCGCCGTGAGGAGTTCGGGGAGGGTGACAAAGGGGTCGTCGGCTAGCACGGCAAGCAACGCCTCCATACCGTCGGCAGGGATGTGCTCGCCTACCTTGGTCAGCAGTTCTGCCAGAGCCGCATTCCCGCCAAACTTCTGAGCCAGCTCACGGGCGCGTGCGGCAACCTCATTAGTAATCGGCAGCTCGCGAGCGGGATAGATGGCGACCTCGCCGACCTCAATCTCCGGGATGGCGCGCTGATCCGCCACGGAGAACTGGCGGATATCGGTAATCTCATCGCCCCAGAACTCCACACGCACCGGGTAGTCCGAGGTGGTGGGGAAAACATCGAGGATGCCGCCGCGCGTGGCGTACTCGCCGCGCTTGGCCACCATATCCACGTGCTTGTAGGCGCGAAACTCCAACTCCGAAAGGATATGTGAGAGCTCGTGCTCAGCTTCTTCCTTCAGGAAGATGGGCTCGCGGCCTTCCACTTTGCTCAGGATAGGCTGGCAATACCCGCGGGCAGAGGTCACCACCACTTGGGCTTTGCCCGCCCCCACTAGGTCGAGCACACGCGCGCGCTTGCCGACGATATCCGGGGCCGGCGACAGCCGCTCATGCGGCAACGTCTCCCACGCGGGAAAGTAGGCGACCTTATCCCCCAGCATGGCTGCCAGCTCTGCGGTGAGGTCCTCCGCCTCACGCCCGGAGGCAGTCACCACCAGCACCGGCGCGTGGTGCGCCAGCGTTCCAATGGCCCAGGGGCGGGCCTGGTCGATGCCCGTGATGTGCAGCGACGGTGTGCCCACTTGAGTAGCGAGACCTTTGAGTTTCGGATCTGAGGCGGCTACTTTGAGCAGCCCGCCCAGCATCGGCGTTGCCACCTACTTGGCTCCCTTCAACTTCGGTGCTGCTTCCATGCCGGAAAGACCATTCCAGCACAAATTGACGATGTGCGCTGCGACTGTCTCACGCGAAGGCTCGCGTTCATCTAGCCACCACTGGGCCGTGGTGGCCACCATGCCGACGAGCGCTTGGCCGTAGAGCACCGACAGCTCGGGGTCGAGACCGCGGTGTTCGAAGGCCTCACCGAGGATATGCGCAATCTGATTTACCGCTGTGTTCAACAGCGTGGAGAAGCTACGCTCCTCCCCTGGCTTGGAGTCGCGCACGAGGATTAAGAAACCATCGGTCTCCTCCTCCACGTAGGTCAGCAAAGCGACGACCCCCTGCTCGATGCGCTGGCGCCACGAACCCGTCTGCAGTGATTCCGTGACGACCTTTTCCAAAGCGACGAGCTCGCGGTCGATGACGACGGCGTACAGGCCTTCCTTGCCGCCGAAGTGCTCATAGACCACCGGCTTGGACACGCCGGCGCGCGCGGCGATGTCTTCCACGCTGGCACCATCGAAGCCGCGTTCTGCGAAGGCCGCGCGCCCAATGGAGATCAATTGCTCACGGCGCTCACGCCCGGTCATCCTTTGTCGAACCATGACTCCTACTGTATCTCCCCCACCGGACATCGCCCTCACCAGCCAAGAGCGCCGGCAGCAACGTGAAGGTCGGCCACCTGTTTAGGTCTCGTGTGCACCCGTCAGGTAACATGTCCCCCAGCGCTCACTACAGTGTGCGCAGTTTCCCCATGGTGTAATCGGCAACACTACGGTTTTTGGTACCGTCATTCTAGGTTCGAGTCCTGGTGGGGAAGCACGTTAAAACACCAATCTACCTGTCTTGATTCAGGAGAGCGGTGTTTTGTTTTTACTTTGGCGGCAATAATTGGGCCCCTACGATTTATCCGCGTGCTTCCTCGCACAGGGGGTTACCGAAGGTGGCGAAGGAGAAAACAGCACAGGGAGCCAACGCTGCAGGCCCAGACATACCAGATAATCCAACGGAGAGTATTGGGCCTAAAGCGGCAGTTGAGTCCGGCTGCCCACTACAGCTCCAATCCAGCCCATTCCTTTCATATATTGTGTAACTCAGACAGACGAACCATAGAGAAGGTACGGTATGAGTCATGACGATGTTCCACTCCACGGCGCGCGGGATGGACAAGATCACCTTCAGCCACTCGAGTCAGGTGGACAAGGCCCTATCGGTCGCCCGTCGCAGCACTCAGACCCGACAGACCCGCGTATTCAACCAAATTGGGGGCAGGATCAGCCGCCAAATCAACCGGCAATCCCAGGGATCGACGGGCAATTAATCGGATATGGCCACATTATCGGCCATACGTACGCCGGCCCCATTCCTCCGCCTCACATCATCGATGGTTACGAGAGGATTCAGCCTGGACTTGGCAAACGGATTCTTGACGATGCACACGAAGACACGATTGCGGATCGGCTGATCACTCAGAAGGCCTTCGATCACGCTATTTGGGAGGCCAAGGCTGGCTTTCGTGTCGCCGCGTTCATTACATTCGCCTCCATCGTCGGCATTTTCTTCTGTTTGCTCTTTCTTGACTCACCGGAGTCCTTCGTCGGCGCCGCGTTCCTTGGCTTAGCGTCCCTTACTCCTCTCGTGAGAACTTTCCTCAATCGAGACCAACAAAAGCCTGCAGCTAATGAGCTTGCTGTAAATCCCGAGGACAACAAAAATAGACCGATCTAACCAAAGCCAAGAAAACAGCAGTCAATAGGCTTAAGTCCGGCCGAGAATCTATTTTCGTTTTCTGCGGCCACGCCGAAAGCCTCTGATTTCGGCTCTCCGCGCGATCGATGCCACCTGCGCCGCGGTGTAATTCAGGGGCGCTACACCTGCTCGCGGAAGCACCCACCCGCGCCAATACGCCATAACTGCCAGGCCAAAGCCCACAAAGGGCGAGACGATCATGCCAAGGGCAAACTTATCGAATTGCGCGAAGGAAGCCATCACGATTCCGGTGAGCACAGCCGGCACGGCGTAAAGCGGACTACCTCCAAAGACCGAGGGAATCTGCCCGGAAGCAACATCGCGTACCATACCGCCGCCCACTGCGGTCAGAACACCTAAGAAGACGCAGGCAATAAACGGCATATCGTAGGCCAGCGCCTTCACGCAGCCAGTCGTGCACCACACGCCCAGGATGACAGCATCCGCATGCTCAAGAAAAATCTCCCAGGCCTTGCCTTTGAGGTCCATCAAAAATGCAATGAGCGCGCCCACACACGCCAGCGACAGGTACCACGGATCAGAAATCGCCGCTGCCGGGCCACTGGAAATAAGCATGTCACGGATCATTCCGCCCGCCAGCGCCGAAAAGAGCGCCAGAAAGACGAAACCAATAATGTCGAATTCCCTGCGGCGCGCAATCGTGCCACCAATAATGCCGTTGAGCACCACACCAATGAGGTCGAAGACCTGGTACAGGGAATGGATAAGCGGGTCGACTTCCTGAATCACAGATACTGACCCTAGCGTACTGGGGCGAACTGGATGACTACATTGCTGCTCTGAAAGCAAACCTACAAAAGCAACGTGAGAAATGAATCTCCAGAAATTGAAGGGTGTGAGTGCAAGGAACTGCGTTTCGAAAATAATAGTCCCCACTTATGCGGGGAGCACGGCGGTGGTGGCGTGCCGGTCATCGTGCGCCGTGGCTCATCCCCGCTTACGCGGGGAGCACGCGGGTGGCTGAATTCTTGCAAGCACACTGGGGGGCTCATCCCCGCTCACGCGGGGAGTACGAGCATGAGAATGACCCGACGGTTGTTGCGAACGGCTCATCCCCGCTCACGCGGGGAGCACATTCCCGGCTGAATTCGCCCCCACGAAAATGACGGCTCATCCCCGCTCACGCGGGGAGCACGGTCCTGAGAACCGCCCGCCACGGGTGTCTAACGGCTCATCCCCGCTCACGCGGGGAGCACCAGGGCAAGCTGGTGCGCTCCACCCACCCCGGCGGCTCATCCCCGCTCACGCGGGGAGCACTGTGGGGTGGTTGGAATAGGACTAACCCGCCTGGGCTCATCCCCGCTCACGCGGGGAGCACTCGCCAAACTTATCTAGCTTCACCTCAATACCGGGCTCATCCCCGCTCACGCGGGGAGCACCATGCTCCACTGCGGGAAGCGGCGGCCTTGGGGGGCTCATCCCCGCTCACGCGGGGAGCACCATGTTGAGCACGTGCACCGCGTTGACGGTCAGGGCTCATCCCCGCTCACGCGGGGAGCACACCACGACCAGGTTTGATGCGCTGAAGCCCCGGGGCTCATCCCCGCTCACGCGGGGAGCACTAGTTCCACCCCCAGTGGTTGGCAGACCATCACGGCTCATCCCCGCTCACGCGGGGAGCACCGTCGGTGTCCATGTCGAGCATGTAGTGGAGGGGGCTCATCCCCGCTCACGCGGGGAGCACCTGCGACGGTTGCAGCCGCCGCCTGAGGTGAAGGGCTCATCCCCGCTCACGCGGGGAGCACACTTGACGATATTTCCCTGTCGCTTAATTGGGGGGCTCATCCCCGCTCACGCGGGGAGCACGGGGAGCGTGCCCGCCAGTGCTACCAAGTGGTGGGCTCATCCCCGCTCACGCGGGGAGCACGCTAACGAAAAGCAGATTGCTCTGTACGAGCAGGGCTCATCCCCGCTCACGCGGGGAGCACCCGGCCCTAAGAACACCCATGAGTGATTCCCAGGGCTCATCCCCGCTCACGCGGGGAGCACCAACCCGCGACCTCGGAAACTCCGCATCGCGGGGGCTCATCCCCGCTCACGCGGGGAGCACACGGGCACACCCATACCGTTACGGTCCAAGGTGGGCTCATCCCCGCTCACGCGGGGAGCACGGGATGAAGACCGTGATCCAGAACATATTAAGGGGCTCATCCCCGCTCACGCGGGGAGCACTCACGCCCGCCTGTCAGCTGCTGGCGAATGTCCGGCTCATCCCCGCTCACGCGGGGAGCACAAGAAGACTGGCCGTGGTTTGTCGTTTGACTGGGGCTCATCCCCGCTCACGCGGGGAGCACATGCTGAAGAAGATTCGTCAGGGCCCGGTGGTGGGCTCATCCCCGCTCACGCGGGGAGCACCGTGCCATCAAACAGGTGGTCACCACTGGTGCGGGCTCATCCCCGCTCACGCGGGGAGCACTGAAGATCCTCAAGCGGCTGAATGTTTTCTGGGGGCTCATCCCCGCTCACGCGGGGAGCACGCTATCTGAATCGCGGAGGAGAAAACATCCCACGGCTCATCCCCGCTCACGCGGGGAGCACGTGGATGATTCGTTGTGGCGTCGCATGCGTAAGGGCTCATCCCCGCTCACGCGGGGAGCACTCACCCTTAGGGCCAGTCAGAGACGGGGAGGTCGGCTCATCCCCGCTCACGCGGGGAGCACTGTTGTGTTTGAGCTGACCAGCACCCCGGACGGGGCTCATCCCCGCTCACGCGGGGAGCACGTATTTCGTCAATCTGCACTATGCTCCCTCCGGGGCTCATCCCCGCTCACGCGGGGAGCACTCGGCACAGGCGAGGGTGATGGAAAAACCACTGGGCTCATCCCCGCTCACGCGGGGAGCACCACAGTCATAGGGGGATGCTCATGACGACCATGGGCTCATCCCCGCTCACGCGGGGAGCACGATTTCACAGGGGTCGGGGTCTAGTTCTGCCGGGGCTCATCCCCGCTCACGCGGGGAGCACCATCAGCAAAGCCGGCCTCGGGCCGTGGGTACCGGCTCATCCCCGCTCACGCGGGGAGCACATACTTGTGACTGCCGTCCCGGATGTGGGTGTCGGCTCATCCCCGCTCACGCGGGGAGCACTAGTTCCACCCCCAGTGGTTGGCAGACCATCACGGCTCATCCCCGCTCACGCGGGGAGCACCGTCGGTGTCCATGTCGAGCATGTAGTGGAGGGGGCTCATCCCCGCTCACGCGGGGAGCACATCCCCCCCAGTGGGCCTAGGGTGTCCTTGCGTCGGCTCATCCCCGCTCACGCGGGGAGCACGGCGGCGTGTAGACGGTTGAGGCGTCTGGTGAGGGCTCATCCCCGCTCACGCGGGGAGCACCCGGGGTCTCGGATAGAGCTTGAGTGGTTCCAGGGCTCATCCCCGCTCACGCGGGGAGCACGTACATGCTGCGGGTCTTCACCCACTGGTTCTGGGCTCATCCCCGCTCACGCGGGGAGCACCCCGCTGCAACGGGGCTTTTCTTATGCGACGACGGCTCATCCCCGCTCACGCGGGGAGCACCTGTCCTGTGCTCCCGATACCTGCTGCCCCGCGGGCTCATCCCCGCTCACGCGGGGAGCACTCGATGGTGGTACAGGTCATCCAGCTGGTCGGGGGCTCATCCCCGCTCACGCGGGGAGCACGAGAAAGCTCTTCGCCGCTGGTCGTCCGGTGTGGGCTCATCCCCGCTCACGCGGGGAGCACGTATGAAGGAAAGTCATGCAACCTCCTTGTTTGGGCTCATCCCCGCTCACGCGGGGAGCACGGTCTGTGTCCTTTTCTTTTGTGGCTCTCTGCCGGCTCATCCCCGCTCACGCGGGGAGCACGAGGCAGGCATGCCCATCCCCGCGATTGGCGAGGGCTCATCCCCGCTCACGCGGGGAGCACCCCCAAATCATCCACAGCAGGTGGGTTATCCAGGGCTCATCCCCGCTCACGCGGGGAGCACGTGCGGCATGACGGGTTGATGAAGCAGCGGAACGGCTCATCCCCGCTCACGCGGGGAGCACCCTCATCAACGATGTTCGGGAGACTTTGGAGAGGGCTCATCCCCGCTCACGCGGGGAGCACCACTCCTCACATTCCGGCAAGAGCGCGGGTGCCGGCTCATCCCCGCTCACGCGGGGAGCACCTATTAGAGTGCTCGATGCTGATAGAGCGCTGGGGCTCATCCCCGCTCACGCGGGGAGCACCGCAGGGCCGCTAGCCCCTCCGTTAATGCGTTCGGCTCATCCCCGCTCACGCGGGGAGCACCCTGTCCTAGTCGGCGGTGTGAAACTCTTGTCGGGCTCATCCCCGCTCACGCGGGGAGCACGTTGGGGGTTTCTGCGTTTTCGGCATTACAGCCGGCTCATCCCCGCTCACGCGGGGAGCACATTCGATGGTGCGTGAGCAGAAGGCCCACGTGGGGCTCATCCCCGCTCACGCGGGGAGCACGGTGGTGCTGGAGTACGACAAGGCTGTTGGTAGGGCTCATCCCCGCTCACGCGGGGAGCACTTTAAGGGCGTGCTGGAGACCATGCAGGGTTGGGGCTCATCCCCGCTCACGCGGGGAGCACGGTACGGCATCGGAGATGGCGACGGTAATCCACGGCTCATCCCCGCTCACGCGGGGAGCACTCGTTCTGTCCGAGCTGCGGCCAGCCCTTGCCCGGCTCATCCCCGCTCACGCGGGGAGCACCGGGCCAGAACGTATAAGCTTCAAAGCCATTTGGGCTCATCCCCGCTCACGCGGGGAGCACAAGTCTTCCTCGTCTAGGGCGCTGATTGTGGTCGGCTCATCCCCGCTCACGCGGGGAGCACGTTTCTCCTTTATTCAATCGTCGCGTCCCATCCGGCTCATCCCCGCTCACGCGGGGAGCACTGTATTCGGGTCGGATTGGGGGTCGTAAGGTTGGGCTCATCCCCGCTCACGCGGGGAGCACGGTGGCGAGTTGACGGAGCAGCCCGCCGCCCTGGGCTCATCCCCGCTCACGCGGGGAGCACGTTGGTGGCCAGTTGACGGGTCAGCCTGCTGGGGGCTCATCCCCGCTCACGCGGGGAGCACTCGGGGTGGACGGTGAGGTACTTCGGTGGCAGGGGCTCATCCCCGCTCACGCGGGGAGCACAAAGCAGGCGGCACAGAGTACGGCCCCACCAAGGGCTCATCCCCGCTCACGCGGGGAGCACATGCCGGTGCCGTTACTGAGCACGAGGTGTTTCGGCTCATCCCCGCTCACGCGGGGAGCACTGCCGATGACACCAATCACGCCGACGATGACTGGGCTCATCCCCGCTCACGCGGGGAGCACCTGCCCGTCTATCTGGCTGACGCCCCGGCGTGGGGCTCATCCCCGCTCACGCGGGGAGCACCGCACGCTTCAACTCCGCCAACCGCGTTTCAGCGGCTCATCCCCGCTCACGCGGGGAGCACGGCTTCGGTTCGGATTGCTTTCGTGAGTTTTGCGGCTCATCCCCGCTCACGCGGGGAGCACTACCTTGACGTCGACTATGAGCGCGACGGGGACGGCTCATCCCCGCTCACGCGGGGAGCACGGAACCATGGTCGGAATGCACTTTCTTTGGGCGGGCTCATCCCCGCTCACGCGGGGAGCACGCGACAAAGCCACCCCGCAAGGCAACCCGGAGGGGCTCATCCCCGCTCACGCGGGGAGCACTCGACCTGGAACACGCCGGTACCCCGGTTTGGGGGCTCATCCCCGCTCACGCGGGGAGCACGTGAACCGCGGCGGCGTGGTGACAGCCATGTAGGGCTCATCCCCGCTCACGCGGGGAGCACCAGACTGCGACAGCTCGGTAACAGACAAACCGGGGCTCATCCCCGCTCACGCGGGGAGCACGTTCGCTCCCACCTCACCACTCCAGGGTGAGGGGGCTCATCCCCGCTCACGCGGGGAGCACCGGAGGTGGTGGATATTTCTCGTGCTCCGTCAGGGCTCATCCCCGCTCACGCGGGGAGCACGACGCGCCAGGGTGTGGTGTCGCCTGGTTCGGGGGCTCATCCCCGCTCACGCGGGGAGCACCGAGCCGTTGAAGACCTTGCTCTGGGGTGTCTAGGCTCATCCCCGCTCACGCGGGGAGCACCCCGTCACCATGGACTTCAGCTCAACTTGCACGGGCTCATCCCCGCTCACGCGGGGAGCACTCAGGCGGGAAAGATGTTCCCGCGCCCCATCCGGGCTCATCCCCGCTCACGCGGGGAGCACGACTTCATCTTCTTGGTGGACAGATTCTTAGACGGCTCATCCCCGCTCACGCGGGGAGCACGGCCTTTTTCGTCACTGTGACTAGATGGTCTAGGGCTCATCCCCGCTCACGCGGGGAGCACTTAAGCCGGTCTTTAACGGTATCGGGTCGCTGAGGCTCATCCCCGCTCACGCGGGGAGCACTTCTTATCCCGGTTCAGGGAATCCCACATTTTCGGCTCATCCCCGCTCACGCGGGGATGAGCCGAAAATGTGG